>NZ_JBVJWR010000006.1:90518-375208 GCF_055602235.1 Streptomyces sp. NPDC037410 | reverse complement strand
AGGGGGGACCCTGTGGGAGAGTAGGACGCCGCCGAACAATTTTTAGCCTCAACCCCCGGACCTTGTCCGGGGGTTGAGGCATTTTTGCGTTCTGGGGATTTCGCGGGGTCACGGCGCCGGGGTCACCAGGCCCGTGTCGTAGGCCAGGATCACCGCCTGGACGCGGTCGCGGGTGCCGGTCTTGGCGAGGACTCGGCCCACGTGGGTCTTCACCGTGGATTCCGCCAGGTGGAGGCGTTCCCCGATCTCCGCGTTGCTCCAGCCCTTGCCGATGACGGTGAGGATCTCGCGCTCCCGGTCCGTGAGGGGCGCGAGACGGGGGTCTTCCTCCGGGCGTGGGGCGGTCGCGGGCGCCGGAAGGTGGTGGATGTAGGTGTCCAGGAGGCGGCGGGTGAGGCTCGGGGCGACGACCGCGTCGCCGGCGGCCACCGCGCGGATGCCCGCGAGGAGTTCTTCCGGCTGGGCGTCCTTCACCAGGAAGCCGCTCGCGCCGGCGCGGAGGCCGTCGTACGCGTACTCGTCGAGGTCGAAGGTCGTGACGATCAGGATCCGGGTGCGGGCGCCCGTGGCGACGACGCGGCGCGTGGCCTCGATGCCGTCCAGGCCGGGCATCCGGATGTCCATCAGGACGACGTCCGGGTGGTGCCGGTCGACCAGGTGGATCGCCTCGGTGCCGTTCGACGCCTCGCCGACGACCGTCATGTCGTCCTGGCTCTCGAGGAGCATGCGGAAGCCGAGGCGCTGCATCGGCTGGTCGTCGGCGATGAGTACGGTCGTCACGAGGGCGAGTCCTCCAGGGGGATGCGGAGTGCGACCCGCCAGCCGCCGGTCGGCAGCGGGCCGGTCTCGAGTGTGCCGTCGTAGTGGGCCGCGCGCTCGCGCATTCCGGTGATGCCCTGGCCCCGGCCGGGCATGGCCGACCGGGTGCCGGTGTCGGTGACGGCCAACTCCAGGGCCCCGGGGCCGTACGAGAGGCGGACGGACGCCGTCGCGCCGGGGCCCGCGTGCTTCAGTGTGTTCGTCAGGGCTTCCTGGAGCACGCGGTAGACCGTCAGTTGGGCGCCGGCGGAGAGCGCGGGTCGCCCGGCCGGGGGCAACTCGGCCCTGACCGGTAGACCCGCTTTCCGTACGCCCGCGATCAGGCGTTCCAGGTCGGTCAGGGTCGGTTGCGGGGTGCGGGTCGCCTCCTCGGGGCCCTCGGCGTCCTCGTCGTGGAGGACGCTGAGGAGCCGGCGGAGTTCGGCGAGGGCCTGGCGGCTCGTCGTACCGATGGCTTCGAGGGCCTGGGCGGCTCGCTCGGGGTTCTTCGCCGCCGCGTACCGGCCGCCGTCCGCCAGGCCGGTGATGACGGACAGGTTGTGGCCGATGGTGTCGTGCATCTCGCGCGCGATACGGGCGCGTTCGGCGGTGGCGGCCAGGCGGACCTCGTGGGCGCGTTCGTCCCTGCGGGAGCGGACCGCGATGCCGAGGAGGGCGGCCAGGGCGTACGCCCACAGGGCGGGGACGACCCGCTGGTCCACGGCACCCGAGGGGAAGCGGACCGCTCCCGTCACGAGCGGCGGCAGGATCAGGGCCAGGGCCCACGGGAGCGCGCGCGGCGGGCGGCTGAGCGCGATGTGGAAGACCGGGAGCATCTGGAGGTACGCGGACTGGAGGAAGGCCCCCGAGGCGTCGGCGACCAGGGCCGCGCAGGCCATCACCGCCAGGACGGCCGTCGGGTGGCGCCGGCGCCAGTACAGCGGCACGGAGAGGGCCACGGACAGGGTGGCCACGAGCCAGACCGGGACGGACGGGTCGACGGCGGTGGTCAGCCAGCCGCCGTCGGCGTCCACGAGGGCCGCGACCGTCCAGGAGACGGTCACCGTGGCGTCCCACACCCAGGGGTGGCGCGGGTCGAAGGCCCGTACGCGGGCGAGGAGACGCTGGGCGTGCCGGCTCGGGGCCGTGGTGGCGGGCGGCGGCTGCGGGGTCTCCTCCGTGGTCATCCCGTCATCATCCCCATGGCGGGCGGGCCGCGCGTCGGACCTGGGGTGGGCGTGGGTCGTACTCCGGTACTACGGAGGAGGAAATCGCCTTGTCAGGAGGGTGCGGGGCTCGTCAGGATCACGGCATGGACTATTCGATACGCACCATCCGCGCCGACGAGTGGGAGAAGACCCGCGAGATCCGGCTGGCCGCCCTCCAGGACCCGATCGCGCACCTGGCCTTCCTCGACACGTACGAGGCGGCCGTCGAGCGGCCCGACGCCTTCTGGAAGGAGCGGGCGGAGGGCGCGTCCGAGAGCGGCGACGGGAAGGTGCGGCAGTTCGTGGCCGAGGGGCCGGACGGCCGCTGGGCCGGCACGATCTCGCTGCTCCTGGAACGGCCCTCGGACGAGGTGCGGTTCGGTGAGGCGGCGTCGACCGAGCAGACGCACATCGTCGCGGTGTACGTACGGCCCGAGGCGCGCGGGACGGGGGTCATCGACGCGCTGTTCCGGGCGGGGGTGGAGTGGTCGTGGTCGCTGTCCGAGCCGGTGGTCGAGCGGGTGCGGCTGTATGTGCACGAGGAGAACGGGCGGGCGGCCGCGTTCTATCGGCGGTTCGGGTTCGTTGCCACGGGGGATCGGGTCGCCGTGCCGGGGGACGACGTCGCGCAGGAGCTGGAGTTCGAGTTGGTGCGGCCTTCGGTGGGTGGGGGTTCAGGCGCGGGAGCCTAGGCGCGGCTAGGGGCGCCGTCCCGCCAGCGGCTCTTGGCCTGTTCTTCTGAGCGCATCAGGGCCAGGGTCGGGAGTCCCTGGTGGTGGCCCGCCGTCAGGAGGTCCGGGAGCTGGGGGAGGGGGGCCACCGCGGCCACGTCTTCGAGGACGAGGGTCAGTGGTGGGTCGAGCCGACCGTCGGATGACCGTGCGGCCATGCGGCGGCCGTGCTCGACCACGCTTGCGGCGAGGGCCGTGAGGAGCGGCATCGCGCCGGGGTGGGTGCGGGGGTCCTCGATCGCCTCGCCCACCACGTAGAGCGTGCCCCCTTCGGCGAGGAAAGATGCGAGCGCCAGCGAATCAGTTCGATTAGGTACGCACGCCTCCCTGATGTGGATCGAGGAGAGGGCCTCCAGCGCACGGGCCGTCAGTTCCTGGGCCATGCGGCGGGTTTCGGGGTGCGCGGTGAGCGCCGACTCCAGGAGGCCCGCCAGGCCCGAGGCGGCCTTCGGGTGGCTGCGGAGGATGCGTACGGGCTCGTGGGCGCCCGCGCCCTGCGCCCAGCGGTGGACCTGCCGGAACGGCCGGCCGTCGACGGCCGCGGCGTGCAGCCAGCAGCGCAGCAGGGTCTCCGCGGTGTCGGCGGTGGCCGCGTCCAGGCGGGAGTGCGGGCGTACGGGGGCGAGCAGGGCGATCGCGCGTTCCTGCGCCACCGCCGGGTCCTCGCAGTGCTCGGCCGGCGACCAGTGGAGCCGGGCGGGGGTGTCGCAGAGGTGGCCGGGGTCGTGGACCAGGACCGGGCCGAGTTTGCCGCGCGCGTCCTTCGTCGAGGACCAGACGGCGGGGTCCGAGGTGACGACCAGGACCGGGCCCTCCGCGTCCAGGATCGTCTGCACGGCGGCCGGTCGGCGGGTCTCCGGGGGGCCGTAGACGGTGCCGGGGGTGGTTATGGGGGAGGGGGAGGGGGATGGGGTGACCGGTTGGGTCACCGGTGCGGCCATTGATGGGGCCACTGGTGGGGCCGTCGCCGGTGTCGTCGGGGGGTGCTCCTCCGTCGGGCGGCGTGGGGCCGGGGGTGTGGTCGGCTCGTCCCGTAGCCCCGCGTCCTTCCGTACGGTCGCGTCCTTCCGTACAGCCGCCTCCTCCCGTACCGGATGCGGCGTTGCGTCGTACGCCCCCGCCTTTCGATTCGCGCGGACCGCGCGCCAGCGGGTCAGGGTGCCGAGGGCGAAGACGGCGAGGACCATGGAGATCATCGCCTCGCCGATCAGCAGGCCCCAGAAGAGGCCGTATCCCGAGAGCTGGTTCGGCGGGGTGGTCGGCCAGGCCGACGGGAGGTCCGTCGGGGCCGTCGCCAGGGAGCGGAGGGCCGAGGGGGTGCCGGTGAAGGCGACGTTCTGCGGCCAGGCGCCGTGGGCGAGGAGGCCCGCGAGGCCGGTCGCCGTCCACACCAGGAGCGTGAGGCCGAGGAGGAGGGCGAACAGGCTGAGGAGCAGCCCGTCGGAGATCCCTCCCCCTCCTCCCTTCCGTTCCGGTTCCATCTACGCCACCGTCGACTGCGAAGTGCCGTTCATCTGCTGCTCGATGAGGATGGCCCGCTGTTCGGTCTCCCACTCCAGTTCCGGGTCCGTGACGGAGGACTCCGTCATGGCGCGGTCGGTGTAGACGAGCGGGCGTTCCTTCTCGGTGATGAGGTGTTTGACCACCTGCACGTTGCCGTTGACGTCCCAGACGGCGATGCCGGGGGTGAGGGTCGGGATGATCTCGACCGCCCAGCGGGGCAGGCCGAGGACGCGGCCGGTGTTGCGTGCCTCGTCGGCCTTCTGGGCGTAGATGGTCCGGGTGGAGGCCATCTTGAGGATCGCCGCCGCTTCTTTCGCCGCTGCTCCGTCGACCACGTCCGACAGGTGGTGGACGACGGCGACGAAGGACAGGCCGAGGCGGCGGCCGAACTTCAGGAGCCGCTGGAACAGCTGGGCCACGAAGGGGCTGTTGATGATGTGCCAGGCCTCCTCGACCAGGAAGATGCGCTTCTTCCGGTCGGGGCGGATCCAGGTGTGTTCCAGCCAGACGCCGACGATCGCCATGAGGATGGGCATGGCGATGGAGTTGCGGTCGATGTGGGAGAGGTCGAAGACGATGAGCGGGGCGTCGAGGTCGATGCCGACCGTGGTCGGGCCGTCGAACATGCCCCTGAGGTCGCCGTCGACCAGGCGGTCCAGGACGAGGGCGACGTCCAGGCCCCAGGCCCGTACATCGTCTATGTCGACGTTCATCGCCTCGGCCGACTCGGCCTCCGGGTGGCGCAGGCGCTCGACGATGTCGGTGAGGATCGGCTGGCGGTCGGTGGTGTGCTCGGTGACGTACGCGTGGGCGACCTTGAGCGCGAAGCCGGAGCGCTCGTCGAGGCCGTGGCCCATCGCCACCTCGATGATGGTGCGGAGGAGGGCCAGCTGGCCCGTGGTGGTGATCGAGGGGTCGAGGGGGTTGAGGCGGATGCCGGCGTCGTTGGCGACCATCGGGTCCAGGCGGATGGGGGTTATCCCCAGCTCCTGGGCGATGAGGTTCCATTCGCCGACGCCGTCCTCGCCCTGGGCGTCGAGGACGACGACCTGCCGGTCGCGGAAGCGGAGCTGGCGGAGGACGTAGGTCTTCTCCAGGGCCGACTTGCCGTTGCCGGACTCGCCCAGGACCAGCCAGTGCGGGGCGGGGAGCTGTTGCCCGTACAGCTGGAAGGGGTCGTAGATGTAGCCCTTGCCGCTGTAGACCTCGCGGCCGATGATGACGCCGGAGTCGCCGAGGCCGGGCGCGGCGGTCGGCAGGTAGACGGCCTGGGCCTGCCCGGTGGAGGTGCGGACGGGCAGGCGGGTCGTCTCCACCTTCCCGAAGAGGAAGGCGGTGAAGGCGTCGGTGAGGACGGACAGCGGGTCTCGCATGGGTCTGTGCCCCTTCGGCCCTAGCGGCGGATGCCGGTCGCGAACGGCAGGGTGTTCACAAAGGCCCGGTGGTGCTCGCGGTCGCACCACTCCAGCTTCAGATACGACTTGCCGGCGGAGGCCCTGATCGTGCGCTTGTCCCGGGCGAGGGCCTCGGGCGAACGCGACGACACCGTGATGTACCCGACGAGGTTCACTCCTGCCGCGCCGCTGGCGAGATCTTCACCCCGCTGGTCGAGCCGGCCGTGGGCGGCGATGTCGCGGGGGTCGACCGTGCGGTTCATCTTGGCGGCGCGGCTGGCGTCGGCCTCGTCGTTGGTCTTCTCGGTGAGCATGCGCTCGATGGCGACCTCGGTGGGCTCCAGGTCCATGGTGACGGCGACCGTGCGGATGACGTCGGGGGTGTGGACGAGGAGCGGGGCGAGGAAGTTGACGCCGACGGGGGTCATCGGCCACTCCTTCACCCAGGCCGTGGCGTGGCACCAGGGGGCGCGGGTGGAGGACTCGCGGGTCTTGGCCTGGAGGTACGTCGGTTCCATCGCGTCGAGTTCGGCGGGCCAGGCGTTCCGCTTCGTCATGGCCTGGATGTGGTCGATGGGGTGGTCCGGGTCGTACATGGAGTGCACGAGGGACGCCAGGCGGGACTGGCCGAGGGGCTGGCGGACACGGATGTCGGCCTCGGCGAGGCGGGCGCAGATGTCGGTGAGTTCGCGGGCCATGACGACGGCGAGGCCGGCGTCGCGGTCGAGCTTGCGGGCGCCGGAGGCGTGGCGGGCGGCGCGGGCCATGGCGTTGGCCTCGGCGGCGAGCTCGCGGGTGTAGTGCATGCAGGCGACGAGGTAGGCGCGGTGCTGCTCGCTGGAGGTGGAGACCATGGACTGGAGCTGGTCGTAGGACTCCTGGAGCCAGGCGGGGGCCTGGGTGTCTCCGCGCTGGGCGACGTCCTTGGCGTGGGCGTCGGGGTCGGCGGGGAGGGTGCGGGCGAGCATCTGGAGGCGGGTGACGAAGCCGTCGCCGTTGGCGACGTGCTTGAGGAGGGTGCCGAAGCGGTCGACGAGGGCCTCCTGGTCCTCGCTGTCGCGCAGGCCGACGCCGGGGCCCTCGATCTCGATGGCGGCGGTGACGGTGCGGCGGTCGGCGTGCAGGAGGACGGCGATCTCGTCGGGGCCGAAGGGGGCGGCGAGCCAGCCGACGCCGCCGATGCCGGGGGGCGGGCCGACCTCGACCTCGCGGCCGTCGAGGCGGGTGCCGGCCTCGGAGGCGACGGAACGGTAGGTGGTGCCGCGCTTGAGCATCCGCTTGTAGCTGCGGTTGATCTCGAACCACTTGTAGAAGGTGCGGTGCTTGTACGGGAGGTACACGGCGGCGATCGCGAGCATGGGCAGGCCCGCGAGGAGCGCGATGCGCAGGGGGAGGGCGGGGACGAGGAGTCCGCTCATCATGCCGAGGAAGGCGCCGACGATGATCAGGGCGATCTCGCCGGTCTCGCGGTTCTTGCCGACGATCGCGTTGGGCCGGGCGCGGCCGACGAGATACGTGCGGCGGGGCGCGACCGGCTGGGACTGGGTCGTCAACGCCCTGCACCTCCAGAGTTCTTGCGGTTGCTGTGCGGGGTACCCGCGGTGGGACTGCTGCTACGGGGTGGGGGCGTGGAGCCGCCGCCGGTGGAGCCGCCTCCGCCGCGGCTGCTGTGGGCGGCCATGCCGCCGGAGACGGGGTTGGCGGGTCGGGCCGCCTGTGTGCCGCCTCCGCCTCCGCTGTCGCGGGTGCTGTGGGTCTTGATGCCCTGGGAGACGAGGGAGGCGGGGGAGGAGATGACGGCGGCGGCCGCGTTCTCGCCGGCGCGGTGGAGGCGGTTGTCGCGGGAGGCGGCGATCTCGTCGCCGAAGCCGGGGACGAAGCGGTAGATCATCGCGGAGGCGAAGATGGCCAGGAGGATGATCGAGAGGCCGGAGACGACGGCGGAGACCGAGTTGGGGCCGGTGTCGGAGGACAGTGCGCCGGCGAGGCCGAGGACGATCACGATGACCGGCTTGACGAGGATGACCGCGATCATGATGCCGGCCCAGCGGCGGACGTGGCCCCACATGTTCTTGTCGACGAGACCGGAGTAGACGACGACGCCGAGGAGGGCGCCGACGTACAGCAGGACGGCGCGGAGGAACAGCTCCAGGTAGAGGACGCCGGCCGCGAGGACGGTCACCAGGGACACGATGATCAGCATGATGGGGCCGCCACCGATGCTGTCGCCCTTCTGGAGGGCCTCCTTGAAGCTGCCGAAGAAGATGTCGGTCTGCTGGCCGGTGCCGGAGGCGATGACCTCGGTGATGGCGTCGGTGGCGTTGACGACGGTGTAGAGGATGAGGGGCGTGAAGGCGGAGGCGAGGACCGTCAGCCAGAGGAAGCCGATGGCTTCGGAGAGGGCCGTGGTGAGGGGGACGCCGCGGACGGCCCGCTTGGCGACGGCGAGGAGCCAGAGGAGGAGGGTGAGGAAGGTGGCGGCGGCGAAGACGATGGCGTAGCGGCCGAGGAACTGCATGTTGGTGAAGTCGACGTCGGCGGTCTCTTTGACGGCCTTGGAGAGGTAGTCGATGGTGGAGACGGCGGCGTCGGCGAAGCCGCGGGCGAGGGAGGCGAGGGGGTCCGGCGCGTCGTTGGTCTCGGGGAGCGGTGCCGAGCCGCCGCCCGGCTTGCTCCTCTCGCAGAGGGTCCTGGGCTCTCCGACCAGGAACCTGCAGTCGTTGTCGCTCGGGCTCTTGGTCGCGGAAGCCCCGGGCGCCGTGGGCGTCGGTGTGGGAGCCGCCTGAGCGGCCGGCGCGAGCAGGAGGGAGAGGAACAGGACGAGGAAGGCGGTCACGATCGTGCTCGCCCGTCGTCCTGCGCTTCGGTTAGCGGGCATAGGTGAACCCTCCGTATCCCTCGACGGCCGCGGCGATCTCCTCGGCCATGGAGGCGCGGTTGTCGCCGTTGACCGGAGTCGGGCCGTCGGTCTGCGTGGAGGACTCCACGCGCCAGTCGCCCCCGACCCACGTGAGTTTCTCCGTGATGGTGAACCAGGTGGAGGTGACGGGCCTGGTCGAGCCCTGGCCGGCGAGGCCGCCGAGGCTGGTGCACCAGACCTCGACCGTCGCGGAGTTCTCCGTGTAGTCCCGGACCTTGGCGCCGATCGGGATGGTGCGTGACACGAGCGTCATGCCGGACGGCGCGGTGCCGTCCTTGTTGAGTCCGGCACCGGTCATGAAGTCGGCGCTGTAGGCGGAGTCGAACTTCCCGAGCAGGTCGTCCACGACGGCCGGCGCGTGGACGGTGCGGACGATCTCGCGGCGCCGTTCGGCGTTGTACATCTCCACCGATCCGAGCGCCACCGCGAAGTTCGTCGCCGCGCTCTGGGCGCCCTGGTCGTCGTGGGCGTAGCCCGTGGGGATCGTGCCGTTCTTGCCGGTGACGGGGTGGACGCCCGTCGCGGAGGTGGGGGCCGTGCGGCCGGGGGTGCCGGAGCGGGCGCCGGCGGCGTCGGCGGGTTCGCCTCCGCCGCGGTTGGCGAAGGCGATGGCGGCGACGAGGAGGACCACCACGCCGACGACCGTGAGGAGGGATCGGGAGCTGCGGACGGGGCGGCGGGCGCCGCCGTAGACGTCGCCGCTGTTGCCCTCGGGCAGGCGGGTCCGGGTCTGGCCCGAGCCGCCCACGCCGCCGAAGCTGTCGTGCTCGTCGCCGGGACTCATGCCGGGTACGCCCCCTCACTCGTTCGCGGGTACGGCCGTGCTTCACCATGACTGGGCATCAGGGAACGCATTCTCAGGAAGGTCGGGTCCGACGGGAGATCAGACGGCCATCCCGTACACGATGGTGAACAGTGTCCCCAGCGAACCGATGATGAAGACGCCGGTCAGACCGGCGACGATCAGGCCCTTGCCCTGTTCCGCGCTGAAGGTGTCGCGGAGGGCGGTCGCGCCGATGCGCTGTTTGGCCGCTCCCCAGATGGCGATGCCGAGGCAGAGCAGGATGGCCACGGCCATCACGACCTCGATCATCACCTTCGCCTCGGCGCCGAGGCTCCCGAAAGGCCCCCAGTTCGGGGCGATTCCACCGATGATGGTGGAGATGTCGCCCTTCTCGGCCGCCAGGTACATGTAACTCACCGCCCCTGTTGGGTACTTGGTCGCCCCTGCCGGACGGCATGGGTCATCGCCCTATCTTCGCTGATGAAACCGCTCACGTGTGACGGCTTGGCGGCTCTCTTTACCCGATCCCCGCACACTTGACCGATCTGACCGTCTTGACCTGCGGTGGTGTGGCCGGTTTCCATGCGAAGAAGCGTATGGTCACTCTGTGTATCACGGAGAGTGACTCCGGGCAATGATTGTCGTTGTTGCACTCTTGGGGCCGCGTCGGACGCAGTGCGCGCGAGGCGCCCCCTCGGGGGCACCCCGCCGCCTAGACTGACCGTCCGGGCGTACTGCCATGAACCGAGGGGTGGTTGACGGTGCGTAGGGCTGGCAAGGCGTGGATGTGGGCCGGCGGGACCTTAGGGGTCTGTCTCGGCTTCGTCGCACTGCTCGTCGTCGGCACGTACTCCGCGGCCGCCGGGATCGCCGGCGGCGTGGACGGCAAGGGCGGGGCCGTCGCTCTCGCCAAGGGGTCCGTCCCCGCGCTCTACCAGGGCCTCGTGCAGCGGTGGGGGAACCTGTGCCCCGCCATCAACCCGGCCCTGCTCGCCGCCCAGCTCTACCAGGAAAGCGGCTGGAACCCGCGGGCCGTCTCCCCGGCCGACGCCCGGGGCATCGCCCAGTTCATCCCCGGCACCTGGGCCGGGCACGGCATCGACGGTGACGGGGACGGCGACCGGGACATCTGGGACCCGAAGGACGCCATCCCCTCCGCCGCCTCGTACGACTGCGAACTGGCGCGCTACGTGAAGGACGTGCCGGGGGACCCGGCGAGCAACATGCTGGCCGCGTACAACGCGGGCGCGTACCGGGTGATCCGGCACGGCGGCGTGCCGCCCATCAGCGAGACGCAGAACTACGTGCGCATCATCCGGTCCCTGGAGAAGAGCTTCGCCCGCCCGGTGGGCCGCGTCGCGCCCTCGCAGCAGGCCGCGTCCGCCATCCAGTACGCGCAGGAGAAGCTGGGCACCCCGTACCTCTGGGGCGGTACGGGCACGGCCGCGCAGAACGGGCGGTTCGACTGCTCCGGGCTCACGCAGGCCGCGTACGACAGCGTCGGCGTGCAGCTGCCGCGCGTCGCCAACGACCAGTACAACGCGGGACCGCACCCGAGCAGGGGCGAGCTACTCCCCGGCGACCTGGTGTTCTTCTCGGACGACCTGACCAACTCGCGGGCCATCCGGCACGTCGGCATCTACGTCGGCGGCGGCTACATGATCGACGCCCCGCGCACCGGCGCGGTGATCCGGTTCGACCGGATCGACACCCCTGACTACTTCGGGGCCACCCGGGTCACCAGGGAGGGCGCGGCGGCGCTGCCCACCCATCTCCCGCAGACCTGAGGGAAGCAGACGAGCCGTCGGACGGCCGGCGGCTCGACTCAGGGCGTATCGGGCATGGCCGGAACTCTCCGTCATGCACGGGCCCTGAGCTGCGGTCGGCCGTCACTCTTGTATAACGTCGTCGTGATCCACCGGAGACAGCGGAACGTGCGCCTCAGGCGGTTCGTTCCCTGATCCGACCACTCTGACCACGGGGGTTGGAAACCAGACACGAGAGCAAGGGGCCGCAGCAGATGGCTGGACTCGCATCGGACGGCTCGAACCCCGATGTCGGCCTGCTCTACGACATCAACGGACTGGCCAAGGCCGCTCCGCCGTGGTTCGACCGCGTCATGGAGGTCGTCGGCGAGTACGGGATCGTGCTCGCGATGGTCCTCGTCGTGCTCTGGTGCTGGTGGAGCGTCCGCCGGCGCGGCACCCTCGCCGACTCCGTCTCGGCCGTCGCCGGCCTCGTCTGGGCCCCGCTGGCCGCCGGCATCGCCCTGCTGGTCAACATCCCCATCCGCGGCTTCGTGGAGCGCCCCAGACCCTTCAAGGACCATCAGGGCCTCGAAGTCCTCGTCGCCGGGAAGACCGACTTCTCCTTCGTCAGCGACCACGCCACGCTGACGATGGCGCTCGGCGTCGGCCTCTTCGTCGCCCACCGCAAGTTCGGCCTCGCCGCCATCGCCCTCGCCCTCGCCGAGGGCTTCGCCCGGGTCTACATGGGCGTGCACTACCCGACCGACGTGATCGGCGGCTTCGCCCTCGGCACGGCCGTGGCGCTGCTCCTCGCCCCCGTCGCGCTCGCCCTGCTCACGCCCGTCGTCTCCGCCGTCGCCCGCTCCGGCCGCGCCGCCCGGCTCGTCCGCTCCCGCCGCGCCGACGCGCCGCGCCGCCCCGAGGCCGTCGGCATCCCCGAGCCCCGCGTCGGCGGCCCCGCCGGCGGCACCGGCCAGAAGGACCTGGCCGCCTAGGAGCCGCTGGTACGGAGGTGCTCCGCGGCGTCCGTACGGGCCTTGTCGCGGGATCTGCGGGCCGGGCCCGTCCAGCCGCAGCTGCACCGTGCCAGCGCGAACGAGCCGCGCTCCGTCGTCGTCGTGGTGTGGGGGGAACCCTGCGCGTGCACCCCACCACCGTACTGCGCGTGACGGCTCGCCCCCACCGTCGTTATGCGGATCGGGTGTCCCCGGACCCGCGGGTCCCGGGGAGGCGCGGGTCCCGGGCAAACAGCGGTGAGGCGTTGGGGGTTGGCGGCGATGGTGGAGCAGGGGTACGGGCGTCCGCGGGGCTCGGGGAGCGGGGCGCTCGCCGTCACCGCCGTGCTGGTCGGCTCCCTCGTCACGGCCGCGGCGGTCACGGGCTGTGCCGCCCCCGGGGACCCGAAGTCGGCGGCCGACCCCGCCCTCGCCGTACGGAACGCCGCCGACGCGCTGGCGAGGGCCGGCACCTCCAAGGCCAGCACCTCCATGGAGATGGCCGCCGGCGGGACCCGGGTCACCATCAGGGGCGAGGGCGGCTACGACTTCCGGCGCCGCACCGGACGGCTCCAGGTGCTGCTGCCGAAGGACCCCGCAGGGGCGAGCGAGCACCGGCCGATCACCGAGCTCCTCACTCCCGGCGCGCTCTACATGAAGAACCGGGGCGCCGGAGTGCCCGCCGACAAGTGGGTCCGCGTCGACACCACCACCCTCGACGACGGGAACCTCGTCACCGGCGGGGCCACCGACCCGGCCGCCGCGGCGGAGCTGCTGCGGGGCGCCCGCGAGGTCACGTACCTCGGCGAGGTCGAACTGGCGGGGGTGAAAGTCGGCCACTACCGGGGGGTCGCCGACATCGCCCATGCCGCCCGGGCCGCCTCGCCGCAGCTGCGCGGGGCGCTCGCCGCGGCGGCGAAAGGGTTCGCCAAGGACACGGTGCCCTTCGACGCGTACCTCGACGCGGAGGGGAGGCTGCGGAAGGTGCGCCACCAGTTCAGCTTCAGCAACCAGGGCCGGATCGTCGCGGTCGCCTCGACGACCCTGCTGTACGGCTTCGGGGTCCCCGTCGAGGTGACGCTGCCGGACCGCCGCGACATCTACGCCGGGAAGATCGAGACCTGACCGGGCGCCCCGGTGGCGGCACGGACCATCGGCAAAATGGTCCAGACGTGTCATGCGCGGTGCGTGGGCCCGTCCCTACGCTGGGATGCCGTTGGGAGACCGACGCCGGCAGGAAGAGGTGGATGCGCGTGGCCCCGCCCGGTACAGCAACCGTGCCCGCAGACCCGGACTGCGTCGCCCTCGCCGAGATCGAGCTCTGCGGCGAGCTGATCATCGCGGCGTCGGCCGCCGACGGGGAGCGGCTGAGCGCCGACCGGATCGACGAGGTGCTGAGGGTGGAGGCGGAGCGGGCGGCGGAGGAGGGCTGACGGTGCGGTCCGCCCCGCCGGCCCCGGAGGAGCGCCAGCCGTACGGTCCGCCCCGACCGGAGCGGTGGGACTGCAGCGGTACGCTCCCGCCCCGACCGGAGCCGTGGGACTCCGGCCGTACGGTCTCGTCCCGCCTCGCCCGGAGCGGTGGGACTCCGGCCCGTACGCTCCCGCCCCGCCCGCCTCAGGTGCGCATCATGCGGGCGATGGCCTTCGTGGCCTCCTCGACCTTCTCGTCGATGCCCGAGCCGGTGGCCGCCGCGTCCGCGACGCAGTGCCGCAGGTGCTCCTCCAGGAGCTGGAGGGCGAAGGACTGGAGCGCCTTCGTCGAGGCGGAGACCTGCGTGAGTATGTCGATGCAGTAGACGTCCTCGTCGACCATCCGCTGGAGGCCCCGGATCTGGCCCTCGATCCGGCGCAGCCGCTTGAGGTGCTCGTCCTTCTGCTTGTGGTAGCCGTGCACGCCGTGCGCGTGGTCGGCCGGCTCGACGGCGCCGACGGCCCCGACGGAATCGGGGGTGACCTGGTCCGCCTCGGTGGTCGTCATCGCGTCCTCCCGTTGTCCAGATAAGGGGTGGTATACCCCTCGTGGGTATATGGTACCGATCCCCGCCGGTCCGGGCGGGGGCCCGCTGCAGTTCACTGTGCCTGATGGGCGACACTGAGAGACGCCGGTTAGCCGTGGCCGGATGATGCGCCTAGCATCAGCCTGACCGAATTCCAGCACCCCGAGGACCTCACGTGCGATTTCGTCTGACCCCCAGGGAGACGAGCTTCTACGACATGTTCGCCGCGTCCGCGGACAACATCGTCACGGGCTCCAAGCTCCTGATGGAACTGCTCGGAGCGGAGCCTTCCGCCCGGGCCGAGATCGCGGAGCGGATGCGGGCAGCGGAGCACGCCGGTGACGACGCCACCCACGCGATCTTCCACCAGCTGAACTCCTCCTTCATCACACCGTTCGACCGCGAGGACATCTACTCCCTCGCTTCGTCCCTCGACGACATCATGGACTTCATGGAAGAGGCCGTCGACCTGGTCGTCCTCTACAACATCGAAGAGCTCCCCAAGGGTGTCGAGCAGCAGATCGAGGTCCTGGCCCGGGCGGCCGAGCTGACCGCCGAGGCCATGCCGAACCTGCGGACGATGGCGAACCTCACCGAGTACTGGATCGAGGTCAACCGTCTCGAGAACCAGGCGGACCAGATCCACCGCAAGCTGCTCGCCCACCTCTTCAACGGCAAGTACGACGCCATCGAGGTGCTGAAGCTCAAGCAGGTCGTGGATGTGCTGGAAGAGGCGGCCGACGCCTTCGAGCACGTGGCCAACACGGTGGAGACCATCGCGGTCAAGGAGTCCTGAGCTTCGTGGACACCTTCGCTCTGATCGTGACCATCGGTGTCGCGCTCGGCTTCACGTATACGAACGGCTTCCACGATTCCGCCAATGCCATCGCCACCTCGGTGTCGACCCGGGCGCTGACCCCCCGGGCGGCGCTGGCGATGGCGGCCGTCATGAACCTCGCGGGTGCCTTCCTCGGCCAGGGGGTCGCCCACACCGTCAGCAAGGGCATCATCGAGACGCCCACCGGCGACAAGGGGATGGGCATCCTCTTCGCCGCGCTGCTCGGCGCGATCGTCTGGAACCTGGTCACCTGGTACTTCGGTCTTCCCTCGTCCTCCTCGCACGCGCTGTTCGGCGGCATGGTGGGCGCGGCGCTCGCGGGTGGCACGGAGGTCATCTGGTCGGGTGTCCTGGACAAGGTCGTCATCCCGATGTTCCTCTCGCCGGTGATCGGTCTGATCGTCGGTTACCTGGTGATGACCGCGATCCTGTGGATGTTCCGCAGGGCCAACCCGCACAAGGCCAAGCGCGGCTTCCGTATCGCGCAGACCGTGTCGGCGGCCGGCATGGCCCTCGGCCACGGTCTGCAGGACGCGCAGAAGACGATGGGCATCGTCGTGATGGCCCTGGTCATCGCGGACGTCCAGGGGGCCGACGACCCGATCCCGGTGTGGGTGAAGATCGTCTGCGCGGTGATGCTCTCCCTCGGCACGTACGCGGGTGGCTGGCGGATCATGCGGACCCTCGGCCGCAAGATCATCGAGCTGGACCCGCCGCAGGGCTTCGCCGCCGAGACGACCGGTGCGTCGATCATGTTCGGCGCGGGCCTGATGTTCGGCGCGCCGATCTCCACGACGCACGTCATCACCTCGGCGATCATGGGCGTGGGCGCGACGAAGCGGATCAACGCGGTCCGCTGGGGCGTCGCCAAGAACATCGTCATGGGCTGGTTCATCACGATGCCGGCGGCAGCCCTTGTCGCTGCCGCGAGCTATTACGTGGTGCAGCTGCTCTTCGGGTAGGACCCCTGGTCGTACGCGAAATGGTTGGGCCCGGCTCCCCTGTGGGGGAGCCGGGCCCTTCGTCTTGTGGTGGCACCGCCATGCAGCACCACAAGACGGGTCTTAGCCGAAGCGGCCGGAGATGTAGTCCTCGGTCGCCTGGACGCTGGGGTTGGAGAAGATGCGCTCGGTGTCGTCCAGCTCGATCAGCTTGCCGGGCTGGCCGACGGCCGCCAGGTTGAAGAAGGCCGTACGGTCCGAGACGCGGGCCGCCTGCTGCATGTTGTGCGTCACGATGACGATCGTGAAGCGCTCCTTCAGCTCCCCGATCAGGTCCTCGATGGCGAGGGTGGAGATCGGGTCGAGGGCGGAGCAGGGCTCGTCCATCAGCAGGACGTCCGGCTCGACCGCGATGGCGCGGGCGATGCACAGGCGCTGCTGCTGGCCGCCGGAGAGGCCGGAGCCCGGCTTGTTCAGGCGGTCCTTGACCTCGTTCCAGAGGTTGGCGCCCTTGAGGGACCGCTCGACGATGTCGTTGAGCTGCGACTTCTTGTACTTGCCGTTGAGGCGCAGGCCCGCCGCCACGTTGTCGAAGATCGACATGGTGGGGAAGGGGTTGGGGCGCTGGAAGACCATGCCGACCGTGCGGCGCACGGCGACCGGGTCGACGTTCGTCCCGTACAGGTTCTCGTCGTCGAGCATCACCTTGCCCTCGACGCGGCCGCCGGGGGTGACCTCGTGCATGCGGTTCAGGGTGCGCAGGAAGGTGGACTTGCCGCAGCCGGACGGGCCGATGAAGGCCGTCACGGAGCGGGGCTCGACGGTCATCGAGATGTCGTCGATCGCCTTGTGGGCGCCGTAGTAGGCGGAGAGGCCGCTGACGTCGATTCGCTTGGCCATATCAATTCACTTCCAGAGGGCCGCCACTCGGCGGCAGCCGAATATCGGATGCCTCAGCGGCCGGTCTTCGGGGCCTTCCAGCGGGCGATGCCGCGGGCCACCAGGTTGAGGATCATGACGAAGGCGATCAGGACGAGCGCGGCGGCCCAGGCGCGGGCCACGGCGGCGTCGGTGCCGACCGCGTACTGCTCGTACACGTAGAGCGGCAGGGAGGACTGGGCGCCTTCGAAGGGGTTCGGGTTGATGAGCCTCGTACCGAACACGAGGAGCAGGACCGGGGCCGTCTCACCGGTGATGCGGGCCACCGCGAGCATGACGCCCGTGGTGATGCCGCCGATCGCGGTGGGCAGGACCACCTTCAGGATGGTGCGCCACTTGGGGATGCCGAGGGCGAGGGAGGCCTCGCGGAGCTCGTTCGGGACGAGCTTGAGCATCTCCTCGGTGGAGCGGACCACGACCGGCATCATCAGGATGGCCAGGGCCATCGAGCCCGCGAAACCGGAGGGGCCGAAGCCGAGCATCAGGTTCCAGGTGGCGAGGATGAAGAGGCCGGCGACGATCGACGGGATGCCCGTCATGACGTCGACGAAGAAGGTGACGGCCTTGGCGAGCTTGCCGCCGGCGGCGTACTCGACGAGGTAGACGGCGGTCAGGAGGCCGATCGGCGCGGCGATCAGGGTGGCGATGCCGACCTGCTCGATGGTGCCGAGCAGTGCGTGGTAGACGCCGCCGCCGGCCTCGGCGTCGAGGACGCCGTTCATCGAGTGGGTCAGGAAGTAGACGTCGAGGACCTGGGCGCCCTTGCTGATCGTGACCCAGGCGAGGGAGACCAGCGGGATCACGGCGAGGACGAAGCAGACCCAGACGAGGCTGGTGGCGACGCGGTCCTTGGCCTGGCGGCGGCCCTCGACCTTGGTGGTCACGGCGAAGGTGACGAGGACGAAGAGCAGCGCGGCGATCAGGCCCCACTGGACCTTGCTGTGCCAGCCGGCGCCGAGGCCGATGCCGATGGCTCCGGCGATGGAGCCGGCGGCGATGGCGGCCGGGGTCCAGCGGGGGAGCCGGGCGTGCGAGAGCGGATCGCGGCGCGGGGCGACCGAGACCGGACGATCCTGTATGGCGTGGCTCATGCCGCTGCCCCCGAGTACTCCTTGCGGCGGCCGATGATCCAGCGGGCGGCGCCGTTGACCAGCAGGGTGATGGCGAAGAGGACGAGACCGGAGGCGATGAGCGCGTCCCGGCCGAACTCGTTGGCCTCGTTGAACTTGGCGGCGATGTTCTGCGCGAAGGTGCCGCCGCCCGGGTCGAGCAGGTGGCCCGAGATGACGAAGCTGGGGGAGAGGACCACGGCGACGGCCATGGTCTCGCCGAGTGCGCGGCCGAGGCCCAGCATGGAGGCGGAGATGATGCCGGAGCGGCCGAAGGGCAGCACCGACATGCGGATGACCTCCCAGCGCGTGGCGCCGAGGGCGAGGGCGGCTTCCTCGTGCATCTTCGGGACCTGGAGGAAGACCTCACGGGTCACGTTGGTGATGATCGGAAGGATCATGATCGCCAGGAGGATGCCCACGGTGAAGATGTTGCGGGCGACGCCGTCCTGGGACTTGTCGAAGATGTACGTCCAGCCCATGAACTGGTCGAGCCACTTGTTGAGGCCGTCCAGGTACGGGACGAGGAAGATCGCGCCCCACAGGCCGTAGATGATGCTGGGCACGGCGGCGAGCAGGTCGACGACGTACGCGAGCGGCTTGGCCAGCTTGCGCGGGGCGTAGTGCGAGATGAAGAGGGCGATCCCGATCGCGACGGGCACGGCGATGACCATCGCGATGACCGAGGAGACCAGGGTGCCGAAGGCGAGGACGGCGATGCCGAAGACCGGCGGGGTGTTCGCCGGGTTCCACTCGAAGGTGGTGAAGAAGTTCGTGCTGTCCTTCGAGATGGCGAGGGCGGCACGGTAGGTGAGGAAGACCGCGATCGCGGCCATGATCACGAGGAGGGTGATGCCGGAGCCTCGGGACAGACCGCTGAAGATGCGGTCCCCGGGGCGGGTCGCGCTGCTGGCGCGCCGGCTCCTCTGTATGTCGGGTGAGGTGGTAGCCATCGGTTTTCTCCGGTCTGCGGGTCCCGTACGTCTCTTGCGGGGGTACGGGGGCCCTGGCGGCGGTGCACCGGATGCCGGGGCCGGCCCCTCCACGGGAGGTGAGGGGCCGGGCCCGGCCGGGGGTCAGGACAGGGTGGGGACGATCGCGCGGACCTTGGCCGCGATCTCGGCCGGGAGCGGGGCGTAGCCGGCGTCGGAGAGGACCTTCTGGCCCTCCTCGCTGGCGGTGTAGGTGAGGAACGCCTTCAGGGTCGGCAGGGTGTCCGCCTTGTTGCCCTTGTCGCAGGCGATCTCGTACGTGACCAGGGTGATCGGGTAGGCACCCTCGGCCTTGGTGGTGTAGTCGAGGGAGAGGGCCAGGTCGCTGCCGGTGCCCTTGACCTTGGCGGCGGCGATGGCCTTCGAGGCGTTCTCGGTGGTCGCGGCGACCGGGGCGGAGGCGCCGGTGTTGATGCTGACCGTGGAGATCTTGTTGGCGGTCGCGTAGGAGAGCTCGAAGTAGCCGATGGAGCCCTCGGCGTCCTTGACCGCGGTGGCGACACCGGAGGAGCCGTTGGCGGCCTGGCCACCCGGGGCGGGCCACGACTTCGTCTTCGGGTCGTACTTCCAGTCGGCCTTCGCGGTGGCCGAGAGGTACTTGCCCAGGTTCTGGGTGGTGCCCGACTCGTCCGAGCGGTGGAAGGCCTGGATGGTGGTGTCGGGGAGCTTGGCGCCCGGGTTCAGCTTGGCGATCTCCGGGGCGTTCCACTTGGTGATCTTCGTGTCGAAGATCTTCGCCAGGGTGGGGGCGTCCAGGACCAGGTTGTCCACGCCGTCCAGCTTGTAGCCGATGGCGATGGGGCCGCCGACCATCGGCAGGTTGATGCCCTTGCCGCCCTTGCAGACCTTCTGCGAGTCGGCGACCTCTTCGGGCTTCAGGGCGGAGTCGGAGCCGGCGAAGGTGACCTGGGCCTGGTTGAACTTGGTGATGCCGCCGCCGGAACCGATGGCCTGGTAGTTGACCTCGACGCCGGAGCACGCGGCCTGGAAGTTCTTGACCCACAGGTCCATCGCGTTCTTCTGCGCGCTGGAGCCGGCGGCCAGGAGCTGGCCCTTGGCACCGTCACACGCGATGTTCGACGCGGCACCGGCGGCGGAGGACTTGGTGCCGCCGTCCTTGGTCGGGGTCTCCGTGTTGTTGTCCGAGCCACACGCCGAGAGGACGAGCGCACCGGAGACGACGAGGGCACCGATCGCGGAGGCGCGAAGCCCGTTCTTGCGCGAAAGCTTCACTTTCGGGTGTTCCTTCCAGAAGCCGCCTTGTCGCGGACCGTGGTGTCCTGAACGTTCTACGGCGGCGTGTGTCGGTTGGTGGGTGCATCGCTGTGCTCCGTGCACCGTGTAAGGCCGAAATTAGGCAGAACAGGTGAAGCGGTCGACGGGGGAGGGTGAACGGGAAGTGAACCGTGCCGGAAGCGCCGGTGCGGGGCCCTTGGGCGGGCGGCGGGGGTGGTGGGGGTGGTGCGTCGCCGTCGCGGGCGGTCGCTCCGCACCCGTGTGGGCCGGGCCCACGGGGGCGGTGCCCCCCGCCCGTGTGCGTCCCGCCCGCCGGGACGGTGCCCCGCCCACGCCCGTGAGGGCGCGGGGCCACACGGGAGTGGGCCGAGGCGCTGATCGGGCAGGTGTGGCCCGCGGTGGGGCGGGCTCGTCAAGGGTGGGGGGTGGCCATGGCTGCGTCCAGGAGGTCGCGGTCTCTCGGTTGGGTGAGGCGCGGGCGGGCCGAGGCCGGGGGAAGCCAGACGAGGGCGTCGATCTCCTTGGTGGGGATGAAGCCGCCGTCCAGCGCCCGGGCCGACCAGTACGCGACCTCCTTGGGCCGGCCGTCCACCGTGTAGTGGGCGGTCGGCAGGCGGGGGCCGAGCTCGCAGCGCCGGCCCGTCTCCTCCAGGACCTCGCGCAGCGCGCACGCCTCCGCCGTCTCGCCGCGCTTCCGCTTGCCCTTGGGGTGCGACCAGTCGTCCCACTTGGGCCGGTGGACGAGGGCGATCTCGATGCCCTGGCCGGAAATCGCCGGACGCCACAGGACGCAGCCCGCCGCCAGGATGGGAGGGGGAGTGGTGGTCATGGGACGGGGGCCGTCGTTCGCCGCCACGCGCGCTGGAAGGCGAAGCGTGCCGCCTCCACCTCGTGGCGTTGGTCGGCGTGGAGGACGCCGAGGGCGTAGGCCGTCGCGGGGGCGATGCGCGGGGTGCGGGCCGCCGTGGCCGCCGCCGAAGCGGCCTCCGCCGCGTCGCGGTGCCGGTCCAGGGCCCGGGCCGCCTCGTACAGGACGGCGTCGGGTTCGCCGCCGGTGTGCAGCGCCTCGGTGGCGTACCGGTGCAGGCGGAGCAGGAGCCGGGTCTGGTGCCAGGGCGCGTCCTGGGCCTCGCCGGCGGCGAGGGCGAGGGCGTCGGCGTTGTACGGGTGGGCCGCCCGGGTGAGGGGGAGCGCGGCGACCGCGTCCAGGAGGCGGCGTTCGGCGAGGTCGGCGGGGGCGTCGATGACCTCGGCGGCCGGGGCCGCGCCCGCAGGCCCGAGCGGGACCTCCGAGGCGAGCAGCGCGACGGCGTCCGCGACCGCGTGGAAGCGGGCGGAGCCGAGCGCCTGGAGGGTGGCCGAGTGGGCGCGCGTACGGGCCAGGGTCAGCTGGCGTTCGAGGAGCGCGCCGGCCCGGGCGGCGCCGACCGTGAGGCCCGCGCCCTCCGAGCCGCGGGCGGCCGGCACCGGCCCGCTGCCGCTCGACAGGCGGGACAGTGCGTCCACCAGGCGGACGAGCCGTGACGTGCAGGCCTGCTCCAGGGCCAGCGTCCCGGACAGCCAGGCCAGCTCGGGGCGCAGCTGGTCGGCCCAGGCCGTGTCGAGCAGCGGCCGGAAGGTGTGGAGGGTGCCGCTGATCCGGCGGGCCGCCCCCCGCAGCGTACGGGCGGCCTCCTCCGCTCCGGCCGTGTCGGAGCCGCTCTCGGTGTGCAGGCGCAGGCCGCGGAGGAAGTCCGCGGCCCGCGCGTGCAGGTAGGGGGCCAGGACCTCGCCCGCCGTGACGTCCTGCGAGTGGTCAGGGTTGTGCACGCCGGCGCCTCCGCGCGTCGATGAGCATCTCCTGGACGTGCCGCAGCGGCCGGCCTTCGGGGTCGGTCGCGTGCCGCGTCCAGTTCCCGTCGGGGCCGAGGTGCCAGGAGGAGGTGGTGTCGGACATCCCGGTCTCCAGGAGCCGGGTGAGCGCTGCCCGGTGCGCCGGGTCGGAGACCCGTACGAGGGCCTCGATCCGGCGGTCCAGGTTGCGGTGCATCATGTCGGCGCTGCCGAGCCAGACCTCGGGTTCGCCGCCGTTGCCGAAGGCGAAGATCCGGGAGTGCTCCAGGAAGCGGCCGAGGATCGAGCGGACCCGGATGTTCTCCGAGAGGCCGGTGACCCCGGGGCGTACGGCGCAGATGCCGCGGACCCAGATGTCGACGGGGACGCCGGCCCGGGAGGCCTGGTAGCAGGCGTCGATGATCGCTTCGTCGACCATCGAGTTGACCTTGATGCGGACGTACGCGGGCCGCCCGGCGCGGTGGTGCGCGATCTCCTTGTTGATCCGGGAGACCAGGCCGTCCCGCAGCGACTTCGGGGCGGTCAGCAGGCGGCGGTACGTCTCGCGGCGGGAGTAGCCGGAGAGCCGGTTGAACAGGTCGGACAGGTCCGCGCCGACCTGCGGGTCGGCGGTGAGCAGGCCCAGGTCCTCGTAGAGCCGGGCCGTCTTCGGGTGGTAGTTGCCGGTGCCGACGTGCGAGTACCGGCGGAGGAGCTCGCCCTCCTGCCGTACGACGAGGGACAGCTTGCAGTGGGTCTTCAGGCCGACGAGGCCGTAGACGACGTGGCAGCCGGCCTCCTCCAGCTTCCGCGCCCACTTGATGTTGGCCTGCTCGTCGAAGCGGGCCTTGATCTCGACGAGGACGAGGACCTGCTTGCCGGACTCGGCGGCGTCGATGAGGGCGTCGACTATCGGGGAGTCGCCGGAGGTGCGGTACAGCGTCTGCTTGATCGCGAGGACGTCCGGGTCGGCGGCCGCCTGCTCCAGGAAGGCCTGCACGGACGTCGAGAAGGAGTCGTACGGGTGGTGCAGGAGCACGTCCCGCTCGCGCAGCGCCGCGAAGATGTCGGGCGCGGACGCGGACTCGACCTCGGCGAGGTCCCGGTGGGTGCCGGCGACGAACTTCGGGTACTTCAGCTCGGGCCGGTCCTGCCCGGCGATCCCGAAGAGGCCGGTGAGGTCGAGCGGGCCGGGCAGCGGGTAGACCTCGGCGTCGGAGATCTTCAGCTCGCGGACCAGCAGGTCGAGGACGTACGGGTCGATGGACTCCTCGACCTCCAGGCGCACCGGGGGCCCGAAGCGGCGCCGCATGAGCTCCTTCTCCAAGGCCTGGAGCAGGTTCTCCGCGTCGTCCTCCTCGACCTCCAGGTCCTCGTTCCTGGTCACCCGGAACATGTGGTGCGCGAGCACCTCCATGCCGGGGAACAGCTCCTCCAGGTGCGCGGCGATGACGTCCTCCAGGGGGACGTACCGCTGCGGGGAGGCCTCCAGGAACCGGGAGAGCAGCGGCGGCACCTTCACGCGCGCGAAGTGGCGGTGCCCGCTGACCGGGTTGCGCACGACGACGGCGAGGTTGAGGGAGAGGCCCGAGATGTACGGGAAGGGGTGGGCCGGGTCCACGGCGAGCGGGGTGAGGACCGGGAAGATCTGCTGCCGGAAGAGGGTGAACAGGCGGGCCTGCTCCTTCTCCGTGAGCTCGGGCCAGCGGATCAGGTGGATGCCCTCGTCGGCGAGGGCCGGGGCCACGTCCTGCTGGTAGCAGGCGGCGTGCCGGGCCATGAGCTCGCGCGAGCGCGTCCAGATCAGGTCGAGGACCTCGCGGGGCTGGAGGCCGGAGGCGGAGCGGGTGGCGACTCCGGTGGCGATGCGGCGCTTGAGTCCGGCGACGCGGACCATGAAGAACTCGTCGAGGTTCGACGCGAAGATCGCGAGGAAGTTGGCCCGTTCGAGGAGGGGGGTCGTCGGGTCCTCGGCGAGTTCGAGGACGCGCTCGTTGAACGCGAGCCAGCTGCGTTCCCGGTCGAGGAAACGACCCTGCGGCAGGTCGTCGCCGAGCGCGCCGTCGTCCTCGTACGTGTCGGGGTCCGCGTCCAGGTCGGCGTCGATGTCGGTCACGACGGTGCCGTTGACGACGTGCGCGCGGTGCGCGGTCATGGAGCCGAGGGAGGTCGCGGCGGCGGGCGTCGCGGACGCCTTTCCGGACTGCTTTCCGGAGGCCTTTCCGGACGACTTCTCGGACGGCGCGGCGGGGGACGGGACCGGGACCTCGGCGGGCTTCTGGCTCATGGCCCCATTCTTCCGCGCGAAGGGGTGATCGGGCGCGTCGGAGCGGGCCGTGGGGGCGGGCAGTCTCCCTTTGGGGAGGACCACCCGGCCGGGAGTGGACACGGAGCGCTTCATTGCGTGAGCGTCGCAAGCGCGTCTGAATGGCCGGTAACGACGACATGTCGTACGGGAATCGGGGGCGGGGCCCTTGTCAGGGCCCCCGCCCCCGCTTTGTCTACGCGTGTCCGCGGTGTCCTCTACGGGCGCCGGGAGTGGTTTCCACGGGTGCCCGGAGTGGTTCTACGGGTGCCTGGCGCGGTTCTACGGGTGCCGGGAGCGCAGGACGCGGAAGGCGGCGAGGGCCGCGAGGGCGGCGACGGCGAGACAGATGGCGGTCTCGACGAGCTGGAGGGGCCAGTAGTGCGAGGCGGGGTGGATGTCGAGGAACTCGGTGATCCCGCCCTGGTCGGTCATGCACCGCTTGATCGTGTCCGGCTGGGCGATGACGCAGTCCTCCCAGAGGATGCGCTCACCGGATGCCGTGAGCATGCCGCGGTCCAGTGGCCAGGCATGGCCCTCGGCCGACAGTCCGGCGCCGGTCAGCGTCCGGATCGGCCAAAGGAACTCGCGCAGCCGGGAGAGGACGGCCAGGCTCACGCCGGTGACGAGCGCGGCGAGACTCATCGCGGCGACGGTGCGCCGGACGAGGACGCCGACGGCCGTACCCAGGGCGAGCCCCAGGAGGGCGTGCGCCACCGGCACGATGCCGAACGAGACGAACATCGTCGGCTCGTACCAGTACGTGGGGAAGTCCGAGGCCGGTCCCGTCGACCACGACCAGTAGAAGACCAGGCTCAGGAGGGGGACGACCGTGAGCGTGAGTGCGGCGGGGACCGCGATCTTGGCGGCGAGCCAGCGTGCCGGGCTGACGGACTGGGTCCACGCCAGCTTGTACGTGCCGGACTCCAGCTCGCGGGCGAGCATCGGGCCCGCGACGAAGGCCCCGAGCAGACCGGGCAGGACGAGCATGCCCAGGGCCGTGTACTCGACGAGATGCCGGGCGGACCACCCGTCGTCGACGAAGTCGCGCTCAGCCTGGAAACAGGGGCCGTCCAAGTCGTCGGGGGTGCAGCCCGCCGCTCGCAGCGCGTCCACCGCGCTGTCCCACCACATCCGCGAGGCGACCAGGACCGCCACCGCGCAGGCCGCGAGGGCCAGCGACCACCACAGCGCCCGCCGGTGCTGCCGGAACGTCACCCAGTGCGGGCCCTTGAGGGCGAGGGTGCTCATGCCGGGACTCCTTCGGTGGTGCGGAGGTGGGCGAGGAGGAGTTCCTCCAGGGAGGGGTCCGTGGTGTCCCAGGGGCCTTCGACGGGGCCCTCGCGGCGGACCAGCGCGGTGAGCTGACGGCCCGTCGTCCGGGAGTCGATGACCGTGTGCGGGGCGAGGTCGGCGACCGGGCCGGTCAGCAGGGTGTGCGCGGCGAGCAGGTCGTCGATGGCGCCGTCGAGGCGGATGCGGCCGTCCTGTACGAGGAGCAGGTGGTCGCAGGTGCCCTCCAGCTCGGTGAGGATGTGCGAGGACATGACGACGGTCGTGCCCCGTTCCGCGGCGTCGGCCAGGAGCGCGCCCATGAGTTCGCGCCGGGCGAGGGGGTCGAGGTCCGCCATGGGCTCGTCCAGGAGCAGCAGTTCGGGCCGTTTGCCGAGGGCGAGGGCGAGGGCGAGCCGGGTGCGCTGCCCGCCGGAGAGGGAGCGGACCCGGGCGTTCCCGGGCAGCGGGCCGGCGATGCGCTCGGCGGCGGCCGGGTCCCAGCGGTCCGGGTTGAGCTCGCGGCCCAGGCGCAGCGTCTCGGCGACGGTGAGCTGCCCGTACAGGGGCTTGTCCTGGGCGACGTACGCGAGGCGGTCCCGCGCGGGGGCGGTGATCCTGCCTTCCGTGGGGCGCAGCAGGCCCGCGGCCAGGCCGAGGAGGGTCGACTTTCCCGCCCCGTTGGGGCCGACGACGGCGACGACGCGGCCGGCGGGCAGGGCGAACGCGCAGTCCCTCAGCGCCCAGCCTCCGCCGCGCCGTCGGTAGCGCATGCCGAGGCCGTCCGCCTCGATGACAGGATCCGTCATTCGTCCCCCTCGAAGTGTTCCTTCAGTACGGATGTGAAGAGCGCGGCCACGTCCTCCCGGTCGAGTCCCGCGGCGCGTGCCCGGCGGGCCCAGTCGGTGAGTTCGCCGCGCAGCGGCGAGTCGGCGGGGCCGGTGCCGAGGGTGGCGCGGACGAAGGTGCCGAGTCCGCGGCGGGCCTCGACGAGGCCTTCGCGTTCGAGTTCGCGGTAGGCCTTGAGGACCGTGTTGGGGTTGATGGCCGTCGCTTCGACGACCTCGCGTGCGGTGGGCAGCCGGTCGCCTGGTTCCAGGAGGCCCATCCGGAGGGCCTGCTTCGTCTGCTGGACGATCTGGAGGTAGGTGGCGACGCCGCTGCGCCGGTCGATGCGGTACTCGAGCACGATCCCTTCCACCACCCTTTCACTAATCAAGTAGTGAAAGGGTGGTGGAAAGAAGGGGGCGGTGTCAACCGCCCCCTGCCCGGGAGGTGTTAAGACTCCGTGCGGTACATCAGGTCCACCTCGTGCGTCGTGAAACCGATGCCTTCGTAGACCCGTACCGCCGCCGTGTTGTCCGCGTCCACGTACAGCATCGCCGTCGGCAGGCCCTGTGCCGCCAGGTGGCGCAGGCCGATCGCGGTCAGGGCCTTGCCGAGGCCGCCGCCCTGGGCGTCCGGCAGGATGCCGACCACGTACACCTCGCCGAGCTGCTCCTCGGCGTGCGTCTTCGTCCAGTGGAAGCCGATCAGGCGGCCGTCCCTCTCCGCGAGGAAGAAGCCCTTCGGGTCGAACCACGGCTCGGCCATCCGGTCGTCCAGGTCCCGCTGCGTGAGCGAGCCCTGCTCCGGGTGGTGCGCGAAGGCGGCGGCGTTGACGGCGAGCCAGGCCGCGTCGTCCTGGCCCGGGGTGAAGGTGCGGACGGTCACGCCCTCGGGCAGCACCGGCTCCGGGATGTCGAGCGGCACCAGGGGGCGGCGCAGCTGGCGCAGCTCGCGGAAGAGCGTCAGGCCGAGGACCTGGGCGAGGTGCCGGGCCGCCGACTTCCCGCCGTGCGCCCAGACCCGCAGGCGCTTGCCGGAGGTGTTGAGCAGCTCGGTGCCGAGCGCCCGGCCGTGGCCGCGGCCCCGGTGGGAGGGGTGGACGACGAGCTCGGCGGCCGGGGCCTCGATCGGGTCGGTCTCCTCCAGCTGGGCGTAGCCGTAGAGGTGGGTGCCGACGGTGAGGAGGAGGTGCCGCACGCCTTCGCGCCCGCCGTGCCGCAGGTAGAGCCGCCCCTGCTCGGACACGGCGTGCATGCCGTCGGCCCGCTCGGCGGCCTCGAGCAGATCCAGGACGTCCTGGATCTGCTCGGCCGTGAGCTCGTCATACGTGTGGATCTGCCGTCCCGGTTCGAGGGCCGGCGCCGTGTCGGAAGTCATGGCTACGAGCCTACGGCGACACTTCGTCAGCCAGCGGCAACTGTCTTGTAACCAGCCACCCCCTGTTGCGCTACGCGCGTTGACTCTAGGCTGCTCGCGCAACGGGGAGTAGATCAAGGCCGCGAAACGGGGCAAGGGGACTAGGGGAGAGATGGCAGCGACACCGAGGAAGAACAAGACGGTACGGCGAATTCTCGCCGCCGGAGCGGGGATTGCGACCGTCGGAGCGCTCGTCGCCGCGATGCCGTCGGCCGGTGCGGCCGGGGGCGAGTACGCCGCCGGGCGGGGGACCAACGGCAAGGGCTGGGGCCGGATGGTCGACGTCCAGCTGCTGTCCTTCAACGACCTGCACGGCAATCTGGAGCCGCCGGCCGGCTCGTCCGGGCAGGTCACCCGGACCAAGGAGGACGGGACGACGGAGAAGATCGACGCCGGTGGTGTCGAGTACCTGGCGACGCACCTGCGCCAGGCCCGTGAGGGGAACCGTTACTCCATCACGGCGGCGGCCGGTGACATGATCGGCGCCTCGCCGCTGCTGTCCGGTCTCTTCCACGACGAGCCGACGATCGAGGCCCTGAACGACCTCGACCTGGACGTCACCTCGGTCGGCAACCACGAGTTCGACGAGGGCGCGCGCGAGCTGGCCCGCATGCAGAACGGCGGCTGTCACCCGACCGCCGGCTGTTTCGTCGAGGGCAAGACCTTCGAGGGCGCCGACTTCCCGTACCTCGCGGCGAACGTGACGGACGAGAAGACGGGCAAGCCGATCCTCGACCCGTACTTCGTCTGGGAGAAGGACGGCGTCAAGATCGGCTTCATCGGCGTGACCCTGGAGGGCACCCCGAACGTCGTCACCGCCGAGGGCGTCAAGGGCCTGAAGTTCGGCGACGAGGTCGAGGCGATCAACAAGTACACGAAGATCCTGGAGCGCAAGGGCGTCAAGTCCATCGTCGCCCTGGTCCACGAGGGCGGCATGCCGGCCTCCGCCTCGTACAACTACAACTGCGACGGTGACGGGGACGGTGACGGCGAGGGCGTCTCCGGCGCGATCGTCGACATCGCCAAGAACGTCTCCCCGCAGGTCGACGCGCTGGTCACCGGCCACACGCACCAGGCGTACGTGTGCAGCATCCCGGACCCGGCGGGCAACCCGCGCCTGGTCACCTCGGCGTCCTCGTTCGGCAAGCTGTACACGGACACGACGCTGACGTACGACCGCGCCACGAAGGACATCGTGCGCACGGCGGTCGCCTCCGCCAACCACGTCGTCTCGCGTGACGTGCCGAAGGCCGAGGACATCTCCCAGCTGATCTCCGACTGGAAGGCGCTCGCCGCCCCGGTCGCGAACCGGCCGCAGGGCTTCATCGCCGCCGACATCAACGGCCGCGGCTCCACGGCGTACGAGAAGCCGCTCGGCGACGTCATCGCCGACGCGCAGCTGGAGGGCCTGTCCCCGGCCGACAAGGGCGGCGCGCAGCTGGCCCTGATGAACCCGGGCGGCATCCGCGCGGACCTCGTCTACAAGCAGTCCGGCGCCGAGGGCGACGGCGTGGTGACGTACGGCGAGTCGTTCACCGTGCAGCCCTTCACCAACATGATGAACGTGGTCGACCTGACCGGCGCGAACCTCATCGCCGCGCTGAAGCAGCAGGTCAGCGGCTCGAACCTGAACTCGATCAAGATCCTCCAGGTGTCGAAGGGCCTGACCTACACGCTCGACATGACGAAGACGGGCGCGGACCGCGTCGTCGACGGCACGATCAAGCTGAACGGTGAGGCGATCGACCCGGCGAAGACCTACCGCGTCGCGATCAACGAGTTCCTCGCGGGCGGCGGCGACGGCTTCGCGGCCCTGGCGACCGGCACGAACAAGCTGGTCGGCGCCTCGGACCTGGACGTCTTCAATGCCTACCTGGCGGGCCACTCCTCGGCGGCCAACCCGCTGCCGGTCCCGGCCGCGGACCGCATCACGGTCGTGAAGTAACCCCGAAGGACCCCTGAGAGGGGGCGGCGACCCGCTTCGGCGGACCGCCGCCCCCTTTCGCGCACCCGCTCTGGTGATGTTGTTGTGGACCTGTCATAGTGCCGGGTCATGGAGCGACGACGCTTACTCATGGGAGCTCTGGGGGCCGGGGCCGCACTGTTCGTCGGGGCGCCCAGCGCCTCCGCCGTGGACGTGCGCGCGTGGATGGCGGCGCACGGGGACGGGACCGACCTGCGACGGCTCACCATCCCCGGGACGCACGACTCGGGGGCCCGGTTCGGCGGGCCCTGGAGCGAGTGCCAGAACACGACCATCGCCCAGCAGCTGGACAGCGGTGTCCGGTTCCTGGACGTGCGGTGCCGGGTGACCGGAGGCTCCTTCGCCATCCACCACGGGGCCTCCTACCAGAACATGATGTTCGGGGACGTCCTCGTCGCCTGCCGGGACTTCCTCGCCGCGCACCCCTCCGAGACCGTCCTCATGCGGGTCAAGCAGGAGTACTCCGAGGAGTCCGACGCCACCTTCCGCGCCGTCTTCGACGACTACCTCGACGGAAGGGGATGGCGTTCCCTCTTCCGGATCGGGAACGCGCTGCCCCTCCTCGGCGAGGCACGCGGACGGGTCGTCCTGCTCGCCGACAACGGCGGCCTTCCCGGACTCCGGTGGGCCGACCCGGCGGTCTTCTCCGTCCAGGACGACTGGAACGCCCTGCCCGACGCCAAGTACCCCAAGATCCAGGCCCAGTTCCGCGCCGCCGCCACCCAGCCGGGCCGGCTCTACGTGAACTTCGTCAGCACCTCCGCGTACCTGCCGCCCCGCTGGAACTCCGACCGCCTCAACCCGTGGGTCCACGGCTTCGTGGACAGCGCCGAACTGGCGGGAAAGACCGGACTCGGCATCGTGCCCCTGGACTTCCCCAACACCCGGACGGGACTCGTCGAGGCCCTCCTCCGGCACAACTAGCGACTACCGGCTCTCACAGCTCCGGCGGGGGCGTCGGCGCCCCCGGCAGCCGCAGTCGCGCCACCGTGCCGCCGCCCTCCGCCGGTTCCAGGGACACCGAGCCGCCCGCCTGCTGCACCGTGCGCGCCACGATCGACAGACCCAGGCCCGAGCCCGGGAGGCTGCGGGCCGACGGGGAGCGCCAGAAGCGGTCGAAGACGTGCGGCAGCTCGTCCGGGGGGATGCCGGGGCCGTGGTCGCGGACGGTCAGCTCGCCCCGCATCAGGGTCACCTCGACCGTGCCCCGGGGCGGCGAGAACTTCACCGCGTTGTCCAGGACGTTCACCAGCGCCCGTTCAAGCGCCGGCGACTCCGCCCGTACGTACCAGGGCGCGAGGTCCGTGTCGAAGGTGAGCTCCGGGCCGCGCAGCCGCGCCCGGTCCAGGGCCGTCCGCAGGATCGCGTGGAGCGGGACCACTTCGAGCGGGTGGCCCGGCTGCACCGCGTCCGGGCGGGCCAGCTCCTGGAGGTCGCCGATCAGCGCGGCCAGCTCCGTCATCTGCGCCTTCACCGAGGCCATCAGCGCCCGCCGGTCGTCCGGCGGGATCGCCCGGCCGGTCTCCTCGCTGCGCGCGAGGAGTTCGACGTTCGTACGGAGGGAGGTCAGCGGCGTCCGCAGTTCGTGGCCCGCGTCCGCGATCAGCTGCGCCTGCCGGTCCCGGGAGCTCGCGAGCGCCGCCGTCATCGCGTTGAAGGAGCGGGAGAGCCGGGCGATCTCGTCCTCGCCCTCCACCGGGATCCGGACGGTGAGGTCCTCGGTCGCCGCGACGTGCTCGACCGCGCCGGTCAGCCGGTTCACCGGTTCGAGGCCGGTCCGCGCGACCCACAGCCCGGCCGCGCCCGCGCCGACGACGCCGATCCCGGAGACCAGGAGCAGCACCCAGCGGAGCGTGGACATCGAGTTGTCGATCTCGGAGAGCGGGCGGGCGACGGAGACCGCGATGCCGATGGGGCCGTCCTGCGGGTAGGTGTAGACCCGCATCTCGCGGCCGGACTCGTCCTTCACCGTGCGCAGCACGTCGTCGAGCCGCCCGCGCGCCACCGCGAGCTCGCCGGCCCCGGCGGGGATCGCGGCCTCGCCCGAGGTGCAGACGCTGCCGTCGGCGAGGATGACCTGCACGGTGTACGAGCCCGCGAGCGGCGGCGGCGTCGCGCCCTGGCGGCACAGCGCGAGCAGGCCCTGCACGCCGTTGGTGTCCAGGCGGGTGCTGCGCAGCGAGGAGTCCAGTTCGGCCTCCAGCTGCGCCCGCGTCACGAACCAGCAGGCCGCCGACACCGCCGCCACCGCCACCGCCACGGCGAACGCGGTGAGCAGCGCGAGGCGTGACCGCAGCGGGCGGGAACGGAACCAGGCCACGGGTCCGGTCATTCCCCGCCTCCTCCGCGCAGCGCGTAGCCCACGCCCCGGACGGTGTGGACGAGGCGCGGCTCGCCGCCGGCCTCGGTCTTGCGGCGCAGATACATCACGTACACGTCCAGCGAGTTGGAACTGGGTTCGAAGTCGAAGCCCCACACGGCCTTCAGGATCTGCTCCCGGGTGAGGACCTGGCGCGGGTGCGCGAGGAACATCTCCAGGAGGGTGAACTCGGTGCGCGTCAGCTCCACGGTCCGCCCGCCGCGGGTCACCTCGCGCGTGGCCAGGTTCATCCGCAGGTCCTCGAAGGCGAGGACGTCGGCCTCGGCGGGCGCGGCGGCGGACGCCGCGGCGTAGGAGCTGCGGCGGAGCAGGGCCCGGATGCGGGCGAACAGCTCGTCCAGCTCGAAGGGCTTCACGAGGTAGTCGTCGGCGCCGGCGTCGAGGCCGGTGACCCGGTCGCCGACGGTGTCGCGGGCGGTGAGCATCAGGATCGGCACGGTCGAGCCGGAGGCCCGGATCCGGCGGGCCGCCGTGAGACCGTCCATGCGGGGCATCTGGACGTCGAGGACGACGAGATCGGGGGCGTACGACTCCATCGAGGCGAGCGCGTCGAGCCCGTCGACGGCGTCCCGCGTCGCGTACCCCTCGAAGGCGAGGCTGCGGCGCAGGGCCTCCCGCACGGCGGGCTCGTCGTCGACGATGAGGATGCGCTCGGCTTCGTTCGTCATGGGGTCAGCGTCGCATGCCGTCCGTATGCCGTTCAGCTGCCGCCGCCCGCGCGGAGGCCGTCCAGGTCGGCCTTCACCGTGTCGATCGGGATCGCGAATCCGAGACCGACGCTTCCGGCGGTGGAACCGCTCGAAGAACTGGGCGAATACATGGCCGAATTGATTCCGATGATCTCGCCGTTCATATTGATCAGCGCACCGCCGGAATTCCCGGGATTGAGCGAGGCGTCGGTCTGGATCGCCTTGTACGTGGTCTTCGACGAGCCGGTGTCGCCGTTGAACTGCTGCCCGCCGAACTCGAACGGCCAGCCCTGGCGCGGGTCCTCCTGCTGCTGCTCCTGGCCGCCGTCCTCCTTCGCGACGGTCACGTCCCGGTCGAGCGCGGAGACGATGCCGCTCGTGACGGTGCCGGTGAGGCCCTCGGGGGAGCCGATCGCGACGACCTCGTCGCCGACCTTCAGCTTCGAGGAGTCGCCGAGCGTGGCGGCCTTGAGACCGGAGGCGCCCTGGAGCTTGATCAGGGCCAGGTCCTTGTCGGGGTCGGTGCCGACGACCTGCGCCGGGTACGTCTTGCCGTCGCTGAGCTGCACGGTGACCTGGGAGGCGCCGGAGACGACGTGGTTGTTGGTGACGATCTCGCCGTCGGAGGTGATGATCACGCCCGAGCCGGTGGACTTGCCGGAGTTCGAGGTCGCGGAGATCTCCACGATGGAGGGGGAGACGGCCTCGGCGACCCCGGCGACCGTGCCCTTGGTGCCGGTGGAGACGTTGGTGCCGCTCACGACGGGGGCGGAGGCGCTCACCGAGGGGTCGGAGGTGAGCTGCTGCACCAGCGTCGCCGTGCCGCCGCCGACCGCCGCGGCCGCGATGGCCACGGCCGCCATGAGCCCGACGCCGCGCTTGGCGCGGCGCCGGGGAGAGGGGACCGGAGCGGGGACGGCGGCGACGAGCGTCGGGTCCACCGGCGGCGGGGTGTGCCCGCCCGAGGGCCAGACGGTCGTGCCCGGCCCGGTGGCGATCGGCTGCGTCCGCTCGTACGGGCCCTGCGGGCCCTGCGGGGCCTGCGCCGGCTCGTACGGCGGCCTCGGTGGGTAGTACGGCTGCTGCTGCGGCTGCTGCTCCTGGAAGTCCGTCATGGCTATGACTCTCGGATCCGTACATGAGAGCCGCCTGAGGACCGGCTGAGAAGCCCGACAGAACCCCGTATGTCCCGTATAAAGACGGGTCCCGCGGTGGAGAGACGGGTCCCGCGGTGAGCGCGGGGTCCCGCGGTGGGAAGACGGGTCCCGCAGTGAGCGCCGGGTCCCGCGGTGGAAGCCGGGTCCCCTCGTCCTACCCGTGGCAGCCGCAGGAGCGGCGGACGATCAGGGCCGACGGGAAGAGCTTCACGCGTTCGCGGCGCGAGCCCGCCACGCGGATCGAGTCGTCGAGGACCAGGTCCACGGCCGCGCGGGCCATCGCGGGGCGGTCCGAGGAGACCGTGGTCAGCGGCGGGTCGGTGAGCGCCGCCTCCTTCACGTCGTCGAAGCCCGCGACCGCCAGCTCCGTCGGCACCTCTATGCGCAGCTCGCGGGCGGCCCGCAGGACGCCGAAGGCCTGGTCGTCGGTCGAGCAGAAGATGGCCGGGGGCCGGTCGGGGCCGGCGAGCAGCTTGAGGGCGACCTGGTAGGCGTCGTACCGGTTGTACGGCGCCTCGAAGAGCCGGCCCTCGGTCGGGAGGCCCGCCTCCTGCATGGCGCGCCGCCAGCCCTCGACGTGGTCGGCGACCGGGTCGCCGACGGCCGGGGTGTTCGGCACGCCTCCGAGGCACGCCACGTACGGGTGACCGTGCTCCAGGAGGTGCCGGGTGGCGAGCTGCGCGCCGCCGATGTCGTCGGTGACGACGGCCACGTCGTCGATCGCCTCGGGCCGCTCGTGCAGCAGCACCACGCGCGCGTCCCAGGCCTCGATCTCGCTCGCGGCCTGCTCGCTCATGCCCTGGCTGACCAGGATCAGTCCGGAGACCCGCATGCCGAGGAAGGCACGCAGGTAGTGGACCTCGCGCTCGGTCCGGTAGTCGGAGTTGCCGACGAGGACCATCTTCCCGCGCTCGGCGGCGGCCTGCTCGACCGCGTGCGCCATCTCGCCGAAGAACGGCTGCCGCGCGTCGGGGACGATCATGCCTATGAGGTCCGTGCGCCGCGAGGCCATCGCCTGCGCCACCCGGTCGGGCCGGTAGCCCAGCTCCTTGATGGCGGCGAGGACACGCTCGCGCGTGGCCGGGGCGACCGGCCGGGGTCCGTTGTTGATGACGTAGCTCACGACCGCGGTAGAAGTACCTGCAAGTCGCGCTACGTCATCCCGCGTCACCTTGGCCACGCGCGGCAGTCTACGCGGGGGGACCTACCTACCGGCAGGTCGCACTGTGGCATCTGCCACGTTCCTGTCCTCCGGGAGGGTGATGAGCTCCGTGGCGGCCTTGACCCCGGCGTTCGCGCGGGCCTTCTCCCGGTCGCGCGTGCTCTCGGGCTTGGTGCGGGCCTCCTCGGCCGCCCGCTCGACCTTCTCGGGCGTGACGAAGCGGTAGCCGACGTTCCGGACGGTGCCGATGAGCGACTCGTGCTCGGGGCCGAGCTTGGCCCGCAGCCGCCGCACATGGACGTCGACCGTACGGGTGCCGCCGAAGTAGTCGTACCCCCACACCTCCTGGAGGAGCTGCGCGCGCGTGAAGACCCGGCCCGGGTGCTGGGCCAGGTACTTGAGCAGCTCGAACTCCTTGAAGGTCAGGTCCAGGACCCGGCCCTTGAGCTTCGCGCTGTACGTCGCCTCGTCGACCGACAGGTCGCCGTTGCGGATCTCCATCGGGGAGTCGTCCGCGACGATCTGCTGGCGGCCCATCGCGAGCCGGAGCCGTGCCTCGACCTCGGCGGGGCCCGCCGTGTCGAGGAGGACGTCGTCGATGCCCCAGTCGGCGGTGACGGCCGCGAGACCGCCCTCCGTGACGACGAGGATCAGCGGACAGCCAGGCCCGGTGGAGCGCAGCAGCTGGCAGAGCGAGCGCACCTGCGGGAGGTCGCGCCGGCCGTCGACGAGGATCACGTCCGCGCCGGGTGTGTCCACGAGGGCGGGGCCCTCGGCCGGGGCGACCCGGACGTTGTGCAGCAGCAGGCCGAGGGCGGGGAGCACCTCGGTCGACGGCTGGAGGGCGTTCGTCAGGAGCAGCAGAGAACTCATCGGCCTCCACCTACCCGGGTCGTCGTCGATCCGTCGGTCGTCGTTCGCTCGTCCATGACGTCGGTTCCTCCTCGGTCCCTGCGAGGACGTCTATGTGTGCTCACGTGTGGCTCTCGCGCGCCCTGAGAGCTTTTGTTCATCCGTCCGTAACAACGGTCGGAAAACACAAAAGGACCCGGGGGCTGCGTCGCCCGGATCCTCTGGCAAGCAGAATAGCCCACATGAGTTCCGAGGCAGAGGGCCGATTTCACATGGTGGATGTTTCCTCGCTCACTTCCCGACCTTCGCGGTCCATGCTGCGTACCGAAGACGGTGTCCGGATCGAGGCGGTTTACGAACCCTCACGGGCAAGTGTCACCGATACGGCGGTCGTCCTCGCCCACGGCTTCACCGGGTCGGCCGACCGGCCCGCCGTCCGGCGCGCCGCCGGCGCCCTCGCGGAGCGCGGCGCCGCCGTCGTCACCTTCTCCTTCCGCGGCCACGGCCGCTCCGGCGGCCGCTCCACCGTCGGCGACCGCGAGGTCCTCGACCTGTCCGCCGCCGTCCGCTGGGCCCGTGAGCTCGGCCACGCGCGCGTGGCGACCCTCGGCTTCTCCATGGGCGGCTCCGTGGTCCTGCGGCACGCGGCCCTGGAGCGCGGCACGGAGGGCCGCGCCGACGCGGTGGCCGCCGTGTCCGCGCCCGCCCGCTGGTACTACCGGGGGACGGCCCCGATGCGCCGCGTCCACTGGGTGGTCACCCGGCCGGCGGGCCGCCTCGTCGGGCGGTACGGACTCGGCACCCGGATCGACGGCAGGGCCTGGGACCCCGTCCCCCTCTCCCCCGTGGAGGCGGTCCCGCTGATCGCGCCGACCCCGCTGCTCATCGTGCACGGCGACCGCGACGCGTACTTCCCGCTCGACCACCCGCGCATGCTGGCCGCCGCGGGCGACGCGGAACTCTGGCTGGAGCGGGGCATGGGCCACGCCGAGAACGCGGCCGACGCGCAGCTCCTCGCCCGCCTGGGGGACTGGCTCACGCGCGCATAGCCCATGATGGGGGGCGGCGCGCACACGAACGAAGGGAGCGCCGCTATGGCAGCGGGAACCATCCGCTACTGGGCCGCGGCCAAGGCGGCCGCCGGTGTCGCCGAGGAGCCGTACGACGCCGGGACCCTGGCCGAGGCACTCGACGCGGCCCGAGCGCAGCACCCGGGCGAGCTCGTCCAGGTCCTCAAGCGGTGCTCGTTCCTGGTCGACGGCGACCCCGTCGGAACCCGGAGCCATGAGACGGTACGGCTTGCCGAGGGCGGCACGGTCGAGGTGCTCCCCCCGTTCGCAGGAGGGTGAACCCCAGAGCAATGAGCAACGACCAGTACTACGGCGGGCAGCAGTACGAGCCGTACGCCGACGCCGACGGGCCGCAGAACCCCGTCGAGGTCGCCCAGACGTGGGAGGGCCAGACCTGGGACACCACGTACCAGCCGGCCGTCTCGTACGACCAGATCCAGGCGGCGCAGGCCCAGGCGCAGGCTCCCGCGAGCTACGAGCAGCCGTACCAGGAGTCGTACCGGCAGCCGTCGTACGAGCAGCAGCCCTACGAGCAGTACCCGTCGCAGGGAGGCGCGCCCGCCGCGTACTACGCGGAGCCGGTCGCCGAGCCCGCGCCCGCGCCCGAGCCCGCCCCCGTCCCGGCGCCCGCTCCGGTGGCCGACGGCGGGCCCGCGTACTCCGCGCCCACCACCTCCGGGAACGTCCGCCTCACCGACGCCCAGCGCGCCCGCGCCGAGGGCCGCTCGCCGGTGATCGAGCCCGGCATGCGGCCCGCCGCGCTCACCGCCGTCCTCGGACTCCTGCTCGCGGGCGGCGCGTCCCTCGGCTCGTACGGCCTCCTCGTCCCGCTCGTGCTGCTCCAGGGCCTCACCGCCGCCGGCTGGTTCCGGCTCAACGGCATGTGGCCCGCCCGGCAGGGCATCGCCCTCGCCTTCCTCGGCGGCCTCGTCGCCGACGCCGCCCTGCTCGCCACCGGCCGGGAGCACGCGGCCGCCGCGATCCTGGGCACGCTCGGTGTCTGGGTGCTGCTCTGCCTCGTCCTCCAGCTGCGCAGCCACGCCGACCCCGACGAGCGCATGTACGGACTGATGGCCACCATCGCCTCCGCCGCCCTGACCGTCGTCGCCACGGGGCACCTCGGCGCCGCCCCGGACGCGGTGGTCGTCGGCGGGGCCGCGGTCGCCGCCACCGTCCTCGCCCGGGCGCTGCCGCTGCCCGGACCGGTCTCCCTGATCGTCGCCCTGCTCGCCTCGGCGGGCGCCGGGATCGCGGCCGGCGGAGTCACCGACCTGGGCACCTCCGGCGCGCTCCTCGGCCTCGGCGCCGGGGTCTGCGCGCTGGTCGGCCTGCGGGCGGCCAGCTACGACTACCCGTCGCGGTTCGTCCACATGACCGCGGGCGTCGCGCTGCCGCTGACCGCCGCCGCGCCCGCCGTCTACCTGCTCGGCCGGGCCCTGGCCTGACCCGCGGCCCGTTCCGGGCAGGGGAACCAACCGGCCCTCCGACACGTCGATCTTCGTGTCGGGGGGCCGGAACTTTTCACGGGATCCGTCACAGGAACCACTACGGGGGGACGCACAGCCCATGCGAGCACTGCGGATTCTGTTGATCGTGGCCGTCGTGCTGGGCGGGATCCTCGTCGGGATCGACCGGCTGGCCGTGTCGTACGCCGAGTCGGAGGCGTCGAGCCGGGTGAAGCTCTCGGCCTCGACCAGCGACTCGATCGAGGTCGACATCAAGGGCTTCCCGTTCCTCACCCAGGTCCTGGACAAGCGGTTCGACGAGGTCGAGGTGACGGCGACCGGCGTGCAGGCGCAGGCGGGCGACAAGGACGTCCGGGTCGGCGAGCTGACCGCGACCCTGCGGGACGTGACCGTGACCGGCGACTGGGCGGGCGCGAAGGCGGGCTCGGCGAGCGGCACGGCCCTCATCTCGTACGCGGACCTCACCGCCGCCTCCGACCGCGAGGCGACCGTCGCCTACGGCGGGAACGGCAAGGTGAAGGTCACCGGCAGCGTGAAGATCCTGGGCCGCACCCTGACCCGTTCGGTCCTGTCCACGGTGACCGTCGTGGACGGCGACACCATCCGTGTCCGCGCCGACGAGGTGCCGGGCGCGGGGATTCCGGGCGTCGAGGACCTGGTCCGCGCGCGCACCGACTTCGAGCGCCCGATCGGCATGATCGCCGGGATGAAGGTGGAGAAGGTCGAGCCGCGTCCGGACGGCCTGGCGGTCACCGTGACCGGCAAGGACGTCGTCCTGGCGGGCTGACGGGGGCCCTTGGTCACATGCTGAGACAGGGCCGTCCGATCCGCAGAAGGTGAAGCGGACACCTCGGTCCGGAGGCGTCCGAAGCCCCCTCCCGGCGTGATCACGTCTCGCATCTCGGACGATCGCGTCTCAAAATACGACACACCGGTGACACGGCCGCCTGTCCGTCCCTACGATCGAGGGCATGAAGCGACAGGCGGATCTCACGAAGCGGCGGGCAGTAGACCTGTGCCGCGTCGCCGCCATGCTCTGTCGCTCAGTCTGAGCGGGACGCCAACTCCCGTATCCCTCAGGCCCGTCGACGGATGTCGGGGCCGCCCCTGTGCAGCGCCGTACGCACGTCCGCAGTCCGTATGCCCATATGCCCGTATGTCCGTACGTCCGCGACGACCCGTACCGCAGCACACATCCGCACCACCGCAGCACACCCCCGCACACTGCCCCGGAGGAGAACAGCATGGCTCGCAGCGACGTCCTGGTCGACGCGGACTGGGTCGAGGCCAACCTCGACAACCCGCAGGTCGCCATCGTCGAGGTCGACGAGGACACCTCGGCCTACGAGAAGAACCACATCCGCAACGCCATCCGCATCGACTGGACCAAGGACCTGCAGGACCCGGTCCGCCGCGACTTCATCGACCAGGAGGGCTTCGAGAAGCTCCTCTCGGCCAAGGGCATCGCGAACGACACCACGGTCGTCCTCTACGGCGGCAACAACAACTGGTTCGCCTCCTACGCCTACTGGTACTTCAAGCTCTACGGCCACCAGGACGTCAAGCTCCTCGACGGCGGCCGCAAGAAGTGGGAGCTCGACTCCCGTGACCTCGTCGCCGAGGTGCCGGCCCGCCCGGCCACCGCGTACAAGGCCCAGGCCCAGGACTCCTCCATCCGCGCCTTCCGTGACGACGTCGTCGCCGCGATCGGCTCGCAGAACCTGGTCGACGTCCGCTCGCCCGACGAGTTCTCCGGCAAGCTGCTCGCCCCGGCGCACCTCCCGCAGGAGCAGTCGCAGCGCCCCGGCCACGTGCCGAGCGCCCGCAACATCCCGTGGTCGAAGAACGCCAACGACGACGGCACCTTCAAGTCGGACGACGAGCTCAAGGCCCTCTACGAGGCCGAGCAGGTCGACCTGGCGAAGGACACCATCGCCTACTGCCGCATCGGCGAGCGCTCCGCGCTCACCTGGTTCGTCCTGCACGAGCTGCTCGAGGTCACGAACGTCAAGAACTACGACGGCTCCTGGACCGAGTACGGCTCCCTCGTCGGCGTGCCGATCGAGCTCGGCGCCAACAAGTAACCCCACTTCTTCTTCAGGACAGGACAGCGAACATGTGTGGAGCTCAGGTCGGCGGTCCCGACGTCAGCACGCTCAAGCCCGGTGAGACGGCCATCCAGGGCCAGGTGACCAAGAACGGCGAGCCCGTCACCGGTTACGTGCGCCTCCTCGACGGCTCCGGGGAGTTCACCGCCGAGGTCCCGACCTCGGCCACCGGCCAGTTCCGCTTCTACGCGGCGACCGGCGAGTGGACCCTCCGCGCGCTGGTCCCCGGCGCCCAGGCCGACCGCAAGGTCGTCGTCACGGAGACGGGCAGCCTGACGGACGTCGCCATCGCGGTGTGACGTCACACCACTGAACGGCCGGAGGGCCGTGCCTCCTGGGGGGTTGGACGCCTATACCAGGACTAGAGGCACGGCCCTTCGGCTTCTGTGCTTTCCGGCCATCGCGCCCGGTCGTACGCTGAAGGTGTGTACGCGCGACGTCGGCACGTCTACTTCTGGATGATGGGCGCCTGCCTGGCCCTGTTCGTGGGCGCCTGGGCCGTCGTGCGGCTCTTCTCGATGCCGGTCGCCATCGGCATGTGCGTCGTCGCCATGCTCATCCCCCCGGTCGCCGCGATGGTCGCGAACCGCCGGGGCCCCGAGGACCGCTGGTGGGACGATCCCTCGGGCGACCCCAAGTCGGACGAGTGGTGGGACGAACTCGACGGCAAGAAGCGCCGGGAGCCGTAGCTTCCTGGCCCAGTAGGCCTAGGAGGCCTAGTAGACGAGGGCCTGGGTCTCGTCGGACATCGCCTCCTGGACGAAGACCTGGGCGCCGGCGATGCGGACGCCGTCCAGGACGTCCTTCTCCGTGATCTCGCGGCGCGCCGCGCACTGCGTGCAGAGCGTGATGCGGCCGGCCGCCAGGATCGAGTCGATCAGGTCCGGCAGCGGTGCGGCGTGTGGGAGCTCGAACTCCGCCGCGCGGCCCGGGAGGGCGAACCAGGCGGACTCGCCGGTCAGCCAGAGCGAGACCTCGACACCGCTGGCGACGGCGACGGCGGCCACCGTGAAGGCCTGGGAGCAGCGTTCGGGGGCGTCGGCCCCTGCGGTCACCTTGATCACGAGCTTCTTCGCCATATACCGAACTGTAATGCGCGGCACTGCAACCTCATGCGCCCCTCACGTGTCAGGTGGGTGCGCGGGTGACGGAATCCGCGCTTCAGGTCTCGTGGGGGGACTCTTGGATATCGAAGAAAGTATCCAAAATACGGATACAACGTCACAGCCGGAGTCGGAAACGGCGACGGAACCCGCACCTCCGGTCCAGCGGCCGCGCCGCCGCATCGCCCGTACCGCCGGACTGATCGCCGTCGCCGCCGTCATCGGCCTCGCCGGCGGCACCGCCGTCGGCTACGGCATCCAGGCCGACCGCGAACCGACCGCCCTCCCGCCGCTGAACCAGCCGGGCCTCGCCTACCCGTCGAAGCCGCTGCCGAAGGGGCAGGAACCGGAGCCGCTGTCCGCCTCGGAGGACCGCCAGGCGAAGGCGCAGGGCGACCTGCGGAAGCTGCTGGTGCCGAGGCCGGCGGGCGCGCGGGCCGACGGGGAGGACGGGTGGCAGTCGCTGGACGCGTACGCCGACGGGTTCACCCGCCCCGACGGGGTGCTCGAGGACGAACTCGCCACGGGCATCCGCCGCATCGCCACGCGCGCGTGGCGGGTCGGCGCGTACAAGAGGGTCGAGATCAAGCTCGCGCAGTACCGCGCCGACGCCCAGCTCGGGGCCGTCAAGCAGATGTCGGGCCAGCGGGACCTCGCCCAGAGGGACGACAAGTCCGCCTCGCCCGGAAGCGAGGTGAAGGGCTCCACGAACGGCCGCTACTTCGTCTACCCGGTACGCCGGAGGGCGGGGTACCTGGACGCGTACGAGGCCCGGGCCTTCATCCAGCGCGGTGACATCGCGATCACGATCCTCATGTACGACACACACAAGATCGCCGAGAGCGAGATCCGCTCTCTGGCCGAGCGGCAACTGGGGCGCCTGTGAGCGAGAAGTCGGGTAACCGCAAGCGCCGGACCCTGAAGAACGTCCTGGTCGCCGCGCTCGTGCTGGGGATCGTCGGCGGCGCGGCCGCGTACACCGCAGTGACCGTCGACCGCGCCGACCGGACCGCCCCCACGGTGGCGTGGGCGGGGCCCACCACGACCACGACCTCCGAGGACCCCGCCGCCGGCTTCCTGCGCGGCCGGGCGTCGACACCGCTGAGCAAGCTCCTCCTGCCGGTGCCGGAGGGCTATGTGCTCGGGTCGGACATCGAGGGGTACGGCAACGACGCCGAGGTGTCGGACAAGGAGGCTCGGGCTCTCCTCAGGCTGACGGGCGAGGGCTTCTACGGCAAGAAGCGCCGCGCGTACGAGAAGGAGGTCGACCGGCTCGGCATCCAGGGCATGGCGATGCGCTCGTACGCCGACGAGCGCAGCACCTTCCAGGCCGAGCTGCTCATCCTGCACATGAAGGACAAGAACACGGTCCGCAAGTTCTTCGAGGTCCGCAAGGGGATCTCCGAGATCCTGGAGATGCGCAAGGGGCCGAAGATCAAGGAGTACGACAAGAACGCCGTCTGCTTCCTGGGGCCCGAGCCCGAGAAGCCCGTGCAGCACGGCAGCGAGCGGCGGACGCCGGACCTGCAGGACATGGTCTGCTCGGCGTACGACGGTGAGTTCATGATCACCGTCCGGGCGTACGGATCCCCGCCCTTCGACCGGAAGGCCGTGGCCGACCTCGTCGAGAAGCAGCTGCGCCACATCGCATCCCCGGGGGAGTACGTATGACCGAGCAGCAGGCCGAGACGGCCGCCGACGCGGTGGCAGCCTCCCCGGATCCGGTGGCCGAGGCCGCGCCGGCCGCTCCGCGGCGGTCCCGGCGCGTCCTGTGGGCCGTCGCCCGCTGGACGGCCGCCGTCGTCGTGTGCGGCGGCGTGGGCGCCGGTACCGCCATGGGGATCACCGCGCTCGACCGCACCGACGTGCCCGGTCTCGCGACCGAGAACGACGGCCGCTGGGAGTACCCGAAGCTCCGGCTTCCGGCGCTGCCCGCGGACCGGCCGCGGCCCTTCACCGACGGCAACGAGGGCGAGATCCACTACGCCGACGTGCGCGAGCTGCTGCTGCCCGCGCCGGCCGGCGCGACGGCCGACCCGCAGCTGAACGGCGGCTTCGTGCCCATGGACTCCTACCTCCCGTTCTACGGAAAGGAGTCCCGCGGCGAGCTGAAGCGAACCCTGACGGACTCCACCCTGCGGCACATCGCCGCCCGGGCCTGGAGGACTCCGGACGGCACCCGCACCACGATCCACCTGCTCCGGTTCAGCTCGGTGGCGTACGCCGAGGCGTACCAGTACAAGGTCGTTGCGGACTACGCGAAGGACGGCCTGAAGGCGCTGCCGGACGGGGTGGGGGGCGCCTTCCTGGAGCCCTTCCCGGACGCCCTCGACGTGGGGGGCACCAGGGTCTACGCCCTCCGGGAGAAGAAGCCGTACGGCCCCGAGGAGGTCCGCTGGGCCTACCTCCAGGCCGGCGACACGCTCGCGCTGATCACCCAGACCCGCAAGGGCGAGGTGCTCGACGTGCCGTTCCGGCAGACCGTCATCCTGCAGAACCAGCTGCTCGGCTGATCGTCCGCGAGACCCACCTCACCGAGTGGGCCGGACCCCCGCCCACTAAGCTGGGGTCCGGCCCGTTCCGCCTTCACCGCTCAGTCGAGGAGCACCCCATGATCGCTTTCTTCGAAACCCTCCTGGTCCTGGTCGCCGTCGGCGTGATCGCCTTCGCCGGTCTGACCGTGAAGAAGCTGTACCAGGGCCAGCGCTAACCACTTCGAGAGAACGCCAGAGCTGCTCATGATCGAGATCCCGTCCGACCTCAACCCGGACCTCGTCCCCCTCGCGTTCCTGCTCGGCACGTGGGAGGGCGCGGGCGTCTCCGACTTCCCCGGCGCCGAGAAGTGCAACTTCGGCCAGTCCGTGACCTTCAGCCACGACGGCCGGGACTTCCTCGAGTACCGCTCCCACTCCTGGGTCCTGGACAACGACGGCAACAAGGTCCGCCCGCTGGAGAGCGAGAGCGGCTACTGGCGCATCGACAAGGACCGCAAGGTCGAGGTCGTCATGGTCCGCGACCAGGGCATCGTCGAGATCTGGTACGGCGAGCTCGCCGACCAGAAGCCGCAGATCGACCTGGTGACGGACGCCGTCGCCCGGACCGCGGCCTCGGGCGCGTACAGCGGCGGCAAGCGGCTCTACGGCTACGTGAAGAGCGACCTGATGTGGGTCGGCGAGAAGGCGACCCCCGAGGTCCCGCTCCGCCCGTACATGTCGGCGCACCTGAAGAAGGTCGTCACGCCGGAGGAGGTCGCGGAGATGGCCCGCAACCTGCCCGACATGCCGGACGACGGCATCGCCTTCTTCCGCTGACACATGGGGTGGCGCGCCGCGCCCTCATACACTGGGGGCGTGGTGAGCACCGACTGGAAGAGCGATCTGCGGCAGCGCGGCTACCGGCTGACGCCGCAGCGTCAGCTTGTCCTGGAGGCCGTGGACAAGCTGGAGCACGCGACCCCGGACGACATCCTCGGCGAGGTCCGCAGGACGGCCTCCGGGGTGAACATCTCCACCGTGTACCGGACCCTGGAGCTCCTGGAGGAGCTCGGTCTCGTCTCCCACGCGCATCTGGGGCACGGGGCGCCGACCTATCACCTCGCCGACCGGCACCATCATCTGCACCTGGTCTGCCGGGACTGCTCCGAGGTGATCGAGGCGGACGTCGAGGTGGCCGCCGAGTTCACGGGGAAGCTCCGCGAGACCTTCGGGTTCGAGACGGACATGAAGCACTTCGCGATCTTCGGCCGCTGCCGGGACTGTTCGAACAAGGACGCTGCCGCCGAGTCGTAGGCTCTGAGATATGAAGAGCCCTCTGTTGTCCCTGCCCGGCGCGGTTTCCGCCGAAGGCCGCGACGAAGGCGTCGCCGCGCACTACGGCGACCTGTTCCGCGAGCAGCGCGCCCTCGCCGAAGGCAACGGCTTCGTCGACCTCTCGCACCGGGGAGTCGTCGCCGTCTCCGGCGACGACCGGCTGAGCTGGCTGCACCTGCTCGTCACCCAGCACATGACCGAGCTGCCGCCCGGGCAGGCGACCGAGGCGCTGATCCTCTCCGCGAACGGGCACATCGAGCACGCCCTGTACCTCGTCGACGACGGCGCGACGGTGTGGGCGCACGTCGAGCCGGGGACGCGCGAGGAGCTCGTCGCGTACCTGGAGTCGATGAAGTTCTTCTACCGGGTCGAGGTCGCCGACCGGACCGACGACTTCGCCGTCGTCCACCTCCCGGCCGGTTCCATCGCCGAGGTGCCCGAGGGCGTCGTCGTACGGGAGACCCCGCACGGCCGCGATCTGTTCCTGCCCCGCGCGGGCCTGGAGTCCTTCGCGGCCTCGCACGGGCCGGCCGCCGGGATCCTCGCGTACGAGGCGCTGCGCGTCGAGGCGCACCGGCCGCGGCTCGGCTTCGAGACCGACCACCGGACCATTCCGCACGAGGTCGGCCTCATCGGCAGCGCCGTCCACCTTCAGAAGGGCTGCTACCGGGGCCAGGAGACCGTCGCCCGGGTGCAGAACCTGGGGAAGCCGCCGCGCCGCCTGGTCTTCCTGCACCTGGACGGCAGCGAGGTGCTGCTGCCCGCCCACGGCACCCCGATCCGGCTCGCGGCCGACGGGGAGGAGGGCCGGCAGCTCGGCTTCGTGACGACCGCCGTCCGCCACCACGAGCTCGGGCCGATCGCCCTCGCCCTGCTCAAGCGGAACGTACCGGTGGACGCCCCGCTGATCGCCGGCACGACGGCCGCCGCGCAGGAGACGGTCGTCGAGCCCTGATCAGACCTCGATCAGGACCGTGAACGGGCCGTTGTTCGTGAGGGAGACGCTCATCTTCGCTCCGAAGCGGCCCGTCTCCACGTGCGCGCCCAGGGCGCGCAGCTGGGCGACCACCTCGTCGACCAGGGGCTCGGCGACGGGGCCGGGAGCCGCGGCGTTCCAGGTGGGGCGGCGGCCCTTGCGGGCGTCTCCGTAGAGGGTGAACTGGGAGATGACGAGCAGCGGCGCGTTCACGTCGGAGCACGACTTCTCGCCGTCCAGTACCCGGACGGACCAGAGCTTTCTGGCCAATTGGGCGGCCTTCTCCGGGGTGTCGTCGTGGGTCACCCCGACCAGCACGCACAACCCCTCGCCGGTGATCTCCCCGACGGTCTCCCCTGCGACGACGACACTCGCGCCGTCCACCCTCTGCACCACAGCTCGCATGCGCACCAACCTACCGACCCGGTACAGAAGAGGGCCGAACGGGTGCAGAGCGCCTGCATTCGCACGTGCAGGAGTGGCACCATGCGTGTCAGGCGGTGCGGCCGACCGCACCGGTCGAGGGGACGATTCTCATGAGTGCACCTGGCACCGGGCCGACGCCGTCCGGTCCCGTACCGCTGATCAGCTCCGGAACCCGCGGCGCGGGACCGGGCGGAGGACCCGTGACGCGCCCGCCCGCGCAGCGGACCGCCGAGCCGGAGGAGCGGCCGCAGCCCGAGCTCGGCGCCCTGCGGCTGCCGGAGCTGCGGGCGCTGCGCAGGGACGCGCAGAGCGACGAGGCCGACCTGAGTTACGTACGCCGGATGCTCCAGGGCCGGATCGACATCCTGCGGGCCGAGCTGGCGCGGCGCACCGATCCGGAGGCCCCGGTCCTCGACCGGCTCTCCGAGATCCTCGCCGACGTGCCCTCGCGGCACCGCAGCTCGGCGCGGCACGTGACGCTGTCGACGCCGCGCGGCGAGGAGTACCGGCGGCTCGCGGCCGAGATGCTGTCGGAGGTCGAGCTGTCGGACCTGACGGCCCGGACCGATGGCGAGCTGCATGCGGCGATGGGCCGGCTCGCGGGGTACGAGCAGCAGGTCTCGCGCCGCCGCCAGCACCTCCAGCGGACCGCCGACGACTGCAGCGCCGAGATCGCCCGCCGCTACCGCGAGGGCGAGGCCCAGGTGGACGACCTGCTCGCCTGAGGCCCGCCCGGGCAGTACGCCGGAACTCCGGTGCGGGGCCGGCCCGCCGTGCGGGGAAAACCCCGTGCGGGGCCGCCCGCCCCGTACGGGAAAAACCCCGTGCGGGGCCGGTCACGCCGGTCGTAGGGTCGGGGGATGAGCTTCGACGTGCGCGCCGTGACGGAGTCCGAGTTCCCCGACTGGCAGCGGGCGCTGCGCACCGGGTTCCTCAGGACGCCGGTCGTCTCCGACGCGGAGGTCGCCGACCGGATGGCGGCCGCGGACCTCTCGCGCACGCTCGGTGTCTTCGACCGGGACCGGATCGTCGGGACCTTCCGGTCCTTCCGGCAGGAGGTCAGCACGGTCGGCGGCGGCAGCCTCGCCGCCGACGCGATCACGCAGGTCTCGGTCTCGCCGACGCACCGCAGGCGCGGGCTGCTCGGCCGGATGATGGCCATGGACCTCGCCGCCGCGAAGGAGCGGGGCGACGCGATCGCGACGCTGATCGCCGCCGAGTACCCGATCTACGGGCGCTTCGGCTTCGGCGCGGCGAGCTGGGCCGCCGAGTGGAGCGTCGACGTGAACCGCTCCGGTCTCGACCCGCGCCGCTCGGGCCGCCCGGAGGACGGCGGACGGATCGATCTGACCGACGGTGACGAGATCCGCAAGACCGGCCCCGAGGTGCACCGCCGCCTTGCCGGCGTCCGCGCCGGGGTCACGAACCGTGGCACACGCGACTGGGAGCAGGGCACGGGACTCGGCTACCAGAGCCACCCGTGGCGGGAGCCGTACTACGCGATGTACCGGTCGGAGTCCGGCGAGGTCGAGGGGTACGTCGCGTACTCCGCCGACGACAAGTGGGACGACGCGAAGCGCCCGGTGAACACGGCGACCGTACGGGACCTCATCGCCGTCACCCCGGCCGCCGAGCGCGCCCTGTGGCACTACCTCTGCTCGATCGACTGGATCGCCACCGTCCGCACCGGCTACCGGGCGCCCGACGACCCGCTGCCGCTGCTCCTGCCCGACCCGCGCGCGGCCGGGCTCCTGACGTACGTGGACATGCTGTGGGTCCGGGTCCTGGACGTGGTCCGGGTCCTGGAGGGCCGGACGTATCCCGTGGAGGACGGCCTCGTCCTGGAGGTGCGGGACGCCGGCGGACTGGCCGGCGGGCGGTTCCGGCTCGACGCGTCCCCGGCGGGCGCGGCCTGTGTGCGGACGTCCGCGCCGGCCGATCTCGCCCTCGACATCGCGGAGGTGGGCACGCTCGCGTTCGGTGACGAGTCGGCGGTACGGCTGTCCCGGCTCGGGCGCGTGGAGGAGCTGACGGCGGGTGCGGCCGCCCGCGCCGACCTGCTGTTCCGCACTCCGCTGCGGCCCTTCTCGCCCGACGTCTTCTGAGACCCGCTCGCCAGAGAAACCGCCAGAGAAACCGCCATTGCAGCCGCCATAAAATGGGCGCCCCATACGAAGGAGGCGCCTCGTGGCGGAGGACCGTGTGACCGGCGAGGCCGGTCTGCGCGAGCGGAAGAAGGCGCGGACCCGGCAGGCCCTCTCGGACGCGGCGATCACGCTCTTCCTGCGGAAGGGCTTCGACGCGGTGTCCGTCGCGGAGGTGGCCGCCGCCGCCGAGGTCTCGAAGCCGACCCTCTTCCGCTACTTCCCCGCCAAGGAGGACCTGGTCCTCCACCGTTTCGCCGACCACGAGGACGAGTCCGCGCGCGTGGTGGCGGGCGGGCGCGAGGACGGCAGGGCGCCGCTCGACGCGCTGGGCGAGCACCTGCTCGCCGGCCTTCAGCGGCGCGATCCGGTGACCGGGCTCTGTGACGTGCCGGCGGTCCTCGCGTACCACCGCCTCCTGTACGGGACGCCCGCCCTGCTCGCCGGGATCCACGCCTACCAGCAGCGGTCGGAGGAGGCCCTCGCGCGGGCGCTCGGCGGTGATCCCCTGGCGGCGCGGCTCGCGGCCGGGCAGATCACGGCCGTGCTGCGGATCCTGGCGAACGAGAACGTGGCGCGCCTTACGGCCGGTGAGGCGCTCGACGTGGTGGCGCGGGACGCGGTGGCCGCGGCGGGGGAGGCGTTCCGGTCGTTGCGGGAGGGGCTGCCGTACTGAGGATTCATCTGTGACTCGGTAAAAAACGTAACCCGGTAACGCTTTCCGTTAGGCTTGACGGAATGACGTCACTGGACCTTGAGCTCGCCCGCGAACGCTCCCACCACGACGCCTGCCGCGCCGCCCTGATCCGCATGACCGAGGACGTCGTCGAGCAGGTCGTCACCGGCGAGGACGTCGCCGCCTCCGGCGCCGACGCCGAAGCGCTCGGCTACCACCTGCGCAGCCGCGCCAAGGAGATGCGCGAACAGCCCCCCGGGCCCCTGTTCTTCGGCCGCCTCGACCGCGAGGACGGCCAGATCCACCACATCGGCCGCCGCCGGATCGCCGAGCACCCGGCCGCACCGCCGCTCGTCGTCGACTGGCGCGCGCCCGTCTCCCGCGCCTACTACCAGGCCGGAGCCCACGACCCGCAGGGCGTCCTGCGCCGCCGCCGCTTCGGCTGGGCCCCGAACAGCGCGGGCGCCACCGAGGACCTGACCGCCCTGGAGGACGAACGCCTCGACGGCGGCGGTACGGGGACGGGGGCGGTCAGCGCCCTTCTCACCGGGGAGATCGAGCGCCCCCGGGTGGGTCCCATGCGGGACATCGCCGCCACCATCCAGCCCGAACAGGACGACCTCGTACGCTCCGAGCCCGCCGCCTCCCTGTGCGTGCAGGGCGCGCCCGGCACCGGCAAGACCGCCGTGGGCCTGCACCGGGCCGCGTACCTCCTCTACACGCACCCGCAGCGGATCCGGCGCTCCGGCCTCCTCGTCCTCGGCCCCCACCGGGCCTTCCTCTCGTACATCGCCGAAGTGCTGCCCTCGCTCGGCGAGACCGGGATCCGGCAGGCCACCCTCGACGACGAGATCGCCCGCCACCCGGTCCGGGCCGAGGACGACGAGGCGGCGGCCCTGGTCAAGCACGACGCCCGGATGGCGGGGGTGCTGCACCGCGCGCTGTACGGCAGGGTCGACCCGGCCCCGGCGGAGGACCTGGCCGTCCCCGACGGCTCGTACCACTGGCGGCTTCCCGCGGCGCAGCTCGCCGCGATCGTCTCGGCCGTACGGGAGGAGGCGCCGCCCTACGCGACCGGCCGCGAACGGGTCCGGGCCCGGATCGTCCGGGCCCTCCAGCTCCGGGCCGAACGCCGCTCGGGGCCGATGGGCGCGGCCTGGGCGCGGCGGATCGAACGGGCGAGGGCGGTGACGGCGTTCCTCGACCGGTGCTGGCCGAAGGTGACCCCGGAGGAGGTCCTGGCGGGCGTCCTGACGGACCCGGCGGGCGCGGGCGCTTCGACGGACGCGGCGGACGCGGCGGGCGCGGCGGGCGCGGGCGCTTCGACGGATCCGGTGCCCGGGGGCGTCTCGGCGGACCCGGCCAGCCCGGTGTTCACGGCCGCCGAGCTCGCCGCCGTCCGCTGGGCGCGGCCGCCGCGTTCGTACCGTTCCGCGCGCTGGACCGCCGCCGACCTCGTCCTCCTCGACGAGCTCGCGGGCCTCATCGAACGCCCCGAGAGCTACGGGCACGTCGTCGTCGACGAGGCGCAGGACCTCTCGCCCATGCAGTGCCGGGCCATCGCCCGCCGCACCGAGTTCGGTTCGCTCACCGTCCTCGGGGACCTCGCCCAGGGCACCACCCCGTGGGCCGCCCGCGACTGGGACGAGCAGCTGGCGCACCTGGGCAAGCCCGGGACGCCCGTCGTGCCGCTCACCCTCGGCTACCGGGTCCCGGCGGCGATCGTCGACCTCGCCAACCGGCTCCTGCCGCGGCTCGGCGCCGGCGTGCCCGCGGGGCGTTCGGTGCGCCGGGACGGCGAGGTGACGGTCCACCGGACGGCGGAGCTCGCCGCCGGGGTCCGCGAGGCCGTGCGGGCCGCGCTCGCCGCGGAGGGTTCGGTGGGGGTCATCACGGCCGACCACTTCGTCGACGCGGTGGCCCAGGAGGTGAAGGGGCACGGGGAGCGGGTGTCCGTGCTGCCCGCGACCGTCGTCAAGGGCCTGGAGTTCGACCACGTCGTGGTCGTCGAACCGGCCGCGATCGTGGCGGCCGAGGCGCGCGGCCTGAACCGGCTGTACGTGGTGCTCACCCGGGCCGTGTCGCGCCTGGCCCTTGTGCACGAGGCGGAGCTGCCGGAGTGTCTGGACCCCCGTACAGGGAGGTGAGTTCGGCGCCGAGCCGGGCGAGGGCGGTGCGGGCCCGGACCGTCGCGGGTGACCGGCCGGTCCTCATGCGGCCATGGTCATCTGCCGGGTGTTCTCGGGGACGCGAGGGCGCAGGACGGTGAGGGCGACGGTCAGGGCGAGGAGCAGGAGCCCGGCGCCGACGCCGAAGGCGAGGTGGTAACCGCCGGTCAGGGCCTCGGCGTCGGGCTTTCCGGCCGCTGTGAGGGACTCGGTGCGGGCGGCGGCCAGGGTGGAGAGGACCGCGACGCCGAGGGCCATGCCGATCTGCTGCGTGGTGTTGAAGACACCGGAGGCCAGGCCGGCGTCCGACTCCTCCGCGCCGGACATGGCGAGCGCGGTGAGGGCGGGGAGCGCGAGGCCGAAGCCCGCGGCGAGCAGCATCACGGGGAGCAGGTCGGTGGCGTACGAGGCGTGGACGGGGACGCGGGCCAGGAGGCCGAGGACGCCGACGAGCAGCACGAGGCCGGTGACCAGGATGTTCCGCTCGCCGAAGCGGGCGATGAGCGGGGCCGAGACGCCGAGCGAGACGGCGCCGATGACGAGGGCGGCGGGCAGCATCGCGAAGCCGGTCCCGGCGGCTCCGTACCCGAGGACCTTCTGCAGGTAGAGGGCGACGAGGACCTGGAAGGAGAACAGCGCGGCGACCATCAGCATCTGGACGGCGTTCGCGCCGGCGACGCTGCGGGAGCGGAGGATCCGCAGCGGCATGAGGGGGTTCGCGGCCTTCGCCTGGCGGATCAGGAAGCCGGCCAGGAGGGTGAGGGCGAGGGCCCCGAAGCCGAGGGTGTGCGCCGAACCGGCCCCGTACTCCTCGATCTTGACGACGGCGTAGATCCCGGCCATGAGCCCGGCGGTCACGAGCAGTGCGCCGAGCACGTCGGCGCCGGCCTTCGGGCCCTGGGCGCGGTCGGCGGGGAGGGCGCGGACGGCGACGAGCACGGTGGCGACGCCGATGGGGAGGTTGATGAAGAAGATCCAGTTCCAGGCTAGGGCGTCGGTGAGGATGCCGCCGAGGACCTGGCCGAGGGAGGCGCCGGCGGCGCCGGTGAAGCTGAACACGGCGATGGCGCGGGCGCGTTCGCGGGGTTCGGTGAAGAGGGTGACGAGGATGCCGAGGCCGACGGCGGAGGCCGCCGCGCTGCCGACGCCCTGGAGGAAGCGGGCGGCGATGAGGACGGCGGGGGAGGCGGCGACGCCGGCGAGGAGCGAGGCGGCGGTGAAGATCCCGGTGCCCGCGAGGAACATCCGCTTGCGGCCGGCGAGGTCGCCGAGGCGGCCGGCGAGGAGGAGGAGCGAACCGAAGGCGATCAGGTAGGCGTTGACGACCCAGCTGAGGCCGGCGGGGGTGAAGCCGAGGTCGCCCTGGATGGCGGGCATGGCGACGGTGACGATGCTGCCGTCGAGGACGGTCATCAGCATGCCGGTGGCGAGGACGCCGAGGGCGAGGCGGGGGCGAGTGGGTGTGGTGGCAGGCATGGGGATCTCTCCTGTTCGTCGGAGGCGACAGGAGAGACGCTAGCAGAAGGTTTTGTTGCAGACTATTTTTTACGGGAGGAGTTCGAGTCTCATGCGCGCTGACGGGCCCGGCGGGCGGGCCGGGGGCTCTCGACGGGCGTCGCGAGATGGTCGGTGGCCAGCCGGTCGAGGGCCCGCACGAGAGCCTCGCGCTCGTCGTCCGGCAGCGAGGAGAGGGCGCTCTCGTGCACCCCGTCGACGATCTTCTGGCTCTCGCGCGCGACCTCGGCCCCCGCCTCGGTCACCGCGATGATCCGCGCCCGGCGGTCGGTGGCGGACGGCCTGCGCTCGGCGAGCCCGGCCTTCTCCAGGGCGTCGACGGTCACCACCATCGTCGTCTTGTCCATGTCCCCGATCTCGGCGAGCTGCGCCTGCGTCCGCTCCTCCTCCAGCGCGTGCACCAGCACGCAGTGCATCCGCGGGGTGAGCCCGATCTCCGCGAGCGCGGCCGCCATCCGCGTCCGGAGCACGTGACTGGTGTGATCGAGGAGGTAGGAGAGGTCGGGCTCGGTGCGGGCGGGGGCCATGGAGGTCATGCCTGCCAGCGTAACGAGAACCGGTCCGTCGCGGATGGTCACGAAGCGGACGAGTCTGGGGGCCGCCCCGCCCCGCGTGGCCCGCAGGGGCGGCTACAGCCCCCGCGTGCCGTCGATGCGTTCGCGGAGGAGGTCCGCGTGGCCGTTGTGGCGGGCGTACTCCTCGATCAGGTGGATGAGGACCCAGCGCAGGGAGACCTTGCCGCGCCAGGCGTCCTGGGCCGTGACGTCGAGGTGCGGGGCCCCGGCCGTGAAGCGGTCGGAGTAGGCCACCGCCGCCCGCCAGGCCTCCCAGGCCTCCGCGACGGCCGCCGGGTCCGCCGAGGCCTCCTCGAAGTCCCCGTCGGGGGAGTCCGGGGAGGAGAAGAGGGGGCCCGCGTCCTCCTCCCCGGCGAGCACCTCGCGGAACCAGTGGCGCTCGATGTCGGCCATGTGCCGGACCAGGCCGAGCAGCGAGAGGGTGGACGGTTCCACGGACCGGTGAACGAGCTCCTCCTCCAGGCCCGCGCACCTGAGGGCCAGGGTCGCGCGCTGGTCCGCCAGGAATCCGGCGAGCATCGGCAGCTCGTCCCCGGTCGCCGGGCCGGTGAAACGGCCGGGCCCCGGCGTCGCCGTCTCGTCGAGGACGTCCGCTCGCCGCCGGGGGATGCGCTCAACTGCCATGGTGTCCCTCCCTGTCGGTGCCTCCGTACATGCTGGCACGGCGGCGCCCCCTGCCCCTGGACGGGGAGGGGGCGGGCCCGGGTCGGAGGAGGTCAGGCCTTGGGCTGGGCGAAGCGGATCATGTTGCCGGACGGGTCGCGGAAGGCGCAGTCGCGGACGCCGTAGTGCTGGTCGACCGGCTCCTGGAGGACGTCGCCGCCGGCCGCCCGGACACGTTCGAAGGTGGCGTCGACGTCCTCCGTCGAGAAGATCACGCCACGCAGGTGACCCTTGGCGAGGAGCTCCCTGACCGCCTCGCGGTCGGCCTCCGAGGCGTTGGGGTCGGGGAGCGGGGTCTCCAGGACGACTGCCACGTCCGGCTGCGCGGGCGAGCCGAGGGTCACCCAGCGCATCCCCTCGTAGCCGACGTCGTTGCGGACCTCGAGGCCGACCGCGTCGCGGTAGAAGGCGAGCGCCTTGTCGGCGTCGTCGACGGTGATGAAGCACTGCGAGAGCTTGGTGTCGTTCATGCCGTCGACGCTACGGCGAGGCGCTCGATCCCGCTTCTCCGTTCCTGATCGGTTCGCTCCTGCCCTTCGCCGACGCCTTCGCCGAGCCCTTCACCGGCCGGGTGAGCACCTTGGCGACGCACGCCGGCATGGCGGCGCCCTCCTCGTGGCTCCGCGCGCGGTACGCGCTCGGCGTCTCGCCCACCAGCTCCGTGAAGCGCGAGCTGAACGACCCGAGCGACGTACAGCCGACCTCGAAGCAGACCTCGGTCACGCTCAGGTCCCCCCGCCGCAGCAGCGCCTTCGCCCGCTCGACGCGCCGCGTCATGAGGTAGCTGTACGGCGTCTCGCCGAACGCGGTGCGGAAGCTGCGCGCGAAGTGCCCCGTCGACATCAGGGCGATCCGGGCCAGCGCCGGGACGTCCAGCGGCGACGCGTAGTCGCGGTCCATCGTGTCCCGCGCGCGGCGCAGTCTTTTCAGGTCGTCCAGGTCCACGCCGCCCAGCATGGCACGCACGTACGGCATCCATGCATGCACGCATGGATGGATGGCACCGGCGCGCGACTATTGCAAGCAGCTGCTTGCAATAGTTAGCAAAGGCTGGCATGGTCGGGGCATGGCATCGCTCAACGTCGGCAATCTCGGTGAGTACCTCCGCGAACAGCGGCGGACCGCGCAGCTCTCCCTGCGGCAGCTCGCCGACGCCGCCGGGGTGTCGAATCCCTACCTCAGCCAGATCGAGCGCGGGCTGCGCAAGCCCAGCGCCGAGGTCCTGCAGCAGGTCGCGAAGGCCCTGCGGATCTCCGCCGAGACGCTGTACGTACGGGCCGGGATCCTCGACGAGAAGGAGCGGGAGGAGCTGGAGACGCGCGCCGTCATCCTGGCCGATCCCTCGATCAACGAGCGGCAGAAGCAGGTGCTGCTCCAGATCTACGACTCCTTCCGCAAGGAGAACGCCGCCGACGCCGCCGAGCAGGCGGCCGCAGCAGGCGCCCCCGATGCCGCAACGCCTTCGAGCTAGTACGTCACATCCGGGAGGAACACCAGCATGGCCATCATCGACGAACTGCGTACCCCTCTCTACTTCGCCGCCGGCACCGCCGACCTCGCCGTGCAGCAGGCCAAGAAGGTTCCCGGCCTGATCGAGCAGCTCGCCGCCGAGGCGCCCGCCCGCATCGACGCCGTACGGAAGACCGACCCGAAGGCCGTGCAGGAGAAGGTGTCCACGCAGGCCAAGGAGGCCCAGGCCACCGTCCAGTCGAAGCTCGCCGAGGTCGTCGGCAGCCTCGACACCGACCTCAAGAAGCTCGGCGAGACCTGCCAGGACCTGGCCCTGCGCGGGGTCGGCGTCGCCGCCGAGTACGCGGTCAAGGCGCGCGAGAAGTACGAGGAGGTCGCCGCCCACGGCGAGGAGGCCGTCAAGGCGTGGCGCGGCGAGGTCGCCGAGGAGATCACCGAGATCGCCGTCGTCGTCGAGCCGGAGGCGGAGGCGGAGGAGAAGGCGGAGGCGAAGGCTGACGAGGAGGCCCCGGCGGCCGAGGCCGAGCCCAAGCCCGCGCGGAAGGCCACCGCCCGCAAGACCACCGCCAAGAAGACGGCCGTCTCCGCCGAGAAGGAGTAGGGCGGGCACCAATTCGGGTACGCGGTGCGTTGTACCGGGTACCTTGACCGCGAGGCGCTCATTCCATTTCCACTAGGCGGTGCTCAGCATGTTGCGCGCGGGATTCGACTCCCTTCTCAACCTGGTGATCTTCCTGGTCTTCACCGGCTTCGCCGTCGCCGCGCTCGTCTTCGCCGCCATGGCGCGCGAGGACGCCTACCGCGCCGCCGAGAAGCAGACGAAGAAGTTCTGGCTGATCATCCTGGCCATCAACCTCGCCCTGAACCTGCTGCTGCCGATGCTGTTCCTGCAGATCGCGGGCCTGATCGCCGCCATCGTCTTCATGGTGGACGTGCGGCCGGCGCTCGCTCGGGTCTCCGGCGGAGGCCGGGGCGGCCGCCCCGGCGGCGGCTCCAGCAGCGACGGACCGTACGGTCCCTACAACGGCGGCCGGTAAGGCGCGAGAACACCTCAGGACCCGGGTCTCAGACCCGGGTCCTGTCCCTTTCCAGGGCCAGGACGGCGACGTCGTCCGTCAGCTCGCCGCCGTTCAGGGAGCGGACCTCCGTCACGGCCGCCTCCAGGAGCTCCTCGCCCCGCAGGCCCGAGGCCAGCTGGCGGTTGATCATCTCGACCATCCCGTCCTGGCCGAGCCGCGGTGAGCCGGGGCCGGCCGAGCGGCCCTCGATGAGCCCGTCCGTGTACATGAGCAGGCTCCACGCCCCGCCCAGCTCTACCTGTCGGCGCGGCCAGCGGGCGCGCGGCAGCAGTCCGAGGGCCGGGCCCCCGTCCTCGTACGGGAGGAGGCGCGCGGCCCGCCCCTGCCGGGCGATCAGCGGCGAGGGGTGGCCGGCCAGGCAGAGCCCGGCCCGGCGGCCGTCGGGCGCGATGTCGACGGTGCAGAGGGTCGCGAAGATCTCGTCGCTCTCCCGCTCGTGCTCCAGGACCTGCTGCATCGTCGAGAGCAGCTCGTCCCCGCACAGGCCCGCGAAGGTCAGGGCCCGCCAGGCGATCCGCAGCTCGACGCCGAGGGCGGCCTCGTCGGGGCCGTGCCCGCAGACGTCGCCGATCATGGCGTGGACGGTGCCGTCGGGGGTGCGGACGGTGTCGTAGAAGTCGCCGCCGAGCAGGGCGCGGGAACGGCCGGGCCGGTAGCGGGAGGCGAACCGCAGCTCGGAGCCCTCCAGGAGCGGGGTGGGCAGGAGGCCGCGTTCGAGGCGGGCGTTCTCCTGGGCGCGCAGCCGGGACTCGGCGAGCTTCACCTGGACGGCGTCGGCCCGCTTGCGTTCGACGGCGTAGCGGATGGCCCGGCTGAGCAGCCGTCCGTCGAGCTCCTCGCGGAAGAGGTGGTCCTGGGCCCCGACGCGTACCGCCTCGGCCGCCAGTTCGGCGTCGGCGGAGGCCGCGAGCGCGAGGACGGCGTGGCGCGGGGCGAGGCGCAGGATGTGGCGCAGCGGGGCGAGCGGGTCGTCGCCGGCGGCGGCGCGGGGTCCGGGCAGCGAGAGGTCGACGAGGACGCAGTGGACGTCGTCGGTGAGGAGCCGCTCGGCCTCGGTGAGGTTCCGGGCGGTACGGATGCGGACCCGGGTGCCGGCGGCGTCGGCCGCGTCGAGCAGTTCGGGTACGGCGAGGGCACCCGCCGGGTCGTCCTCGACGACCAGGAGAGTGAGATCGGTGCGATCGGTGCCTGTGACTGTGCCTGTCATGGGAGTGGCGTCCATTGGGGTGGTGTCGCCGGGTCCCGCAGCGGCAGAGACGTTTCTCTGACGCGGTACGGATACGGGCATCGGTCCGGGTTTCCTTCCCTCCCCCCGAGGGTGCGCAGGGCGCCGGGTGGCGTCCCGCCCGTCCCGGACCATAGCGGTAGGGCGGTGCGCAGCGGAATGGTGATCAGCCTGTGAGAGCGCGCGCCGTGCTTGGCATATGCCGCGGAAGGGGAGGTACTTGCCCCCGTTCGGTCCGCACGGGGGGCTCGGGTCCCATGAGAAAGGTCACGCGCCGCGCGTGGCTCCCGTCACGCCCGGCGCGCGGCGAAGGCGGCCCGCGTCACGAAGGCGGACCAAGCCCTGGAGCGCCCCGTGACGGGGCCGCCGTCACGGGGGACGGACGCCGCGTTATGGGGCCGCCGTCGCGAAGGACGGACGCCCCGTGAGGGGGCCCGTCGTCACGAAGGGCGGACCACCCCGAGGATCTCCATCGTGCCCGCGCCCGTGAGGGTCACGTTCCGGCCGGGGCGCGGGGCGTGCACGATCGTCCCGTTCCCGACGTACATCCCGATGTGGCTGGCGTCCTTGAAGTAGACGATCAGGTCGCCGGGCCGCATGTCCTTGATGTCCACGTGCGGAAGCAGCCGCCACTGCTCCTGCGAGGTGCGCGGGATGTTCCGGCCGGCCGCGCCCCAGGCGCTCTGGGTCAGCCCGGAGCAGTCGTACGACCTCGGTCCCTCGGCGCCCCAGACGTACGGCTTGCCGATCTGCGCCGTCGCGAACTCCACCGCCTTCCTGCCCTCCGCGGTCGCGCCCTGCGTCAGGCCGTCGAGGACACCGGTGCCGAGCCAGGTCGTCTGGGCCCGGAGCTGCGCCTGCTCCTCCAGGATCCGGAGCCGCTCGCGCTCCTCGGCGGCGAGCTCGGACTCCAGCTTCTTGGCGGCGGCGATCTTGTCGTTGATCTCCTTCTTCGCCTTCGCCTGACGGACGCGGTTGGACTCCAGCTTGGTCCAGTTCGTGCCGGCGTCCTTGGCGTACGTGTCCAACTCGGCCTGGGCGCGGGTCATCTCGCCCAGGAGGTCGGTGGTGGCCTTGGCGCCGGCCTGGAGCCGGCCGGTGGCGTCGAGGAAGAGTTGCGGGTCGTTCGTGAGGACGAGCTGTGCGCCGTCCGGGAGGCCGCCGTTGCGGTACTGGGCGCGGGCCTGCGCGCCGGCCTTGGCCTTGAGGTCCTCGATCTTCTGGCGGCCGTCCACGATCATCCGGGCGAGCCGGACGATCTCGGCGGACTGCTCCTTGGTCTTCTCCTCGGCGAGGTTGTACGCGTCGGTGGCGACGGCCGCCTTGCGGTACAGGTCGTCGATCTCCTCGCGGACCTCCTCCAGGTTCTTCTTCGGCGGCGGAGGCGGGAGCGGGGCGGCGGAGGCCTGGAGGGTCAGTGCGGGAGAGGCCAGCACGGTCAGGGCGCAGATCACGGTGATCGCGGCGGTGGCGTGGCGGCGTCGGTTCACGAGCTCCCCCTCGAGTGACCCAAATCTGATTTACCGTCAGTAACTTGTGGTGACCTGGCGATAGTGCCATGCGAAACCGGAAAGCGACAGGGGAAACCGGGGCCTGTCGGGCCTGATCCCCTCACGGGGGACGAGTGACGCGGGTGCGACGTTCCCCGCGTACGGGAAATTCAGCGGGAGTTGGCGAAAACGGGGGAGGCGTCCGCCTGGCGTACCGTCACGGGCACTCGTGCCTCACAGGCGCGGCGCCAGCGCGTCCCAGCGGACCGTCACCTCGCCCTGGCGCCAGCGGCGCGGGCCGTCCGTCAGGGGCCAGTCCGCCGCCAGGTCGCGGACGGAGCGGATCCACCGCTGCCGGGCGCCCAGCGAGGCGTACGGGGCGGCCGCGGCCCAGGCCCGGTCGAAGTCCCGCAGGAAGGCGTGCACCGGCTCGCCCGGCACGTTCCGGTGGATGAGCGCCTTCGGCAGCCGCTCCGCGAGGTCCGAGGGCCGGTCGAGCGATCCCAGCCGGGTCGCGAAGGTCACCGTGCGGGGCCCGTCCGCGTCGAGCGCCACCCACACGTGCCGGCGCCCGATCTCGTCGCAGGTCCCCTCCACGAGCAGCCCGCCGGGCGCGAGCCGCCCGCAGAGCCGGGCCCAGACGGCCGCGACCTGGTCCTCGTCGTACTGGCGCAGCACGTTCGCGGCCCGGATCAGGGCGACCCGGCCGGGCACCGGCACCTCGAAGCCGCCGTGCAGGAAGGAGAGGCCCTCCCGCTCGTACGGCTTCGCGGCCTCGACGCGGGCGGGCTCGATCTCGATGCCGTAGAGCCGGGTGCGGGGCTCGGCGGTGCGCAGCCGGGCCAGGAGCTCCACGGCGGTCCAGGGGGCGGCCCCGTACCCGAGGTCGACGGCGAGCGGCGGCTCGGGGAAGCGGCGCAGGGCGGGGCCGTGGACGGCGGCGATCCAGCGGTCCATGCGGCGCAGCCGGTTCGGGTTGGTGGTCCCGCGGGTCGGCGTGCCGACCGGGCGGGTGGTGCGCGGGGCCATGCCACGAGCGTAAGGGGTACGGGGAGGGCCTCCGGCCGGGAGCCGGGGTGACGCGGGCGGCCCCGCCGGGGCGACGGGTGCGGTCCCGCCCCGCCCCCGGCCCACCGCCCCCGTCCCGTCCTGTAGGCCCCGCCTCCGCCCGGCAACGAATTGGCAAAGCGGTGCGTCGGTGGAAATGAACCGGGGTGTTCCCGTGTTGTCGCAGGTGGAGGACGTAGCGCGCCCTCCACCTGCCATGCCCGCCCAGCGCAGTCCCCGAGCGGAAGGACCGCCGACGTGAGCCAGTACGTGTCCCGGTTCGCCGGTACCCGGCACCGGCACCCGGCGCCGGCCAGGCTCCGGCTCCCCGGCCGGCACCGCACCCCCCGGCGCGTGGCCATGCTCAGCGTCCACACCTCGCCGCTGCACCAGCCCGGCACGGGCGACGCGGGCGGCATGAACGTCTACATCGTCGAGCTGGCGAAACGTCTCGCCGCCATCGACATCGAGGTGGAGATCTTCACCCGGGCCACCACCGGCGGCCTCCCCCCGGTCGTCGAGCTGACCCCGGGCGTCCTCGTCCGGCACGTCGACGCCGGCCCGTACGAGGGCCTGGCCAAGGAGGAGCTGCCCGCGCAGCTCTGTGCCTTCACGCACGGCGTGATGCAGGCGTGGGCGGGCCACCGCCCCGGCCACTACGACCTGGTCCACTCCCACTACTGGCTCTCCGGCCACGTCGGCTGGCTGGCCGCCGAGCGCTGGGGCGTCCCGCTCGTCCACGCCATGCACACCATGGCGAAGGTCAAGAACGCCGCGCTCGCCGAGGGCGACACCCCCGAGCCCGCCGCGCGGGTGATCGGCGAGACGCAGATCGTCGCGGCCGCCGACCGGCTGATCGCCAACACGGCCGAGGAGGCCGACGAGCTCGCCCGCTTCTACGAGGCGGACCCCGGCAAGATCGCGGTCGTGCACCCGGGCGTCAACCTCGACCACTTCCGCCCGGCGGACGGCCGCGCCGCCGCCCGCGCCCGGCTCGGTCTGCCGCAGGACGCGTTCATCCCCGTCTTCGCCGGCCGGATACAGCCGCTGAAGGCCCCGGACATCCTGCTCCGCGCGGCCGCCCAGCTGCTGGACCAGGACCCTTCCCTCCGTACCCGCATGGTCGTCCCGGTGGTCGGCGGCCCGAGCGGCAGCGGTCTCGCCAAGCCCGAGCAGCTGCAGAAGCTGGCCGCCCGGCTCGGCATCTCGGACGTCGTGCGCTTCCACCCGCCGGTGGGCCAGGACCGGCTCGCGGACTGGTTCCGCGCGGCGAGCGTCCTCGTCATGCCCTCGTACAGCGAGTCCTTCGGCCTGGTCGCGATCGAGGCGCAGGCGGCGGGCACCCCGGTCGTCGCGGCGGCGGTCGGCGGTCTGCCCGTGGCCGTACGGGACGAGGTGACCGGTTTCCTGGTGCAGGGGCACGACCCGGCGGACTACGCCCGCGCGCTGGGCCGCTTCGCGTCGGACCCGGCCCTGGCGGCGTCGATGGGCGCGGCGGCCGCCCGGCACGCCGAGTCCTTCGGCTGGGACACGGCGGCCTCGGGAACGGCGGATGTGTACACGGCTGCCATGCACGACCACCGGCTGCGCGAGAACCGCCGTCGCGTACGCTCGCACCATGGCTGAGGACGTTCGGCGGATCATCGAGGACACGTTCAACGACGCGGAGCTGGACTGGGAGTCTCCTGAGCCCGGCTCGTACGTCGTGAAGCTCCCGGGCACGCGCAAGCTGTTCACCACCCTGTCGCTCAAGGTGGGCCGCCACTCCCTCTCCCTCAACGCCTTCGTCATCCGGCACCCGGACGAGAACGAGGCGGGCGTCCACCGCTGGCTCCTGGAGCGCAACCTCCGCCTGTACGGGGTGGGTTACGCGGTCGACCCGCTCGGCGACGTCTACCTCGCCGGCAAGCTCCCGCTCTCCGCCGTCACCCCGGAGGAGCTGGACCGCCTGCTCGGCTCGGTCCTGGAGGCGGCGGACGGCGACTTCAACACCCTCCTGGAACTGGGCTTCGCGTCGGCGATCCGCCGCGAGTACGAGTGGCGGGTCTCGCGCGGCGAGTCGACCCGTAACCTCGACGCCTTCAAGAACCTGACCCAGAAGCCGACGGGCTGAGCCGGCCTAGCCGCCGTTCCTGTACCGCCCCGGCGTCGTGCCGAACTCCCTGCGGAAGGCATGGGACAGGGCGTACGGCGAGGCGTAGCCGACGCGGCGGGCGACGGTGGCCAGCGGGTCGCCGGTGTCCCGGAGCAGCGCGGCGGCGCGGGTCAGCCGCCACCAGGTGAGGTACGCCATCGGGGGCCGGCCCACGAGGGAGGTGAAGCGCCGGGCGAGGGTGGGCCGGGAGACGCCCGCCTCGGCCGCGAGCCGGTCGACGGTCCAGGGCGCGGCCGGGTCGGAGTGCAGCGCGCGCAGCGCGGCGGCCGCCACCGGGTCGCCCAGGGCGGCCGGCCACGCGCCGGCCGTGCTCTCGGCCGCCCAGGACCGGATCATGTACACGAACAGCAGGTCGAGCAGGCTGGGGAGCGCGAGGGAGGCGCCCGGCCGCCGTCCGTCCAGCTCGCCCTCCAGGAGGCCGATCGCGGCCCGGAGTTCCGGGTGCTCGCCGGCGCGGGCCGGCAGGTGGACGAGCGGCGGGAGCTCCGCGAGCAGCGGGTGCGCGTGGCTGCGGTCGAGGCGGTACTTGCCGCAGAGCATGTCGACCTCGCGCGTTCGGGGCGGCCGCGGGAGGCTTCCGCCGGCCCAGCGCTCGAAGGGGACCGCCCGCGCGACCGTCTCCGCGTCGGCGGGCGCGTCGGCGATGACGTGCCCGGTGCCGTGCGGGAGCAGCACCGCGTCGCCCGCGCCGAGCGCGACCGGTTCGCCGCCGTCGGGCTGCAGCCAGCAGCTGCCGCTGAGGACGACGTGGAAGCCGGCCCCTTCGTACGGGGCGAGCCGCGCGCACCAGCGTCCGCCGACCCGTACCCGGTCGGAGGAGGGCCGCCCGACCCGTACGGCCGCGATCGCGTCGCTCACCACGTCCACCATGGCGGGAAGCGTAGTGAGCGTCTCGCGTATCCGAAGGAGCCGAGTGGGCATTGAGCGGCTCGCCCACTCCTCCCTACCGTCGATCCCATGACGAACGAGAGCGCACAGAGCATCGTCCTGGGGGACGTCGAGATCATCCGCATCGTCGAGTGGCAGGGGCCGTTCGCGCCCGCCCGTGCCCTCGTCCCGGACGCCGGGGCCGAGGTGTGGAAGGACAACGAGCAGTGGCTGGCGCCGGACCACTGGGCGCCGGAGGGCGACAGCGCGGTCATGGCGCTGCAGACCTGGGTGCTGCGCAGCGGCGGACGGACCGTCCTTGTGGACACGGGGGTGGGCGACGGGCGGGAGCGGCCGCACTCGCCGCACTTCCACCACCGGCAGGACGGTTTCCTCGGGCGTCTGGAGCGGGCGGGCATCCGGCCCGAGGACGTCGACGTCGTCGTCAACACGCATCTGCACGCGGACCACGTCGGCTGGAACACGCGCTCCGTCGAAGGGGAGTGGGCGCCGACGTTCCCGAACGCCCGCTACCTCCTCCCCGCCGCCGACGACTTCCACTTCGGCCCGGAGAACGCGTACGGCGGCGGCCTCCATGAGGAGGACCGGCTGATCTACGAGGACAGCGTGGCGCCCGTGCACCGCGCGGGGCTGATCACGCTCTGGGACGGGTCCCACCGCATCGACGAGAACCTCGTCCTGGAGTCGGCGCCGGGTCACACCCCGGGCTCGGCCGTGCTGCGGCTGGCGTCCGGGACGGACCGGGCGGTCTTCGTCGGCGACCTGCTCCACAGCCCGGTGCAGATCCTCGACCCGGAGCGGGCCAGCTGCTTCTGCGTGGACCCGGCGGGGGCGGCGGCCAGCCGCCGGCGGATCCTCGAACGGGCCGCCGACGCGCGGGAGCTGGTCGTCCCCGCGCACTTCGGCGGGGCGGGCGCCGCCGAGGTGCGCAGGGAGGGGACGGGGTTCGCCGTGGCCGCGTGGGCGGCCTACGGCGACACGGAGCGGGTCAGGCGCTGACGGAGGAGGAGCTCTCGGAGACGGGCGCGGCGCTACCGACGCCGTCCGCGGTCTCCTTCGCCTCCTCCGTCTCCTCGGCCTCCTTGGCCTCTTCGGTCTCTTCGCACAGGGCCTTCCGCAGCCGGATCGAGTACCCGACGGCCGCGATGACGCCGATCGCGGCGCACGCGGCCCACAGGACGTCGGGGCCGGGGCCGCCGACGATCGCGCCGGCGCCGATCGGGGCGACGAAGCCGGCGACGGCCCAGGACATGCCCATCACGCCCTGGTAGCGGCCCCGGGCGTGCTCGGGGGCGAGGCGGGCGGTGGCGGCGGCGTTCGTCGGGACGTGGATCATCTCGCCGACCGTCCAGACGACGACGGTCGCGGCGAAGGCGACGGGGGAGCCGGCGAGGGCGGTGGCGCCGGTGCCGAGGGCGAAGAGGAGGGAGGAGAGGCTCAGCAGGACGACCGGGGAGCGCTTGTCGGTCAGCTTGTTGACGAGCAGCTGGAAGCCGACGATCACGATGCCGTTGACGGCGATGACGACGCCGTACGAGGAGGAGGAGAGGCCCTCGCCCGCCATGGTGAGCGGCAGGCCGATCCAGGGCGCGGTGAAGACGAGGCAGACGAGGAGGTTGAGGAGCACGAGCGTGCGGAAGGGCGCGTCGCGCAGCACGGTGAGCATGCTGACCTTCTCCTCGGCGACCGGCTCGCCCGCCTTGTCGGTCGGGGCCTCGGGCCGGGTCTCCGGGAGCCGGAGGAAGACGATGAGGGCGCACAGGGTGGTGGCGACGGCGTCGACGACGAAGAGGGAGCGGTAGCCGAGGAACATCGCGGCGCCGCCGGCGATGGAGGCGATGGCGAAGCCGAGGTTGAGGGCCCAGTAGTTGAGGGCGTACGCCCGGCGCACGTCGTGGGCGGGGACCATGTCGGCGATGGTCGCGTTGATGGAGGGGCGGACGGCCTGCATGGCGACGCCCATGAGGAGCACGACGCCGGCGATGGCCCAGGCGCTGGTGACGAAGGCGAGCAGCAGGGCACAGCCGGCGGCCGCGAGGTGCATGGAGACCATGGTGGGCCGGCGGCCCCAGCGGTCGGTGAGCATGCCGCCGAACGGCGATCCCGCGACGCCGCCGAGCCCGTGGAGGGCGACGACGAGTCCGGCGAACCAGGCGGAGTACCCGAGCTCGACGGTCAGGTAGAGGGGGAGGAAGGTCAGGACGAAGGCCCCGGTCCGGTTGACCAGGGTGGACAGCCACAGCCACCAGAAGCCGTGCGGGAGGCCGGAGACCGTCGCGCGGGCTGATCGTCTGAGCGAATCGATGGACATGTGTGGCGGCCCCCTGCTGTACGTAAGCCCTGCTTCCGGCTCACGTAACTTACGCATCTCATACGTCGGACGCCAGCGAATTGACGACGCGCGTCAATCGTCAGCGGTCGTCTAGGCTCGTACGCATGGCCGACGCACCGTACAAGCTGATCCTCCTCCGCCACGGCGAGAGCGAGTGGAACGAGAAGAACCTGTTCACCGGATGGGTGGACGTGAACCTCACCGCCAAGGGTGAGAAGGAGGCGACGCGCGGCGGCGAGCTGCTCAAGGACGCCGGCCTCCTGCCCGACGTGCTGCACACCTCCCTCCAGAAGCGTGCCATCCGCACGGCGCAGCTCGCCCTCGAGTCCGCCGACCGCCACTGGATCCCGGTCAGCCGCTCCTGGCGCCTCAACGAGCGCCACTACGGCGCCCTCCAGGGCAAGGACAAGGCCCAGACGCTCGCCGAGTTCGGCGAGGAGCAGTTCATGCTGTGGCGCCGCTCGTACGACACCCCGCCGCCGGCCCTGTCCGACGACAGCGAGTACTCGCAGGCCAACGACGCCCGCTACGCCTCGATCCCGCCGGAGCTGCGCCCGCGGACCGAGTGCCTCAAGGACGTCGTCGAGCGGATGCTCCCGTACTGGTACGACAACATCGTCCCGGACCTCCTCGCCGGCCGCACGGTCCTGGTCGCCGCCCACGGCAACAGCCTCCGCGCCCTGGTGAAGCACCTGGACGGCATCTCGGACGCCGACATCGCGGGCCTCAACATCCCGACGGGCATCCCGCTCGCCTACGAGCTGGACGAGAACTTCAGGCCCCTCAACCCGGGCGGCACCTACCTCGACCCGGAGGCCGCGGCGGCCGCCATCGAGGCGGTCAAGAACCAGGGCAAGAAGAAGTAGCCCCGCGCGCTTCTCTGACGGGCCCCCGACCGCGGTTCCTCCGCGGTCGGGGGCTTTCGCGTTCCGCCCGGGTGCTGGGGAGGTTCCAGGTGTGTGACATCGCGCGGTGAGGTGCTGTGTCCGGGGAGCGGCGTTGCTACGTTCCCGGGCAGGGGGCGGCCGTGTGGTGGCCGCCCGTGAACAGGGGGACTTCCCTATGAACGCCGACCGTCTCAGACCCGCCGTCCTCGCGCTCGCCGCCGGCGCGCTGGCCGCCGTGCTCACCGGGTGTCAGCAGGGCGGTGCCGCCGCCGGTGGTGCCGCGCCGAGTGCGACCGCCGCGAGCAGCGCCGCTCCCGGACCGGCCGTATCGAGTGGGGGCGGCACGCCGACCGCCGCCCCCACCGACGCGCCGACCGTCGCTCCCGTCGTGAAGAAGCCGGCCGCGACGAAGACGTCCAAGCCCACGCCCGCGCCGAAGCCCAAGACCGCCGCGCCGGCACCCACCTGCGTCGACGCGACGCCCGGGCCCGACGAGGTCGACCCCCACGAGTTCGCCCTCTACCGGATCGAGGAGCTCGACGGCAGCACCGGGAAGGTCAACCTCGTCGTCCAGCACGGGGCTTGGGGCTGCGGGTCGCCCGACTCCGACGGAGAGCCGTTCGTCGTCACCGGCGAGGAGAGCCGCTGGGCCCTCGACCAGGCCGCGTACGTCACCGCCACCAACCCGATCGTCACCAGCACCGAGAACCAGCGCATCGGCGTGCAGGAACTGATCGACTGGGTGAAGGCCCACCCGGACTCGGGGCTCGTCTTCCGGTACCAGGTCGGGGACGACGGGGCGATTCACCAGCTCGAAGAGGTCTTCACTCCGTAGAGGGGGTCGCTGGGCCGGTCGGGTGAGGGCGAAACCTTCCGGCTGCGGTGCGCCGCTTACGGGGCGGGGGACGGGGCCAGGGATGAGGTGACCTTGGCCGTCTCCCTCGCATTCATCGCATTCATCGAAACGAGAACCCCGTGCGTCTCCGCCACTCCGTCGCCGCCGTCTGCGGCGCCCTCGCCCTCACCGCCACCCTGGCCTCCCCCGCCCACGCCGCCACCGGCGACTTCGGCTACTCCTTCGTCGGCCTCGACGGCGAGACGCAGCGGGCCACGCTGCTCGACCCGCCGAGCGGCGGGTGCGTCACGCTCCCCGAGGTCGCCGACCCGAGCGCCTCCGAGCCCGCGTTCGCGCCGCACAACGACACCGACGAGTACGCGATCGTCTTCACCGGGCCCGACTGCTCCGGCGACGACTGGACCCTCCGCCCCCACGGCCGCCCGGCCAGTGACCGGTTGAAGCTGCGGTCGGTGTTCTTCTTCCAGCCGTAGGCCACAGAGAAAGGGGAGAGGGGGTGGAGTGCGGGATCCGCACTCCACCCCCTCTCACCGGTCAGCCCGAGCAGCCCCCGCACTGGCACGGCGAGCCCGACTGGCAGCCGCAGCCGCAGCCCGAGCCGCAGCCGCAGGCGCCGAGCACCGGCAGGAACACCGCCTCGCGCGGCGCCTCCGGCGTGGAGTCGGTCGTCATGGGGGATTCGGCCATGGGGTCCCTCCCTAGTCGAGGCGAGCTTCGCCTCCCCCCATTGCATGCCCACCCGGACCGGCGCATCAACGGCGCATCGGCGCCCGTGCGCCTCTACGCGCCCTTCACCGGCGCCCGTGCGCCTACGCGCCCTCCACCGGCGCATCCGCGGACTGCAGCTCGTCCGCGTGCTCACCCGTCACCAGGTACACGACGCGCTTCGCCACCGACACCGCGTGGTCCGCGAACCGCTCGTAGTAGCGGCCGAGCAGCGTCACGTCCACGGCCGTCTCGATGCCGTGCTTCCAGCGGTCGTCCATCAGGTGCTGGAAGAGCGTCCGGTGCAGCAGGTCCATCTCGTCGTCGTCCTGCTCCAGCTGGAGCGCCAGGTCGACGTCCTTCGTGATGATGACCTCCGCGGCCTTCGCCATCAGGCGCTGCGCCAGCTGGCCCATCTCCAGGATGGTCGCGTGCAGGTCCCGCGGCACCGCCGTGGCCGGGAACCGCAGCCGCGCCAGCTTCGCGACGTGCTGCGCCAGGTCGCCGGAGCGCTCCAGGTCGGCGCTCATCCGCAGCGAGGTCACCACGATCCGCAGGTCCGTCGCCACCGGCTGCTGCCGGGCGAGCAGCGCTATCGCCCGCGCCTCCAGGTCGTGCTGGAGGTCGTCGACCTTCTGGTCCGCCGCGATCACGCTCTCCGCGAGCTTGAGATCCGCGTCGAGCATCGCCGTCGTGGCGCGCCCGATCGCCGACCCGACCAGCCGGGCCATCTCGACCAGGCCTTCGCCGATCGAGTCCAGTTCCTCGTGGTACGCGTCCCGCATGGATGTCCCTCTTTCCGCAAAACTCCGGGGTCCGGGTGGGGCTCGGACCCCCACGCTCCCACGTTCGGCCCCCAGTGCGTCCGGTTCCACCCCCTGATGTGAACCGGCACTTTCCCCTAGGTGAACTCTGGGCGACGCCCGTCACCCTGGCTCCCAGTACAAATGAACCACCCGTATCTCCATGGTGAACTCTGGGCGACGACTGTTCGAGCAGCCACTCGGACGGCTGGGAGAGTGTCCGCGACCCCGCATAACCTTGGAGGCATGGACGTGAACGCGGCGGTCGCCGCATTGGCAGCGATCGCCGGCGTGTGCACCGGCGTGATCGCCATGCTGGCGTTCCGCTGGAGCGAACGCGACCAGGCGCGCCCGACCCGTACCTCGCTGCACACCGACGCCGTGCTCCCGCCCGGCGTCGACACCGTGCTCTCCGTGCTGCGCTCCTCCGCGGTCGTCCTCGACGAGAGCGACTCCGTGGTGAAGGCGAGCTCGGCGGCGTACGCGCTCGGCCTGGTCCGGGGCGGCAAACTGGCCGTCGAACCCATGCTCAACATGGCCCGCGACACCCGCCGGGACGGAGAGATACGACAGGTCGAGCTGGACCTGGCCCGGCGCGGCACCGGACGCGGCGAGGCCCTCGCCGTCTCCGCCCGGGTCGCCCCGCTGGGCTCGCGGCTCGTGCTGCTCCTGGTCGAGGACCTCACCGAGGCCCGCCGTATCGAAGCGGTACGGCGCGACTTCGTCGCCAACGTGAGCCATGAGCTCAAGACTCCCGTCGGCGCGCTCTCCCTGCTCTCGGAAGCGGTCATGGACGCCTCCGACGACCCCGAGGCGGTCACCCGCTTCGCCGGCCGGATGCAGATCGAGGCGACCCGCCTCACCAACCTCGTACAGGAGCTCATCGACCTCTCCCGCGTCCAGAACGACGACCCGCTGGAGGACTCCGAGCCGGTGTCCGTGGACGAGCTCGTCGCCGAGGCGATCGACCGCTCCCGGCAGCCCGCCTCGAAGAAGCAGATCACCATGGTCTCCGGCGGAGCCGCCGACCTGTACGTCTGGGGCAGCCGGGGCCAGCTCGCCGCGGCCCTCGGCAACCTCGTCGAGAACGCCGTCAACTACTCACCGGCGCACACACGGGTGGGCATCGCCGCCCGCCACGTCGCCGCGCCCGCCGGCGACGTGATCGAGATAGCCGTCACCGACCAGGGCATCGGCATCCCCGACAAGGACAAGGAGCGCGTCTTCGAGCGCTTCTACCGCGTCGACCCGGCCCGCTCCCGTGCCACCGGCGGTACGGGGCTCGGCCTGGCCATCGTCAAGCACGTGGCCGCCTCGCACGGCGGTGAGGTCACCGTCTGGAGCACCGAGGGTCAGGGCTCCACCTTCACCTTGCGGCTGCCCGAGGCGGGCGCCGTACGGGACCGCCGGCCCGCCTCTTCTCCCACCCCTGATCTCATGACCGAACCGCTTACCGCCCCGGAGGTCCTTCCGTGACCCGAGTGCTCGTCGTCGAGGATGAGGAATCCTTCAGCGACGCCCTGTCGTACATGCTCCGCAAAGAGGGCTTCGAGGTCGCCGTCGCGGCGACCGGGCCCGACGGCCTCGACGAGTTCGAGCGCAACGGAGCCGACCTCGTCCTCCTCGACCTGATGCTTCCGGGCCTGCCCGGTACCGAGGTGTGCCGCCAGCTGCGCGGCCGCTCGAACGTCCCGGTGATCATGGTGACCGCCAAGGACAGCGAGATCGACAAGGTCGTCGGCCTGGAAATAGGAGCCGACGACTACGTGACCAAGCCCTTCTCCTCGCGGGAGCTCGTCGCCCGCATCCGCGCGGTGCTGCGCCGCCGCGGGGAGCCGGAGGAGGTCACCCCGGCGGCCCTGGAGGCCGGCCCGGTCCGCATGGACGTCGACCGCCACGTCGTCACCGTCGGCGGCGGCAAGGTCGACCTGCCGCTCAAGGAGTTCGACCTCCTGGAGATGCTGCTGCGCAACGCGGGCCGCGTGCTGACCCGTATGCAGCTCATCGACCGGGTCTGGGGCGCGGACTACGTCGGCGACACCAAGACCCTCGACGTCCACGTCAAGCGCCTCCGCGCCAAGATCGAGCCCGACCCCGGCGCGCCGCGGTACCTGGTGACGGTCCGGGGCCTGGGGTACAAGTTCGAGCCGTAGGCCGGCCGGGCCCGGATGGGGCCGGACGGAGTCCGGCGCAGCGTCCCGAAGCCTGCGTGGCCCCCTGGGGCCGCGCAGTGCGAGGGGCGCGTCCGGGATGGGGCTCGAGCCCGACCCCGGCGCGCCGCGGTACCGGGTGACGGTCCGGGGCCTGGGGTACAAGTTCGAGCCGTAAACCGGATTGCGGATACGTGAAAGGGGCGCCCCCTGGTGGGGGCGCCCCTTTCACGCGTACGTGATCAGTGATCACTGATCAGCGACCGGTGATCAGTGACCGGCCGTCGTCGGCTCGCCCGAGGGCGACGCCGGAGTGGTCGGCGTGGTGGTCGCCGACGCGGTCGCCGAAGCGGTCGCCGAGGCGGTCGGGGCCGCCTCCGGGAGGGCCGGGACGACGCTCGGGCCGTACTTCTCGAAGTAGCTCTTCGCCGGGACGACGAAGGCGCTCAGGGCGACGTCGCCGGTGCGGCTCAGCTTGAAGACGACCTTCTGCGCGTCGCCGTCGCGGGCGGCCTCGGAGCCGTTCAGGACGACGGCGGAGGCGTTGCCCTCGCCGCCGATGACGACGGAGCCGTGGGCCGGGACGACGATCGGCCCCGTGCCCTCGGCGGGCTTCAGCGCCACCGCGGCGCGCAGGCCCGGCAGGCTGATCGAGTCGAGGGTCTGCGGCAGGGAACCGTTGTTGAAGACGGTGGCCGAGACGGCGGCCGGGCCCTTGACGCCGGGCTCGGGCTGGGTGATGACCAGCGCGTTCTGGATCTTGACGTCGTCCACCGTGACGGCGGCGTTGTCCGGCCGCACTTGCAGCGTCTGTGCGTCGTTGCCCGCACCACAGGCGGACAGCGCGGCGACGGAGAACACGGTGGCGGTGGCGGCGAGGGCGCCGCGTCGAAGGCTGCGGCTCACGGCGGCGGCATCTCCTAGGACGAACGGACAGGCGTGGGAACTAAGGGACAGCTAAAGGTGTGTCAGCGCGCTTAGGTTACCGAGCCTCACTCAGCGTCCCGCACCCGACCCGCCCCTAACGGTCACAGCTGTCCCCGGGGTGCCCGTACGCCGCGCCCTCCCGTCACCCGGCGCGCGTCGGCCCGCGTGGCCGGATCACGACCCATTGACCTGTTGTTCACATAACCGCCTTGATCAATTCGGGGGAGTCCCCGCATTCCCCGCGGCGACCCCCGCGGAAAATCCCGTACCGATGTCACTTGATGTCCGCTGATCAATTTCGGGAATCTCCCCGGCGTGCCTCCGGACGGGTGGGCGATCCTCGAACGGAGTAGGCGAAGAAGGTCACTCCGAACCCGACAAAACGGGACATCGCCCCTCCCTGGAGGGCCTCCAGGTGGGTGTAACGTGCGCGTTTCTCTGCGTCGACGTAGCCGCTCCGACCTGCGAATACCGCCTTCCGGAAGCCCTCCGCAGCACGTCCGTGTCACCGTTGTCAAGCCCCGAGATATGCCCTGACCTGCGGAAACGCCATTCAGAAGAAGCCGAATCCGTGTTACCCTGGATAGCCACGGAAGGGGTACCTGTCACATGACGTTCAAGGTTGGCGACACCGTGGTCTATCCCCATCACGGGGCCGCGCTGATCGAGGCCATCGAAACTCGCCAGATCAAAGGCGTGGACAAGACCTACTTGGTGCTCAAGGTCGCGCAAGGCGACCTGACGGTTCGTGTGCCGGCGGACAATGCGGAGTTCGTAGGCGTTCGCGACGTGGTCGGTCAGGACGGGCTGGACCGGGTCTTCGAGGTGCTGCGCGCGCCGTACGCCGAAGAGCCGACGAACTGGTCCCGTCGCTACAAGGCAAATCTCGAGAAGCTCGCCTCCGGCGATGTCATCAAGGTCGCCGAAGTGGTGCGCGACCTGTGGCGTCGTGAGCGCGAGCGCGGACTCTCCGCCGGTGAGAAGCGCATGCTCGCCAAGGCCCGCCAGATCCTGGTGAGCGAGCTGGCCCTCGCGGAGAACACGAACGAGGACAAGGCCGAGGCCCTCCTTGACGAGGTCCTCGCGTCCTGAGCCGCACCTGAAGCGGTCGAGCAGTGAAGCAATGCCGCGGTGCCCGCTGGCGTACTGTGATCCACACAGTGCTGTCGCCGGGCGCTGCGGCATGTTCGCGTGTATGAGCCCATGGGCGAAGCCGATGCACGAGAGCCCACGTACGGGCGCTTGTACACGGCGCGTCCATGTGACCGCACCGCTGAAGTAACCCGCACCCCCTGAACTTCTCTACGTCCGAGCCCCTGTGCCGACGCGGCCACGCCTCGACCGTCGTCACGGAAAGGGCCCGGTCATGGCGGAGCGTCCGGCACGCTGAGGCCATACCCATGTCGGCCGCGGAAACAAACCTGCCGGAGTGCAACCGATGTCAGACGAAGCGCGTCCCAGTCGTACCGCCGTGGTGATCCCGGCCGCAGGGCGGGGCGTACGCCTCGGCCCGGGCGCCCCCAAGGCGCTCCGCGCGCTGAACGGCACCCCCATGCTCATCCACGCCGTCCGCGCGATGGCCGCCTCCCGCGCGGTCTCGCTCGTCGTCGTGGTCGCACCCTCCGACGGTGCCGCCGAGGTCAAGAACCTCCTCGACGACCACGCCCTGCCCGAGCGGACCGACTACCTCGTCGTCCCGGGCGGCGAGACCCGCCAGGAGTCCGTACACCTCGGCCTCCAGGCGCTCCCCGAGGGCATCACCACCGTGCTCGTCCACGACGCGGCCCGCCCGCTGGTCCCCGTCGAGACCGTGGACGCCGTCATCGAGGCCGTACGGGACGGGGCCGTCGCCGTCGTCCCCGCGCTGCCCGTCGCCGACACCGTCAAGGAGGTCGAGCCGGCCGAGAAGCCCGGCGACCCCGAGCAGGTCGTCGCCACCCCGGTCCGCGCCCGCCTCCGCGCCGTCCAGACCCCGCAGGGCTTCGACCACGACACCCTGGTCAACGCGCACGCGACCATCGCCCTCACGGGTGAGGGCGCCACCGACGACGCCGGCATGGTCGAGCGGCTCGGCGCGCCCGTCGTCGTCGTGCCCGGCCACGAAGAGGCCTTCAAGGTGACCCGTCCCCTCGACCTCGTCCTCGCCGAGGCCGTACTCGCCCGCAGGAGGGCCAACGATGGCTTCTGAGCAGCCCCTCATTCCCCTGATTCCCCGTACCGGCATCGGCACCGACGTCCACGCCTTCGAGAAGGGCCGCGAGCTGTGGTGCGCGGGGCTCCTCTGGGAAGGCCCCGACAGCGACGGGTACGGGCTCGCCGGGCACTCCGACGGTGACGTCGCCGCCCACGCCGCCTGCGACGCGCTCTTCTCGGCCGCCGGCATCGGCGACCTCGGCGCCCACTTCGGCACCTCGCGCCCCGAGTGGTCCGGCGCCTCCGGCGTCACCCTGCTCGCGGAGGCCGCCCGGATCGTCCGCGCCGAGGGGTACGAGATCGGGAACATCGCCGTGCAGGTCGTCGGCGTCCGCCCCAAGGTCGGCAAGCGGCGCGACGAGGCGCAGAAGGCGCTCAGCGAGGCGGCGGGCGCCCCCGTCTCCGTCTCCGGCACCACCACGGACGGGCTCGGCCTCACCGGCCGCGCCGAGGGCCTCGCCGCCCTCGCGACCGCCCTCGTCTACCCCGTATCGGCCCGGTAGCAGCGCCGTATCGCGGCGGCAGTGGCGTCGTACCGCCGCGGTGGCAGCCCCGTATCGCCGCGGCGGCACCCCTGTATCGCTCCGACAGCCGCCCCGTATCGCCCCGGCGGTGGTGAGAATCGTGCCCTGCCTCCGGGAATCGGTCGCAGGGCACTACCACACGCCCACTACCCTGGAGTGGTGACTATTCGCCTGTACGACACCAGCGCCCGGCAGATCCGTGACTTCACCCCGATCACACCGGGCTGCGTCTCGATCTACCTCTGTGGTGCCACCGTGCAGGCGGCCCCGCACATCGGCCACATCCGGTCGGGGCTGAACTTCGACATCATGCGCCGCTGGTTCGCGTACCGCGACTACGACGTCACGTTCATCCGCAACGTCACCGACATCGACGACAAGATCATCAAGAAGGGCGCCGAGCAGGGCCGCCCGTGGTGGTCGATCGGCTACGAGAACGAGCGCGCCTTCAACGACGGCTACCACGCCCTCGGCTGCCTCCCGCCGACCTACGAGCCCCGCGCCACCGGTCACGTCCCCGAGATGATCGAGATGATGCGGGGTCTGATCGAGCGCGGCCACGCCTACGAGGCGGACGGCAGCGTCTACTTCGACGTGCGCTCCTTCCCGGGGTACCTGGAGCTGTCCAACCAGGACATCGACGACCTCCGCCAGCCCTCCGAGGACGGCATCACCGGCAAGCGCGACCCGCGCGACTTCGCCATGTGGAAGGCGACCAAGCCGGGCGAGCCCGACTGGGAGACGCCGTGGGGCCGCGGCCGTCCCGGCTGGCACCTGGAGTGCTCGGCCATGGCCCACAAGTACCTGGGCTCCGCCTTCGACATCCACGGCGGCGGCCTCGACCTGATCTTCCCGCACCACGAGAACGAGATCGCCCAGGCCAAGGCCTTCGGCGACGAGTTCGCCCAGTACTGGGTGCACAACGCCTGGGTCACCATGAGCGGCGAGAAGATGTCGAAGTCGCTCGGCAACAGCGTGCTGGTGTCCGAGATGGTGAAGCACTGGCGCCCCATCGTCCTGCGCTACTACCTGGGCACCCCGCACTACCGCTCGATGATCGAGTACAGCGAGGAGTCCCTGCGCGAGGCCGAGTCGGCGTTCGCCCGCATCGAGGGCTTCGTCCAGCGCGCCACCGAGAAGGCCGGGCGGACCGTCGCCCCCGCCGCCGAGGTGCCGCCGGCCTTCGCCGAGGCCATGGACGACGACCTGGGTGTGCCGCACGCGCTCGCGATCATCCACACCACCGTCCGCCAGGGCAACAGCGCCCTCGCCGCGGACGACAAGGACGAGGCCATCGCCCGCCTCGCCGAGGTCCGCGCCATGCTCGGCGTCCTCGGCCTCGACCCCCTCGACCCGCACTGGGCCGAGGAGACCGGTGGCGGCGAGGAGCTCCACGGCGTCGTCGACACCCTCGTACGCCTCGTGCTCCAGCAGCGCGAATCGGCGCGCGAGCGCAAGGACTGGGCGACCGCGGACGCGATCCGCGACCACCTGAACCAGTCCGGCCTCGTGATCGAGGACAGCCCCGACGGCCCCCGCTGGACGCTGGGCAACCGTTAGAAGACGTGCCGCTCGGGACACCGGGCGGCACACTTCAGTTACAGACTTCGTACGTCTTCAGAGGAAACAGGTAGTAGTCATGGCCGGGAACAGCCAGCGCAGGAACCGTCGCACGTCCAACAAGAAGGGTGCGACGATCGGCAGCGGTGGCCAGCGGCGCAAGGGCCTCGAAGGCAAGGGCCCGACCCCCAAGGCCGAGGACCGCAAGGGCCACAAGGCCTTCCGCGTCTCCAACGCGATGGCCCGGAACGCGGCCAAGCGCAAGCCCGTCGCCCGCCGCGGCGGCAAGGGCCTGTCCGAGATGGTCGTCGGCCGCAACCCGGTCTTCGAGGCCCTGCGCGACGGCGTGCCCGCCACGACCCTGTACGTGCAGCAGTTCATCGACAACGACGAGCGCGTGCGCGAGGCCCTGAACCTCGCCACCGGCCGCGGCAACATCAACATCATGGAGGCGCCGCGCCCCGAGCTCGACCGGATGACGAACGGCCTCAACCACCAGGGCCTCGTCCTCCAGGTCCCGCCGTACGAGTACGCGCACCCCGAGGACCTCGTCGCGGCCGCCTTCGACGACCACGACGACCCGCTGATCGTCGCCCTCGACGGCATCACCGACCCGCGCAACCTCGGCGCCGTCGTCCGCTCCGTCTCCGCCTTCGGCGGCCACGGCGTCGTCGTCCCCGAGCGGCGCGCCGCCGGCATGACCGCCGGTGCGTGGAAGACCTCGGCCGGCACCGCCGCCCGCACCCCGGTCGCCCGCGCCACCAACCTGACGCGCTGCCTGGAGCAGTACCAGAAGGCCGGAGTCACGGTCGTCGGCCTCGCCGCCGACGGTGACCGCGACGTCCACGAGCTGGAGGAGCTGGGCGGCCCGGTCGTCATCGTCGTCGGCTCCGAGGGCAAGGGCCTGTCCCGCCTCGTCGGCGAGACCTGCGACTTCCTCGTCCGCATCCCGATGCCGGGCGGCGCCGAGTCGCTCAACGCCGGCGTCGCCGCCGGTGTCGTGCTCTACGAGGCGGCCCGCCGCCGCATGGGCTGACCCGAACGAGGGACGCGCCCCGGCCGTGATCTTGACGGGCCTCGGACATTTGGCAACCGTCAAGGCAGTGTCCTAACCGCACATCACTCGGTTAGATGAGTGTGGACACCAGAACGCCCCGGCCGGGGTTCGACGATCAGCCCGCGCTGAGCATGGTCAAGGTGGATTCCGATCCCGCCCAGGTGATCGTGAACCACGCCAGCTTCCGTGTGCGGCTCGCGCCGGCCCCGCAGCCGAAGTTCGCGGCCCGTACCGCCGCCCTGTCCGGAGTGGGCGCGGGCGGCCCCCGCCGCCGCCCCGTCGTGTGGAGCGGGAAGTCCGCGCCGGGCGCGACCGGCCTCCTCCAGGCCGTGCGCGAGTCCTCCGTCTCCACGCTCGAACCCGTCGGACACGGCGGCCACGGCGTCGGCGACACCCAGGCCATCCCACGCGTCGACACCACGATGCCCACTCCCGTGGTGCCCGCCGAGGCCGCGCCGCTGCTGCCGCCGATGCGCCGCGCCGAGGGCGCCTACGACGAGCTGTACGACCTCCGGCCGGAGCCCACCGAGCCGTACGGGCACGAAGCGCCGCACGCCCGGACGGCACAGCGCCACGGACAGGACAACGTCCGGCACGCCTACTACCCGGGCCGCCGGATGAACCTCGGCGTCGTGCTCCTCCCGCTCCGCGTCTTCCTCGGCTTCATCTCCATCTACGCGGGCATGGGCAAGCTCTGCGACCCCGTCTACTTCGACGGCGGCGAGCGCGGCTCCATGGTGAAGTGGCTCAACTCCCTCCACCCCTGGGCCCTCGCCGAACCGCTGCGCGACTTCGCCCTCCAGCACCCCGTCGGCGCCGGACTCACCGTCGCCTTCCTCCAGGTCGTCGTCGGCGTCCTCACCGTCCTCGGACTCTGGCAGCGGGTCGCCGCCGTCGTCGGCGGCCTGCTCTCCGCCGCGCTCCTGCTGACCGTCAGCTGGAAGACCGTCCCGGTGTACGACTCGGCCGACATCATCTACCTGGCCGCCTGGTCCCCGCTGATCATCGCCGGCGCCCCCGTCTACTCCCTCGACGGCCGGCTCGCCGGCGAGGCCTGGCGCACCCTCGGCCCCCGCGCCGAACTCTGGGACCTGCGCCGCCGGGTCACCCGCCGCAGCACCCTCCTCGCCGCCGTCGTCGTCGGCCTCACCCTCCTCGTCGGGTCCGTCCTCGGCGGCGCCGTCCGCTCCACCGAGATGGTCACCGTCCCCGGCCCCAACGACGACCCGATCAACCACCTCCCCGGCCAGCCGCTGCCCGGCGAGCCGACGAGCAGCGCCCCGTCGAAGGCGGCCTCCACCGCGCCCGAGCCCGCCACGGCGACCAGCGAGGCGCCCGCGCGCAGCGAGAAGACCGAGGAGGCCACCCGGCCCACCGAGACGACCCGCGAGTCCACCCGGACGCAGGAGCAGCAGCGCCCGACCTCGACCCAGGGCACGAGCACCGGCACCACCAGCCGTACGCCCACGCAGTCGAAGCCGGCGGCCCCGCCGTCCACGAGCGACAGCCCGAGCGGCACCAGCGGCGGCACGACGAGCGGCGGCTCGACCGGCTCCACCAGCACCCCGTCCGAGAGCGGCTCGACGGGCGGCGGCGCGCACAACCCGATCGGCGGCCTGCTGGGCTGACGTACGGGAACGGAAAGGCCGGCACCGAGGGGTGCCGGCCTTCTCGTATGCCTCCGCCCTGTCAGGCCTTCTGGGCGGCGAGCTCCTTGGCCGCCTCGGTGAGGTCCTTGGCGGTGTCGATGGCCCGCCAGTAGGCGCCGTGGGGCAGCGGGAAGCCGGCCAGGCGGCGCTCGCGGGCGAGGCGCGGGAAGGTGGCGCGCTCGTGGTCCCCGACGTCGGGGAGGAGCTCCGTGAAGGCCGCTGCGAAGACGTACACGCCCGCGTTGATCAGGAACGGCGAGGGCGGCGCCTCGATGAAGTCGGTGATGTTCCCGAAGGTGTCGGTCTCGACGGCGCCCCACGGGATCCGGGGGCGGGCCAGGGCGAGCGTCGCGAGGGCGTCCCGCTCGGCGTGGAAGGCGGCCATCTCGCGCAGCGAGAAGCGGGTCCAGATGTCGCCGTTGGTGGCGTACCAGGGCTGGTCCGGGGCGGGCAGGTGCGCGGCGGCGTACTTGAGACCACCGCCGCGGCCGAGGGGCTCGGTCTCGACGACCGTCGTCACCCTCAGAGGCAGGTTCGCGGAGTCCAGCCAGTCCTGGAGCACCTCGGCGAGATGGCCGCAGGAGACGACGGCGTCCGTCACGCCCTCGGCGGCCAGCCAGGAAAGCTGATGGCCGATGATCGGGGTCCCGGTGCCCGGGATCTCGACCATCGGCTTGGGGCGGTCGTCGGTGTACGGGCGGAGCCGTGAGCCCTGGCCGCCCGCCAGGACCACGGCCTGCGTCGGAGTGGTGTGCATACGGGGAACGATAGGCGCCCGGTATGCGTCAGGCCGTTCAGCTCGCGCGCATCACGCCGGTCGCGTACGAGGTGTCGCAGACCGGGCGGGAGAAGGACTGGGCGCGGGAGGGGCCGTAGTGCTCGACGGCGGCGCGGCCGAGGGCGCGGGCGATGGAGAAGCAGTGCTTGGCGAGGGAGGGCCGGTTCTCCACCTCGCGCTGGAGGTGGGTGAGGGCCACGCCGGGGTCCTTCGTCTGAAGCTCTGCGAGGAGCTGGTCGCGGAGAATATCCTGCGGGGCACGGGACTTGGCCCGGGTGGAGACGTCCGTGGAGGACGCCGTCAGCTGGGTGCCGGAGTCCTGGCCGGCCCACGGAACGGCGGACACCGCGAGCGTTCCCGAGAGCACCAGGACGACGGGCAGGACGAGGGCGAGAGAGCGGCCGATTCGGCGGGCAGTGTGCGTCACGCAGGCGAGCGTAGCGGCCGGTAGTGATATGGCGACATTTAGTCACTCTCGCGAGGGATGGTTCGAGGCGGCTTTTCGAATTACGTGTTGACGCGGGGGTGGGGGCGGGGCCCCGAATGCCGGGGTTTTCGGGGGTAAGCCCGTTTAAACGAACGGCCCCGCATCTGCAAGAGATGCGGGGCCGTACGGCAGTGCTTCGGGCGCGGTCTCGGTCGCTGAGGCGCGTCCGTTCCGGGCGGCGGTCTCAGTCACTGAGGCGGGCCCGTTTCGGGCGGTCTCAGTCGCTGAGGCGGGCGCCCGTGGAGGTCGAGAAGACGTGCAGCTCGTCGGCGCGCGGGACGACGTGCAGCGTGGAGCCCTTCGCGGGCACGTCGCGGCCGCCGACGCGGACCACGAGCTCCTTGTCCTCGCCGCCGACGCGGGTCGTGCCGTACACGAAGCCGTCCGAGCCAAGCTCCTCGACGACGTTGACCGTGACGGCCAGGCCGTCCTTGCCGGTGGCGCCCTGCACGTCGAAGTGCTCGGGGCGGACGCCGACCGTCACCGTGGTGTCGCCGTTGGCGGAGGCGGCGGCGATCGCGTCACGGGTGACCGGGACGACGCTCGTGCCGAACTTCACGCCGCCGTCGACGATCGGGACCTCGACCAGGTTCATGGCCGGGGAGCCGATGAAGCCGGCGACGAAGAGGTTGGCGGGCCTGTCGTACATGTTGCGCGGGGTGTCGACCTGCTGGAGCAGACCGTCCTTGAGGACGGCGACGCGGTCGCCCATGGTGAGCGCCTCGGTCTGGTCGTGCGTGACGTACACGGTCGTGATGCCCAGGCGGCGCTGGAGACCGGCGATCTGCGTACGGGTGGAGACGCGGAGCTTGGCGTCGAGGTTCGACAGCGGCTCGTCCATGAGGAAGACCTGCGGCTCGCGGACGATGGCGCGGCCCATCGCGACACGCTGGCGCTGACCGCCGGAGAGCGCCTTCGGCTTGCGGTCGAGGTACTCGGTGAGGTCGAGGATCTTCGCGGCCTCCTCGACCTTGGCGCGGATCTCCGACTTGTTGACACCGGCGATCTTGAGCGCGAAGCCCATGTTGTCGGCGACGGTCATGTGCGGGTACAGCGCGTAGTTCTGGAACACCATCGCGATGTCCCGGTCCTTCGGCGGCAGGTGCGTGACGTCGCGGTCACCGATACGGATGGAGCCGGCGTTGACGTCCTCGAGACCCGCGAGCATGCGCAGGGAGGTCGACTTGCCACAGCCGGAGGGGCCGACGAGGACGAGGAACTCGCCGTCCGCGATCTCGATGTCGAGCTGGTCGACGGAGGGCTTGGTGGCACCCGGGTAGACCCGGGTGGCCTTGTCGAACGTGACGGAAGCCATGGTGATGCGTCCCTTCACCGGCAGGAACGTGCCGGACGATCCGAGTAAAGGAAGGATTGAGGTCTAGTCCACCAGGGTGAACCGCAGGTGACGCTACCTGCCGCCGCCCGTTCTGTCAGCACTCAAGGGCCCGTGAGATTTCCGACCGCCCCCGGGGCCGGGTTGGTTACACTTCACTCGCTGCCTCCTTAGCTCAGCTGGCCAGAGCACCGCTCTTGTAAAGCGGGGGTCGTCGGTTCGAACCCGACAGGGGGCTCAGAGGGTGAAGGGCCGGTGCGGGGGGTGATCCCCGGTGCCGGCCCTTCGGCGTGGGGTCGTGTGGTGTCCGTGCAGGTCGGGGGCGGGTTTCCGGGCACGTTGGGGGCAACCTTCGGGGGCGGTCGGGAGTCTTCGGGCTGAGTGTTTTCTCTGTTCTGGCCGAAGGGTCCCCGTGTCTTCGAAGAGTCTCGTCGCCGCGCTCGGCGGTGGCGTCCTGTCCGCCGTCGTGCTCGGCGGTCTGGTGGTCGTCGCCCCGCAGGCGGCCGCCGCCGGTGTCACCTGCTCCACCAACGTCCCGATGCGGACGTTCTACAACAACACCTCGTTCTCCGGGACGCCCGTGAGGACCGACTGCGACGCCGCCGTCGCCGAGAGCTGGGCGGGCAGCCCGGCCGCCGGCGTGGCCGCGAACAACTTCGGTGTCCGCTGGTGGGTGTCCCGCGACTTCGGCTCCGGCGGGCCCTTCACGTTCGCCGTGTCCGCCACCGACGGAGCCCGCGTCTATCTGGACGGCGTCCGCAAGATCGACCTGTGGGCGAACACCGGGGACACCGCGCGCTCCCGGAGCGTCAGCCTCACCGTGCCCTCCGGCCGGCACACCGTCCGCGTCGACTACGCGAACTGGAGCGGCGCCGCCAAGGTCGGCTTCAGCTATGAGCCCCGGACCGCGGCCGCGTACGACACGGTGAAACCGCTCGCCCCCACCGGCGTGGCGACCGCGTACAACACCACCGCCCGCCGGACGACCGTCTCCTGGGCGGGCAACAAGGAGATGGACCTCGCCGGATACTCCCTGCACCGGCGGGCCGTCGGCTCCGGCACCTGGACGACCGTCACCGCCTCCACCACCGCGCGCAGCTTCACCGACCCCCTGGTGAACCCCTACGACCGCACGCCCTACTACTACGAGGTGCGCGCCAGGGACAAGGCGGGCAACACCTCGGCCGGCAGCGCGGACGTCATCGTGCGGCCGCTGCCCGAAGTCACCTCCCTGACCGGCACCTTCGACAAGGCGACCCGCAAGGTCACCCTGAAGTGGCCCCTCAACACCGAGCCGCACTTCGACCACTACACGGTCCTGAGCAACGACCTCATCGAGGGCTACTACCGCTGGGTCACCCTCGGCACCACCAAGGGCAACACCTGGACCACCGCCCCCATCGCCGCCGACGGCGAGACCCGTCACTACCGCGTCCTCGTCACCAACGACGGCGGCACCACCACGCCCAACCCGAGCAACATCAGCGCCACGGCGCTCAACGAGCTGTGGCTGGAGGTCCCCGACGGCATCGCCCCCGCCAACGCCCCGGACCTGGCCCTGGGCTCCTGCGCGGGCGGCGTACAGGCCACCGCCACCGACTGGACCCCCGCCCCCATCCGTGACTTCTCCGGCTTCGAGATCACGCGCCGCGCGGCCGGAGCGGCCACCTGGTCGGTCGTCCTGGACAAGACGTACGACCCGCGCCTCGACCCGGCCAAGGTCACCGTCTGCGCCCCGCAGGCCGCTGACGGCCTCGCCTACGAGTACCGGGCCCGCACCTACGACGAGGCCGGGAACTACTCGCCGTACAGCGGGAGTCGGACGGTGACGCTGCCGCTCGGCTGACGCCCGGCAAGGCGGGGCGCTCCGCGGTTCTCGTGCCCCGGCCCGCCGCCGTCAGGGACACTTGTGCGACACGGGGGCGTGCAGGTGTCGGGGTCTTGGGGAGGGGTGCGCGGATGAGTCGGCGGTCCGGTGGGCTGATCGCGGTGTGGGCCGAGCAGCAGCGGGTGGCGCAGAGGCAGCGGGAGGGCCAGCACCAGGCGGTGCTGCGGCAGCGGCGGGACGCCGAGCGGGCGCAGCGGGCGTACGAGCGGGACGCCGCCCGGATGCGGCGGGAGCAGCGGGCCGCCTACCGGCAGCAGCGGGACGCCGACGCGCTGCGCCGCACCCGGGAGTTGGACGAGCGGGTCGCCCAGCTGGAGGGGCTGCTCGCGGCGGGCTGCCGGGCGCCGGCCTTCGGGGTGGAGTCCTTGCGGCGGGAGGTGACCGTCGAGCCGTTCGCCCCCGGGCCGCTCGCCGAGCCCGTCGCCATGCCCGACCAGCGCTTCTACCAGCCGCAGGCCGCCTGGACGGCTTCCGGGCGCGCCCAGGCCGAGCGGGACGCGCGGGCCCGGTTCGAGCACGACTGGTACGCGGCGCAGGCCGCCGAGGCGCGGAGGGCCGGGCAACTCGCCGCGTACCAGCGGGAGTACGACACCTGGGCGGCCGCCCGTATCGCCGAGATACGCGCCCACAACAGCGGGATCGACGGGACCGTCACGGCCCTGCGGAACGGGGAGGCCGACACCGTCGTCGAGTACTTCTCCGCGGTGCTGTTCGCGTCGACCGCCTGGCCCGAGGGCTTTCCCCGCGAGGTGTCGGCCGCCTACGACCGGGCCGGGCGCGGGCTCGTCCTCGACTGGGACCTCCCCGGGTACGAGGTGGTTCCGGAGGCCAAGGGCGTCAAGTACCTGCCGAGCACCGACCAGGACAAGGAGGTCCCGCGGCCCGTCACGCAGCGGCGGGCGCTGTACCGGGACGTCCTCGCCCAGAGCGCGCTGCTCGCGGTGCGGGAGCTGTTCGCCGCGGACCGCTTCGGGGCGCTCGAAGCGGTGGCGCTGAACGGGTACGTCGGCGGGGTCGATCCCGCCACCGGGCTCGCCGGGCGGGTGTGCGTGGCCTCGGTCGTGGTGGAGCGGCCGGCGTTCGACCGGCTGAACCTGGAGCTCGTCGGTGCCGTGGAGTGCCTGACCGGGGCCCTCGGCGGGCGGCTCTCCGCCAAGCCCGACGAGCGGGTGGCGGTCGTGCCGCTGCGGGAGCCCGACCAGGTGGGCTCGGACGTGGTGGTGCAGGGGGACGGCGAGGAGCCCGACCTGCTCACCATGGACCCGATCGCCTTCGAGGGGCTCGTCGCCGAGCTGTTCCGGGCGCGGGGGCTCCAGGCGGTGACGACGCAGCGGTCGGGTGACGGCGGCGTCGACGTCAAGGCGCTCGATCCCGATCCGATCAGCGGCGGGTCGATCGCGGTGCAGGTGAAGCGGTACCGGAACACGGTGCCGCCGAGTGCCGTACGGGATCTGTACGGGACCGTGCAGGACGTCGGGGCCAACAAGGGGGTCCTCGTCACCACCTCGAAGTTCGGCCCCGGTTCGTACACCTTCGCCAACGGCAAGCCGCTGACCCTGATCTCGGGGACCGAGCTGGTGGACCTGCTGCACCAGCACGGTCTGCGGGGCCGGCTGGGGGGATCCGCTGCCGCGCCGGCTCCCCCCTCTGCCCCCACCTCCGCTCCCGCCGAGGCCGTCGAGGACTTCAACCTGCTCGGCATGGTGTGGTCGGGCTCCGCCGCGCTCGACGTCTGCGCGCTGGTCTGCGCGGGGAACCGGGTCCTCGGCGACGAATGGTTCGTCTTCTTCAACAACCCGGCGACGCCCGACGGTTCGGTCGCGATGGTGGCGGCCGCGCCCGGCGACCGCGCGGCCGTGCGGGTCGGTTTCGACGCGCTGCCCGCGCGGGCGGACCGGCTGGTCCTGGTGGCGGCCGTCGACCCGGAGGTGAACCCCGACGCGGACCTCGGCGGGTTCACGGAGGCCGGGATCCGGCTCCGGGACGACGCGGGCGCCGAGCTCGACCGTCTGGAGGTTTCGGACGGGCGTCCGGGGGAGACGGCGCTCGTCCTCGGGTCGTTCCGGCGGCGTGCGGGTGGGGACTGGGACTTCGTGCTTGGCGGGAAGGGGTACGGGGGCGGGCTCGAGGAGCTCGTGGGGGACTTCGGGATCGAGGTGGAGTAGGTCCGTCCGCCGGGTGGGGCGCGTCGCGTTCGCCGGGTGGGCGCCCACCCGGCGGACGGGTCCCTCAGCGGCCGCTCAGGCGGTTCGCCAGGACCGCCACCCGGTCCGTCTCCGCCGTGTGGGCCGTGGCCTCGCGGCGGTCGGCGCCCCGGAAGGCGGCGTACATGGTCTGGACGCCGAGCCAGCGCAGGGGCTCCGGCTCCCACTTGCGGACCTTGTGGTTCACCCAGGGGAGGGCCGTGAGGTCGGTGGGCCCCGACTGGCCCGAGTCCTCCTTGATCAGGTCGCGGAGGGTGCGGGCCGCGAGGTTGGCCGTGGCGACGCCCGAGCCGACGTAGCCGCCGGCCCAGCCCAGGCCGGTGGAGCGGTCGAGGGTGACGGTGGCGCACCAGTCGCGGGGGACGCCGAGGACGCCGGACCAGGCGTGGTCGATCCGTACGCCCGCGAGCTGGGGGAAGAAGCGGACCAGGATCTCCCGCAGGGCGTCGATGGTCTGGGGCTGGGTGCGGTCTGCGTTTATGGCGGTGGCGGCCTTCGAGCCGAAGCGGTACGGGACGCCCCGGCCGCCGAGCGCGACGCGGCCGTCGGCGGTGCGCTGGGCGTACATGTAGGCGTGGGCCATGTCGCCGAGGGTCTCGCGGCCGTCCCAGCCGATGGACTCCCACTGGGCGTCGGTGAGGGGCTCGGTGGCGATCATCGAGGAGTTCATGGGGAGCCAGGTGCGGCGCTGCCCCGCGAGGGAGGCGGTGAAGCCCTCGGTGCAGCGCAGGACGTACGGGGCGCGGACGGTGCCGTACGGGGTGATCGCGTGCTTCGGCTTGATCTCGGTGACGGGCGTCGACTCGTGGATCGTGACGCCGAGGGCCTCGACGGCGGCCGCGAGGCCCTGGACGAGCTTGACCGGGTGCAGGCGGGCGCCGTGCGGGGTCCAGGAGGAGCCGACGGCTCCGGCGACGCGGATGCGCTCGGCGGTCTCGCGGGCGCCGTACAGCTCGCGGTCGGTCTCGCCGAAGGCGAGCTCGGCGGCGTGGAAGGCCTTGAGGCGGGCGAGCTGGGCGGGGGAGAGGGCCACCTCGAGGACGCCGCCGCGGTGCTGGTCGGCGTCGATCTTCTCGGCCTCGCAGACGTCGAGGACCTCGGCGACGGTGGCGTTCATGGCCTGCTGGAGGCGGGCGGCGGCCTCGTGGCCGTGCAGCTTGGCGTAGCGGTCGCGGCCCGCGATGCCGTTGTAGAGCCAGCCGCCGTTGCGCCCGGAGGCGCCGTAGCCGCAGAACTTGGCTTCGAGGACGGTGATGTTGAGGAAGGGGACGGCCTTCTTGAGGTAGTAGGCGGTCCACAGTCCCGTGTAGCCGCCGCCGACGATGCAGACGTCGGCGGTGGTGTCGCCGGGGAGCGGTTCGCGGGGCGCGGGGGCGCCCTCCTGCGCGTACCAGAACGATATGCCGCCGTTGACGGTGCCGTTGACCGTGCTCATCTCTATCCCTCTTCCGGGTGCGTGGCGGGAGGTTACCGCTGGCCAGGGGTCCGTGGATACGGGTGCTTCGCCTGCCCCACCCCGTTGTGCCCACCCTCCCCCAAGCTCTCGGCCTCGCTCGAGCAGGGGGGACCCCCAGCGCCCCAGCGGAACGATTGCCCACAACGGGGGCGGAGACGGTGGGCGGGCGGTCGTCTGGACGCTCGGCCGGGTGCTGCAGAACGGGCTGTGGGACGTCGCGGACGGTGCGCCGGCCCTCGACCCCGGGCAGGTGCCGCCGCGCGGATGCTGCTGGCCAGGAGGGCCTGAGCCGGGCAGGCTGGGGCCATGATCCGTACTGCCACGCCCGCCGACGTTCCCGTCATCCACGCCCTGATCCGTGACCTCGCCGAGTACGAGAAGGCCCTCCACGAGGTCCGGGCGACCCCCGAGATGCTGCACGAGGCCCTGTTCGGCGAGCGGCCCGCCGCCTTCGCGCACATCGCCGAGAACGAGTCGGGCGAGCCGGTGGGCTTCGCGCTCTGGTTCCTCAACTTCTCGACCTGGCGCGGAGTCCACGGCATCTACCTGGAAGACCTGTACGTCCGCCCCGAGGCCCGCGGCGGCGGCCACGGCAAGGCCCTGCTGCGCGAACTGGCCCGTATCTGCGTCGAGCGCGGCTACGAGCGCCTGGAGTGGTCCGTACTGAACTGGAACCAGCCGTCCATCGACTTCTACGAGTCCCTGGGCGCCCGCCCGCAGGACGAGTGGAGCGTGTACCGCCTGACGGACGGGGCCCTGGCGAAGCTGGGCGCGGCGACGGTGTAGGAAGGAGCCATGGACATTGAGCAGCGGTTCCAGCGGATCACCGGCTTCATCGAGGCACGTCTGACGCCCCTCTTCGACCCGGCCAACGGCAGCGACCACGGGTTCGGCATGGACGACACGTCGCGGGCTCTGCGGGCCCTGCGCTACACCGTGCAGGCCGCGTCGGCGGTGAACGGGCTCGTGGAGAAGCGGGAGACGGCGCCGGAGCTGCGGCAGGTCGTCGACCAGGCTCTGGAGCACAACTGGGACGTGCTGCGCTCCATCGCCCGGATGTGGGAGGACCACCCCGACTTCACGAAGGAGTTCAAGGCGCACTCCTGGGATGTCCTCGGGGTCTGATTCCTTTAGGGGATCAGGACGACCTTGCCCGTCGTGCCCCGGTTCTCCAGGGCGCGGTGGGCCTCCGCCGCCTCCGCGAGGGGGAAGCGGTGGACCGCCGGGCGCAGGGTTCCGGTGGCCGCCGCGTCGAGGGCGGCGAGTTCGAGCGTACGGATGTCGCCGCCCGCCTTCTGGATCATGACGGGGCCGAGGACGGACTCCGAGGTGATCCCGCGCGCGGTGAGCTCCTCCTCGGTGAACGTGAGCGGTTCGCCGTCGTGCAGTCCGGCGCCGGACCAGCCGAAGACCAGGTGCTGTCCGCCCTTGCCGAGCAGGTCGACGGCGGTGCGGCCGGTGTCGCCGCCGACCGAGTCGAAGACGACGGTGGCCTTCTTGCCCACGGAGTCGAGGTACGCGCGGACCTTCTCCGGCCAGTCGGGCCGCTTGTAGTCGACGGCCAGGTCGGCGCCGTTCGCCTCGACGAGGGCGACCTTCGCGGGGCCGCCGGCGAGGCCGATGACGGTGGCGCCGGCGTTCTTGGCGTACTGGACGAGCAGGGTGCCGATGCCGCCGGCGGCGGCCGGGACGACCGCGACCGACTCGGGGCCGAGTTCGGTGAACCCCAGGATGCCGAGGGTCGTGCGGCCCGTGCCGATCATGGCGACGGCCTCCGCCTCGCCGAGGTGGTCGGGCAGGGCGTGCAGCCGGGCGGCGTCGGTGACGGCGAGTTCGGCGTAGCCGCCGGGGTTCATGCCGAGGTGGGCGACGACCCTGCGGCCGAGCCAGGACGGGTCGGTGCCCTCGCCGAGGGCGTCGACCGTGCCGGCGACCTCGCGGCCGGGGACGGTGGGGAGCGGGGTGGGCGTGGGGAACGGGCCCGTGGCGCCCTCGCGCAGGGCGGTGTCGAGCAGGTGCACGCCGGCCGCCGCCACCCGGATCCGGACCTGGCCGGGGCCCGGCACGGGGTCGGACGTCTCCTCGTAGGTGAGGTTCTCGGCGGGGCCGAAGGCGTGGAGGCGGATGGCGTGCATGACGTTCCCCTGTCGTCGTACGGGTGGGCTGACAGGTACAGCCTTTGACCTCAAGCGCGCTTGAGGTCAAGGCGGTCGGAGTGCTCTGCGTGGGAGAGCCGGTGCCTCACGCGTGCTTGAGGTCGAGACGGTCGGAGTGCTCTGCGTGGGAGAGCCGGTGCCTCACGCGTGCTTGAGGTCGAGGCGGTCCAGGTGATCCGCGCGCAGCGCCAGCGACACCGCCTCGACCGCGCTCGTGAACGACACCTCCGCGAGCACGCCCGGCGCCGCCACCTGGTCGCCCACCAGGTACACCCCGTGGCCCCGGTCGACGGCCGGCCGGTCGCGCCATGTGGTGCCCGGGCGGTCGAGCGCTCCCGTACGGCCCTGGCAGACGGACTCCTGCCGCCACACCGTCCGCTCGCGCCAGCCGGGGAAGCCCAGGTCGAGCAGCCGCTCGCCGTGGGCGACGCCGTCCGCCTTCGACGCGTCCGGGCCGATCGGCAGCTGCGCCTGGAGCAGCGACTGCCCGGCCGGGGCCAGCGAGGGGTCCTGCGCCGTGTACCGCTCGATCCAGCCGGGCGCGTCCAGGTCCGAGACCACGAACGGATCGCCCTTCCGGGTGCGCAGCGCCAGGTCGAACAGGACCGTACGGCCGCTCTCCCAGGTCAGCGACGGGTCGCCGAGGAGCCGGGCGGCGGCCGGGAGCGCGGTCGCGACGACCACCGGCCCCCCGCCGGCCGGCAGCACCTCGACCCGGGACGACGTCTCGATCCGTACGCCCAGCTCACGCGCGCGCGTGGCCATCCGGTCGATCAGCGCGCCCCAGCCGCCCCGGACGTACTGCGCCTCGGCCGGCAGGGCGGCGGACCGGTGCAGCCGCTCCTGCACGAAGCGGGCGGAGAGCGAGCCGGGGTCGTGGTGGAAGAGCGCGACCCCGACGTACGCCGCGGCCATGCGCGCGGTGCGCTCGCCCGCGACACCGGCGGCCCAGGTGCGGAAGTCGACGTCGACGGGGGCCTGTTCGGCGGTGCGGCGGGCCAGACGGAACAGGCTGATCGGCGGGATGCCGCGCATGGCGCCGTCGCGGTGGACGCGGAACCGGAGGGCCTCGGCGGTCGGCAGCACGGCCATGGGCGGGAGGAGCCCGCGCTGCTTCAGCCAGGTCCAGTGCGGGCCGCCGTTGTAGAGGGCGTGCGGACCCTCGTTCGTGCGGTACGGGCCGTCGGCCGTGCGCGCCCGGCCGCCGAGCGTCCGGTGCGACTCGTGGACGGCCACCTCGGCGCCGGCCTCGGCGGCCGTGATGGCGGCGGTCAGTCCGGCGAAACCGCCGCCGATGATCGTGAGCTTGCGCATGGGTCTGTCTCCCTCGTGCCGGTGTCGGTCTCGGTCTCACACGGGGGACGGCGGGAGGGGGCGCGGATGTGACATCGGGGCGTTGTCAGTGGCGTAGGTCACGATGGGGTCATGGCGACGAATCGGAAGAGGAAAGTGGCGGGGGCGCGGCGACCGGAGGTCCGGCTGCCTCCCCTGGAGGCGTACGAGGGCGGGCTCGCGCCCGACGGGGACTACGACGGCCTCGAACTGGCCGGGCTCGACCTGACGGGTCAGTCCGGGGAGGGGGCGCGGTTCCTGGACTGCGCGCTGCGGGAGTGCGGGCTCGACGCGGCGCGGCTGACGGGGGCGCGGTTCCTCGACTCGGTGCTCACGGGGGTACGGGGGGTGGGCACCGAGCTCGCCGGGGCGCAGTTCCGGGACGTCGAGGTCGTCGACGCGCGGCTCGGCGGGACGCAGCTGCACGGGGCGGTCCTGGAGAGAGTCGTCGTCCGGGGCGGCAAGATCGACTACCTGAACCTGCGGGCGGCGAAGCTGAAGGACGTCGTCTTCGAGGGCTGCGTGCTGAGCGAGCCGGACTTCGGGGGCGCGGCCCTGGAGCGGGTCGAGTTCGTGGACTGCGCGCTCACGGACGTGGACTTCACGGGCGCCCGCCTCACGGACGTGGACCTGCGGGGGGTGCAGCGCCTGGAGATCGCGGCGGGCGTGGAGTCGCTGTCGGGGGCGGTGATCTCGACGGGGCAGCTGCTCGACCTGGCGCCGGTACTGGCGGCGAGGCTGGGGGTGCGGGTGGAGTGAGGTACCCGCACCGCGGGGCAGGGGCTACTTCACGCGGGGGAAGCGGGACTGGAGGGTCCAGATCGTGGGGTTGTCCGCCAGGCCCTCGTGCATGTCGACGAGGTCCGCGATCAGGTCGTGCAGGAAGTCCCGCGCCTCGCGCCGCAGCTCCGCGTGGTTGAACGTCACCGGCGGTTCGTCGCCCGGCATCCAGTCGGCCTCGACGTCCACCCAGCCGAAGCGGCGCTCGAAGAGCATCCGGTCCGTGGACTCGGTGAAGTCGAGCTCCGCGTACTGGGGCTGCGCGGCGCGGCTGCCGCGCGGGTCCTGGTCGAGCTGCTCGACGATGTCGCACAGCGCCCACGCGAAGTCGAGCACCGGCACCCATCCCCAGGCTGTGGACACTTCGCGGTCCGTCTCGGTGTCGGCGAGGTACACGTCCCCGCAGAACAGGTCGTGCCGCAGCGCGTGGACGTCCGCGCGGCGGTAGTCGGTCTGCGGCGGGTCGGGGAAGCGACGCGAGAGGGAGTAGCCGATGTCGAGCACGGGACCGATGGTGTCACGGCATCCGGCATGCCTCGTACGTGAGGCGGCCCGGAGGTGTCACAGGGTCGGTCCCGCCTCGTACGCGTGGGTCACCGGCTGGGCCTTACGGGGCCGGTCCCGCCTCGGACCGTACCTTCACGGCGCCAGCCCCGCCTCGTACGCGAGGATCACCAGCTGGACCCGGTCGCGTGCGTCCAGTTTCGAGAAGAGGCGTGCCACGTGGGCCTTCGCGGTGGCCGTGCTGATGTGGAGCCGTTCGGCGATCTCGCCGTTCGACAGTCCCCGGCCGACGAGGGTGAGGACCTCACGCTCGCGGTCGGTGACGCCGTCCAGGCCGCGCGACGGACGGCGTACGGCCTCCGGCCGCGCCGCGAACTCCTCGATCAGGCGGCGCGTCACCCCCGGTGCGATCAGGGCGTCGCCCGCGGCCACCACCCGGATCGCGCCGAGGATGTCGTCGAGGGCCATGTCCTTGACGAGGAACCCGCTCGCACCGGAGCGCAGCGCGCCGTACACGTACTCGTCGTCGTCGAAGGTGGTGAGGACGAGCACCCGGGGCGCGCCGGGGCCCGCCGTGACGATCCGGGTGGCCTCGATGCCGTCCATGCCGGGCATCCGTACGTCCATGACCACCACGTCGGGCCGCAGCTCCCGCGCCAGCGCCACCGCCTCCGTGCCGGTGCCCGCCTCCCCGGCGACCTCCAGGTCGGGGGTGTCGGCCATGAGGACGCGCAGCCCGGCCCGGACGAGGGGCTGGTCGTCGACGAGGAGGACGCGGATCCGCGGGTTCACGGGGTGGGGGTTCCTTCCGGGAGGCGGGCGGGCAGTGGCAGCAGCGCGGTGACGTGGAAGCCCCCGCCGGGCCGGGGTCCCGCGGTGAGGCTGCCGCCGAGGAGCGCGGCGCGCTCGCGCATCCCGACGAGACCGTAGCCGCCCCCGGTGTCCGCGCCGGGCGGCGTCCCGCGGCCCTCGTCGGCGATCTCGACGAGCAGGGTGTCGGTGCGCCGTTCCACCGTCACCCGGCAGACGGGCGCGGCCGCGTGGCGTACGACGTTGGTCAGGGACTCCTGCACGATCCGGTACGCGGCGAGGCCGACCTCCGGCGGGAGCGACACGTCGGGGTTGCCGAGGTGCCGCAGTTCGACCCGTACCCCCGCGTCCGCGGTGGACGCGGCGAGCCGTTCCAGGTCGGCGAGGCCCGGCGCCGGGTCGCGCGGTGCGGGACGGCCGTCCGCGGTGGCGCCCCGCAGGGCGCCCAGGGTGCGGCGCAGCCCGGCGAGCGTCTCGCGGCTGGTGGTCTCGATGGTGGCGAGTGCGTTGCGGGCCTCGGCGGGCTGGGTGTCGATGACGCGGCGGCCGACGCCCGCCTGGATGGCGATGACGCCGATGCTGTGCGCGACGACGTCGTGGAGCTCGCGGGCGATCCTGAGCCGTTCGGCGGCGACGGCCTCGGCGGCGGTCGCGGCGCGCAGTTCGGCGGTGTGGCTGCGCCGTTCGCGTACGGAGCGGCCGAGGAGCCCGGCGGTGAGCAGGGCGAGCGCGAGGGCGACGACGGTGCTGACGAAGACGTCCTGCCCGGAGGTGGTGTACGTCGCGGCGCCGATCTGCACCGCGAGGGCGCCGAGGGCGGTGGGCAGCAGGATCCGCGGCGGGCGCAGGGCGGCGATCCGGCCGACGAGGGCGTCGGCGGCGAGCACCGGGAGGTAGAGGAGCGCGGCGTCGGGGCGGGTGGTCGCCGTCGCGAAAAGGCCGGCGAGCAGCAGCCCGAGCGCGGTGAGCGGGTTGCGGCGCGCGAGGGGCAGGGTGAGGCCGACGGCGACGGCGGTGAGGAAGAGCCGCAGTTCGGTGGAGCGGTACGGGCCGGTCCGGGCGGCGAGGAGGAACAGGAACGGCTGCGCGACGGCCGCGCCCCAGGCGAGGGCCGCCGGTATCCGCCCGGGGTGCGGGCGGTCGGTCGGGGTGGCGGGCATGATCCCGATCGTAGGTGCGGCCGTCCGCCGCCACATCGGCCCGCGGGCGTACGCCTCCGGGCCACCCCCTCGGGCGGGTTGTGGCCGCCGGGCCGATGTGGCGGCGGGTGCGTGACGGCCACGGTGGACCGCATGATCGAAGTCCACGAACTGACCAAGCGGTACGGCCGCCGACGCCAAGGCCTGCCTCGTCTCGCGGGCCGAGCCGCCACCCTCCCCACCCCCGCCCGCCCCGCCGTCGATCGGCTCACCTTCTCCGTGCAGCCGGGGCGTGTGACCGGTTTCCTCGGGCCCAACGGGGCCGGGAAGTCGACGACCCTGCGGTTGATCCTCGGGCTCGGCGAGCCGACGTCCGGGACCGCCACCGTCGGCGGGCGGCGCTTCCGGGACCTGCCGAGGGGGCTGCGGGACGTCGGGGCCCTGCTCGACGCGCACGACGTGCACGGCGGCCGGACCGCCGAGGCCCATCTCGCGGCGCTGGCCCGCACCAACGGCATCCCGCGCCGCCGGGTCGGCGAGGTCCTCGACGAGGTCGGGCTCGCCGGGGCCGGGCGGCGGAGGATCGGCGGCTATTCGCTCGGCATGAAGCAGCGCCTCGGGATCGCCGCCGCGCTGCTCGGCGATCCGCCGGTGCTGCTCTTCGACGAGCCGGTCAACGGCCTCGACCCGGAGGGTGTGCTGTGGGCGCGGGGGCTGTTCCGGCGGCTGGCCGCCGAGGGCCGGACGGTGTTCGTCTCCAGCCATCTGATGAGCGAGATGGAGCACACCGCCGACGACCTCGTCGTCATCGGCCGCGGCCGGCTCATCGCGGCCGAGAGCGTCGCCGGCTTCGCCGCGCGCGGCACCCGCCGGAGCGTGACGGTCCGGACGGCCGATCCGGCGGCCTCCCGGGGCCTCGCCGACGCCCTGGAGGCCGACGGGGCCACCGTACGAGGAGACGAAGGACGCCTGGGCGTCACCGGGATCGACGCGGAACGGGTCGGGCTCCTCGCCCACCGCCTCGGCGTTCCGCTCGCCGAACTGACCGCGCGCGCCTCCTCCCTCGAAGAGGCGTTCATGGAGCTCACCGCCGACAGTGTGGAGTACCGCTGATGCCGCACGCCCGTTTCCGCGACCTGCTCGCCGCCGAGTGGATGAAGCTGTGGTCGCTCCGCTCCACGCCCTGGGCCTTCGCCGTCGGCGCGGTCGCCGCCCTCGGCGTCAACCTCAACGCGACCCTCGCCGACTACCGCAACTACCCGCACTACTCGGACGGCATCAAGGAGCTCTTCGTGCCGATCTGGGCGATGCGCGACGCGTTCACGCTCGGCGGTGCCATGGTGTTCGTCCTCGCGACCGGCTCGATCGGCGCGCTGGTGATCGTCGGCGAGTACGGCACGGGCCAGATCCGTACGACCTTCGCGGCCGTCCCCGCCCGCCGGGCCGTCGTCGCGGCGAAGACGCTCGTCCTCGCGGCCGTGATGACGGCGTACGGCGCGCTGGTCGCCGGGGTGTCGTTCGCCGCCACGCAGGCCGTGCTCGACGGCCGGGGCGTCGGCATGGCGCTCGGCGACGAGGGCGTGGCGCGGGCGGTCGCCGCGTCGGCGCTCCTCGCGCCGGTGTGCGCGCTCGCCGGCTTCGGTCTCGGGGCGCTGCTGCGGCACACGGCGACGGCGATCGTCTCCCTGACCGGCGTACTGCTCCTGCTGCCGGCCCTGATGGACGACCGCAACCGCTGGGGCGCGACGTTCCTGCACGCGCTGCCGCAGGGCGCGTGGCAGCGGCTCACGCAGGTGGGGGCGTCGCCGGTGCCGGTGGACCATCCGTGGACCGCGGGCGGGGCGTGGACCGTGTACGCGGCCTGGGCGGTGGGCGCGGTGGCGGTGGCCTTCCTCGCCGTCCACCGCCGGGACGTGTGATCCGCGAGGCTCAGCGGCCCCGGCCGTGCACCGCCCGCGCCACCCGCGGCCCCAGCCAGCGCTTGAGGCGCCGCAGGGACTCCAACTGCTCGGCGGCCCGGTCGATCCGGTAGTACAGCTGCGGCGGTACGTGCGGCAGCAGCGGCGAGTGCCGCTGGCCGAGGAGGGCGAACATCTTGGCCGGCTCCAGGCACATGTAGCGCGGCAGGTTCTCGTACCACCGGGCGCTGTAGCGGGCCGCGCTCTGCGCCGAGACCAGTTCGGCGCGCCGCCGCCTGCCGTACGCGGTGAGGGCCGCGTCCAGCTCGCCGGGGGCGCTCAGGGCGTCGGCGAGGGCGAGCGCGTCCTCCAGGGCGAGGGTGGTGCCCGCGCCGATCGAGTAGTGCGTGGTGTGGGCGGCGTCGCCGAGGAGGACGAGGTTGCCGCGGTGCCAGACCCGGTTGGTGAGGGTGCGGAAGGTGAGCCACTGGGCGGCGCCGTCGGCGCGCTCGCGGCCGATCAGCTCGTGCCCGTCGAGGAGGTCGTGGAAGAGCTTCTCCAGGAGGTTCAGGCTGTCGGCCTCGCCGCGCGTGTCGAGGCCGAGGCCGGTCCAGGTCTCCGGCGAGCACTCGACGACGCAGGTGGAGCGTTCGCCGCTGAACCCGTAGGCGTAGCACCAGATCCAGCCGTGCTCGGTCTCCTTGAACGCGAAGCTGAAGGAGTCGAAGACCTTGGTCGTGCCCAGCCAGATGTACTGGTTGCGGCCGCTCGTGACCTCGCTGCCGAAGTGGTCGGCGTGCGCCTCGCGGAGCGCGCTGTTGACGCCGTCGGCGGCGACGACCAGGTCCGCGCCGGTGAGTTCGGGCGCGTCCGGGCCGGGGATGTCGTGCTCGAACTCGACCCGTACGCCCAGCTCCTCGGCCCGGTCGGCGAGCAGCGCCAGCATCCGCCGCCGCCCGATCCCGAAGCCCGCGTCGCCGCGGTGGACGGTCCGCTCGTCGCGGACGATGGCGACCCCGTCGGTCCAGGTGACGGAGGCCTCCGCGACCGCCGCCGCGGACTCGGGGTCGCCCGCGCGCAGCTTGTCGAGCAGCCCCGCCCAGTACGTCACGCCCCAGCCGTACGTGGAGCCCTCGGGGTTCCGTTCGTACACGGCGATGTCGTGGGACGGGTCCTGCCGCTTCAGCAGGATCGAGAGGTAGAGGCCGGCGGGTCCGCCGCCGACGATCGCGAGCTTCACGTGCGCTCCCACTGAGACATGACACCGTGCGGTCGAATGACGACGCACGGTAGCAGTGGGGGTGGGGTGGTGCCGGGGAATGCCACCACGGACCAGTCCTACGGGCTACGGCAGCAGGCGATGGCCATGGGAGAAGGCGGTGGCTACGGCAGCAGCGAGCGGCTACGGCATGAGAGGGCGGCTACGGCAGCAGGCGGCGTTCCTTCGCCACCGCGACCGCGCCCGCCCGGGTGTCGACGCCGAGCTTCGCGTAGATCCGGCCGAGGTGCGTCTTCACCGTCGCCTCGCTGATGAACAGCGCCCGCGCGATCTCCCGGTTGCCCAGGCCGCGGCCCAGCTGGCCGAGGATGTCCCGTTCCCGGTCCGTGAGCGAGGGGCCCGCAGCCCCGCGCATGCGGTCCATGACCCGGCTGGCGACCGGCGGGGAGAGGGCCGTGCGGCCCTGGGCGGCGGAGTGGATCGCCGCGAACAGCTCCTCGGGCCGCTCGGCCTTGAGCAGATAGCCCGTCGCGCCCGCCTCGATGGCCCGGGTGATGTCCGCGTCCGTGTCGTACGTGGTGAGGACCAGGACGTGGACACCGGTGGGCGCGATCCGCCGCGTCGCCTCCACGCCGTCGATGCCCGCGCCGAGCTGGAGGTCCATGAGCACCACGTCCGGCTTCAGCTTCGCCGCCATCGCGACGGCCTCCTCGCCGCTGCCCGCCTCCCCGACCACCTCGATGTCGGGCGTGCTGCCGAGCAGCGCGAGCAGGCCGGCGCGGACGACGACGTGGTCGTCGCAGAGGAGGATCCGTACGGACATCAGGACTCCAGGGAGAGCGGGATCGCGGCGGAGAGCACCGTGCCCTCGCCCGGGGTGGACTCGACCGTCAGGGTGCCACCGAGCTGCTGCGCGCGCACCCGCATCGCGGGCAGACCGTGGCCGCGCTCGGCCTGTTCACGCGAGAGCGCCGGGTCGAAGCCGCGGCCGTCGTCGGCGATGTCCAGGACGACCTGGTCGTCGAGGTAGCTGAGGGTCAGGGCGGCGGAGTCGGCGCCGGCGTGCTCGCGGATGTTCGCGAGGGCGCCCTGCGCGATCCGCAGCAGCGCCGCCTGCACCCGGTCGGGCAGCGGCACCGGGGTGCCGTCGACCCGGAAGGCCGCCGACTCGCGGGCGGCGAGCCCGCGCAGGGCCTCCTCCAGGCCGCCGCCCCCGGCGAGGTCGGCGGGCGCGAGGTCCTGCACGAAGCGGCGGGCCTCGGCGAGGTTGAGCTCGGCGATGGACTCGGCGGTACGGACGTGCCGGCGCGCGGTGCCCGGGTCGCCGTCCCACAGCCGGTCGGCGGCCTGGAGCAGCATCTGCTGGCTGGACAGGCCCTGCGCGAGGGTGTCGTGGATCTCCATGGAGAGCCGCTGGCGCTCCGCGAGGGTGCCCTCGCGGCGCTCGATCGCGGCGAGTTCGCGCCGGGTGCGGATCAGGTCGTCGATGAGCGCCCGCTGCCGGGCGGCCTGCCGGTCGGAGTACACGAAGACGCCGGTGGCGAGGGCGGCGACGGCCGGCGGGGCGACGATCAGGTTCGGGTCCCAGCCGCCGTGCGACAGCTGGACCTGTGCGAAGACCACGAACGCGGTGAGCAGGGCGACGAGGCCGAGCGCGGCGCGCGGCGGGAGGGTGCGCAGGCCCGTGTAGAAGAGGGGCACCGCGCACCAGGCGAAGCTGGGCGCGAGGACGACGAGGACGACCCAGACGGCGACGACCGTGCCCAGCCAGGCGATCCGGCGCGGGGTGGCGCGGGTGCCGAGCACGGGCCCGAGCAGGTAGAGGGAGGCGAGGGTGCCGGTGAGGGTGATGATCCAGGGGCTGCGGGCCTCCCAGTCGTGCCGCAGCAGGAAGCGGGCGAGGGAGGCGCCGAGCAGCAGGAAGAACGCGATGTGCATGACCCGCGCGAGCCAGCGGGCGTCGGGGTCGTGCTTCGTGGGCCGGGTCACCGTGCCGCCTCCCTGCCGTTCTGACCTGGGCCTGTCTGACCTGGGTGTATCCGTCCATGGTGGCCCGGAGGGACCAGGGCGGCATCAACCGATCGGCTGACAGACCCGTCGTCCGGAGTGCGCGCGGAGGACAGCCGGACCGTGGACCGGTGGGCGCCGGTTCCGGCCGGAGGATTGAGGCAGAGCGAAGGACGAACGAACCGCTCGAAAGCTTCCCCCTCCCTCTCCTCCTCACCTCTTACGGAGTCAGTCATGAAGAAGATCCTCCTCGGTGCCACCGCCGCCGCTGTCGTCGCCGCCGGTACCTTCGGCGTGGTCTCCGCGAACGCCGCCGCCCCGGCCGCCGCTCCCGCCGCCGTCATGGCCGACGCGGTGGGCGACAACACGATGCAGACGACGCACCTGACGATCGAGGCCGCCACCAAGGCCGCGCAGGCGACCCTCGACGCCGCCGAGCAGGAGAACCAGCGGGTGTCGGTCGCGGTCGTCGACCGCAACGGCAACACGATCGTCACCCTGCGCGGCGACGGCGCGGGCCCGCAGTCCTACGAGTCGGCCGTGAAGAAGGCGTACACCGCCGTCTCCTGGAACGCCCCGACCTCCGTCCTCGCGGGCCGTCTCGCCAACGCGCCGACCCTGAAGGACATCCCCGGCACCCTCTTCCTCGCCGGTGGCGCCCCCGTCACCGCCAAGGGCGCCCCGATCGCGGGCATCGGCGTCGCCGGCGCCCCGTCGGGCGACCTGGACGAGAAGTTCGCGCAGGCCGGCGTCGCCTCCCTCGCGAAGTAACGCCCCCCAGCTGGTGGTGGCGCCCGGATCCCCCGCCGGGCGCCACTGCCTTTTTCGTTGCGACCTTTTCCTTATTTGACCTTTTAAGATCGGTACGTGTCACAGCGCAGCCGGACCGGAATCGCCGCCCTCGCCGCGGCCCTCACGTCCCTCGCACTCCTCGCGGGCGGCTGCACCGGGGCCGGCGGCGTCCGCGGCACCCCCGGTGCCGCCGGGCTGCGCGACCCGCTCTTCCCGAAGCTCGGCAACGGCGGCTACGACGTCGGCCACTACGGCCTGACCCTCGCCTACGACCCCGCCTCCGGCCGGCTCGACGGCACCGCCGAGATCACCGCCCGCGCCACCCAGGACCTCAGCGCCTTCAACCTCGACCTCGCCGGCCTCACCGTGCGCCGCGCCACCGTCGACGGCGCCCCCGCCGCGTACAACCGCGCCGGGAACGAGCTCACCCTCCGCCCGCGCGACGACATCCCCGAGGGGGCGGAGTTCCGGACCACCGTCACCTACTCGGGCGTGCCCGAGCCGCTCACGGACGCCGACGGCTCCAAGGAGGGCTGGCTGCGCACGGCCGACGGCGCGGTCGCGGTCGGCGAACCGGCCGGCTCCATGACCTGGTTCCCCGGCAACCACCACCCCTCCGACAAGGCGGCCTACGACCTCACGCTCACCCTCCCCGCCGGCCTCGACGGCCTCTCCAACGGCGTCAGGACCGCGACCCGGACCGAGCCGGGCGGACGCGTCACCACCGTCTGGCACACGGCCGAACCCATGGCGAGCTACCTCGCGACCGTGGCCGTCGGCCACTACGAGACGGCGACGGCCACCGCCCTCGGCACCGTGCCCGTCCTCACCGCCGCCGAGGCCCCCGTCGCGGCCGGCAGCGCCGCGCTGCGGGGCGAGGTCCCCGCGGTCCTCGCCCGCCAGGTGAAGCGCTTCGGCCCGTACCCCTTCTCCGCCGCCGGCGCCCTCGTCACGAAGGACGGGGCCCTCGGATACGCCCTGGAGACCCAGACCCGGCCCGTCTTCCCGGCCGCCTCGTTCGACCGGACGACCCTCGTCCACGAGCAGGCCCACCAGTGGTTCGGCAACTCGGTCACGCCCGCGAGCTGGCGGGACATCTGGCTGAGCGAGGGCTTCGCGACGTACGCCGAGTGGCTGTACGACGAGGAGTACGAGCACGTGCCCGCCCGCACCCACTTCGAGCGGGCCTTCGCCCAGGACGCCGACTGGGCCTTCCCGCCGGCCGCACCGCCCACCGCGGAGAACCTCTTCGACCCGCCCGTGTACCAGCGGGGCGCGATGGTCCTGTACAAGCTGCGCGAGACGGTCGGCGACCGCGTCTTCGACGAGATCCTGCGCGGCTGGGCCGCCAAGTACCGCCACGGGAACGCCTCCACGGACGACTTCACGGCCTACGCGGAGAGCGTGGCGGGCCGCGACCTGGGCGGGCTGTGGGACGTCTGGCTGTACGGCGAGGAGAAGCCGGACCAGCCCTAGTCCGTCAGGGACTTCCGCATCACGACGCACGGGCGGCCGTGCGCGAGGTCCCGGCGGCGGGCCGTCTCCTCGTAACCGAGTGCGGTCCAGAAGGCCAGCGCCTTCGGGTTGTTCTCCAGCACCGCGAGCCGGAGGCCGGTGCGGCCCCCGGTGCGGAACCGGTCCTCGACGTACGCGGCGAGCCGGCGCCCGTACCCGGCGCGCCGCGCGTCGGCGTGCACCATCAGCAGGCCGAGCCACGGGTCGGTCTGGGCCGGGTCGGGGTGGCGGCCGAGCGTGACCGCGACGGCGACGAGCCGGCCCTCGGAGCGGGCGAGCAGCACCTCGGCCGTCGGCTGCGCGAGTTCGTCGGCGAGAGCGGCGGCGACCTGCTCGGGCCGGATGTCGTCGGGGTCCGGGAAGTCGCCGCTGAGCTGCTGGAACTCCCGGTTCGACGCGTACAGCGCGGTGAGCTCGGTGAGCAGCGGGCCGGGGAGGGCGTGCGCTTCCGTGCGGGGGAGGGATTCGACGATCACGCGGGAAAGGGTAGGGCCCCGGCGCGAGTTCGCGCCGGGGCCCTGTCGGAGGCGTCCGTCAGAGGTTGACGCCGAAGTCGCGGGCGATGCCCTCGAGACCCGAGGCGTAGCCCTGGCCCACGGCGCGGAACTTCCACTCGGCGCCGTTGCGGTACAGCTCGCCGAAGACCATGGCCGTCTCGACGGCGGCGTCCTCGGAGAGGTCGTAGCGCGCGAGCTCGGCGCCGCCGGCCTGGTTCACGATGCGGATGTAGGCGTTGCGTACCTGGCCGAAGTTCTGCGAGCGGGAGACCGCGTCGTAGATGGAGACCGGGAAGACGATCTTGTCGACGTTCGGCGGGAGGGCCGCGAGGTTGACGTTGATCTGCTCGTCGTCGCCGCCGCCCTCGCCGGTGCGGTTGTCACCGGTGTGGACGATGGTCTGGTCCGGCGTCGACTTGTTGTTGAAGAAGACGAAGTGGGCGTCGGAGGCGACCTTCCCGGCGGCGTCCACGCCGATCGCGGAGGCGTCGAGGTCGAAGTCCGTGCCGGTGGTGGTGCGGACGTCCCAGCCGAGGCCAACGGTGACGGCGGCGAGGCCCGGGGCCTCCTTGGTCAGGGAGACGTTGCCGCCCTTGGACAGGCTCACAGCCATGGAAAGTCCCTTTCATCGTTCTGTCGTCGCCTGGAGAAACGCGTGCGTGCCTCCAGCGGTTCCCGGTGGTCCCGTGGCGAAAACAGGATGACTCCTATGGCCCCGTCCGGGGAACATGGAAGGCATGTCCGGTCCGTATCCCATCCGCGGCTCCGTCTCGCTCCCCGAGGCCGAGCTCCAGTGGCGTTTCTCGCGGTCGTCGGGGCCGGGCGGGCAGCACGTCAACACCAGCGACTCGCAGGTGGAGCTCCGCTTCGACCTCGCGGCCACCGACGCGTTCCCCGAGGTGTGGAAGGCCCGCGCCCTGGAGCGGCTCGCCTCCCGCCTGGTCAACGGCGTCGTGACGGTCCGCGCCTCGGAGCACCGCTCCCAGTGGCGCAACCGCGAGACCGCGGCGGTCCGGCTGGCCGCCCTGCTCGCCGAGGCGACCGCCCCGCCGCCGAAGCCCCGCCGGCCGACGAAGATCCCGCGCGGGATCAACGAACGGCGGCTGCGGGAGAAGAAGCAGCGCTCGGAGACGAAGCGCACCCGCCGGTCCCGCGACTGGAGCTGAGCGGGCCGTAAAGGGCCGCGGCGGGCGATCTCGGCGCTGCTCAGCCGAGCTTGCGGTACTTCCCCTGGTAGTACGTCAGCGGGTCGCCGCCCCCCGAGGACAGACCGACCGTCAGGACCCGGCCCACCACCAGCGTGTGGTCGCCGGCCACCACCCGGCTCTCCGTGCGGCACTCCAGGACCGACAGCGCGCCGCCCATCAGCGGGGCGCCGCTCTCCTCGCCGCGCGTGTACGGCAGGTCGGCGAAGAGGAGCCGGTCGCTGACGCGGTTCTTCATGGCGAATCGCCCGGCGATGTGCCGCTGGTCCTCGGCGAGGATCGACACCGCCCAGACGGGGACCTCGGCGAGCAGGTCGTCCATGCGGGAGCCGTTGCGGAGGCTGACGAGGACCAGGGGCGGGTCGAGGGAGACGGACACGAAGGCGGTGGCCGTCATGCCGACGTCCTCGCCGCGCGGGCCGTCGTCGGGGTCGTGCGCGGTCACCAGGACCACGCCCGCCGCGAGGCGGGCCATGGCCGCACGGAACTCGTCGTTGCTCACCCCCTCAGCATGAGGGATCGCCAGATCGGAGACGGGGGGTGAGGGGGGTGTCTTCTGCAGCACACCCGCACGCTATCCGCGGCCGTCCCGGCCCCGCATCGGGCCGGGGGACCAGGCGGACGGGGTCGGCGGACCTAGGCCCTGTCATATGCCATCGGTGAACGGCGGCTGTACGGCGGCCCACGGGACCCGCCATGACCTGCTGTGACTTGAGTCACAGAGGCCAGTATTTGCTGACCCTGTGTACCGGGTGTGGAGCTCACTGTGATTCAGTGGCGGTGACAGTGCAGTACGAAGCCGATGAGAACCCTGGAGTTGCTGTCGAGGTCTCGGGGAGAGCGAGCGATGGAGACCGAGTCGGAGCCTTACGTCCGTCTCTCGACCCTGCGGCAGCTGCATCAGGTCGTGGCGGACCTCAACACTGCCCGCAGCCTGGCGGACACCCTGCAGACCGTCGCCGACGGTGTGGTCGCCGGTCTCAACTACGAGCTGGCCTGCGTCAACCTCGTCCGCCCCGACGGTGACCTCGTCGTCGCCGCCTTCGCCGGAAGCTCCGCCGCGGAGGCCCTGATCACCGGCCGCGTCGGCTCCCGCACCTCCTGGGAGCGCCGCCTGTCCATGGGCGTCTCCTGGGGCGACCTGCGGTTCATCCCGCACACCGAGGGCTGGGTCCTCATGGAGGACGACGTCCCCCAGTGGCACACCGAGGGGCCCGCGCCCCGCTTCGAGGACGAGTGGCACCCGCACGACCGGCTCTACGCCCCGATGTACGCGTCGGGCTCCGGCCGTGAGCTCCTCGGCGTCATATCCGTCGACCGCCCGCGCAACGGCCGGCACCCCGGCCCCTGGGGTCAGGAAGCGCTCCAGATGTACGCCTCGCAGTCGGCCATCGCCATCAGCAACGCCCGCCTCCGCTCCAACATGCAGCGCGCCCTGGTCCGCCTGGAGCGCGAGCAGCAGGCCCTCCGCGCCTCCGAGGAGTCCTTCCGGCAGGCCTTCGAGTACGCGCCCTCCGGCATGGCCATCGCCGAGATGGGCGGCGACCAGCACGGCCGGCTGCTCCGTACCAACGACGCCCTGTGCCGGCTCCTCGGCCGCCCCTCCTCCGTCATGCGGCGGTACTCCTTCGCCGACCTCGTCCACCCCGAGGACATCGGGACCCTGCTCCGCACCTCCGCCGAGGGCGGCCGGGCCGAGCTGCGGCTCGGGCGCCGGGACGGCACGTACGTCTGGGTCTCCCTGCGCAACTCCGTCGTCGCCGACACCGCCGACGGGCCCCGCTTCCTCCTCACCCACGTCGAGGACATCGAGGAGCGCAAGCGGCACGAGCTCCAGCTCGCCCACCGGGCCTCGCACGACGCCCTCACCGGCCTCCCCAACAGCGCCGAGCTCCGCTCCCGGCTCTCCGCCCGGCTGTGCGAGCGGCCGTCGGCGCCGGGGGACGAGGCGGCGTACGGCGCGTACGACTCCCAGCGCGACGGCGGGTACGGGGCGGGGAACGGGGCCGGGAGCGGGAGCGGGAGCGGGGCCGGGAACGGTGCCGGCGGCTACGAGCCCACCTACGACCCCTCCTACGACTCCGGCTACGAGCCGCAGCCGTACGCCCACGAGCACGAGCACGAGCACGGCTTCGGTTTCGAGCCGGCGGGCGCCGGGCCGTACGACCACCACGTCCACATCGTGGCGCCCACCGGCGGCGAGACCGACGACGGCACGAAGGGGCTCGCGGTCCTCTTCTGCGACCTCGACGGCTTCAAGTCGATCAACGACCGGTTCGGGCACCACACCGGCGACGCCGTCCTCATCGAGGTCGCGCGGCGGCTCACCACGGGCGTCCGGGACGGCGACACGGTGGCCCGGCTCGGCGGGGACGAGTTCGTCGTCCTCGCCGACGGCCTCGGCGCCGCCGACGCCGCCGACCTCGCCGTCCGCCTGCGGAACGCGATCATCCCGCCGATCCGGGTGGACGGGCGGGCGGTCCGCGTCGGGGCGAGTTTCGGCATCGGCTGGGCCGAATGCGGGATGACCGTGGAAGAGGTCCTGAACTCCGCCGACCAGCGGATGTACGTGGAGAAGCGTTCCCGCGCCAAGGTCCACCGGCGGGCCGGCTGAGTCGCGCGCTCGCCCGTTCGAGGTAGGCTCGGCCGGTCGGCGACGGCCGGCGAGCATGGAGAGGACGACCCGGATGGCTGCCGGAAACGACGGCGCGAACACGCCCGAGGACGACGATCCGTTCGGCTACCTCTACGAGGACGGCCAGGCAGCGGGTGCCCGGCCCCCGCAGGGCGGCGGCTACGGCTACCCCGGCCCCGCCCCGGCGCAGCCGGGCGTGCCCCGGACCTCGTACAACCAGGTCAGGACCGTCGGCGAGCGCAAGTACGGCCACCACCAGCAGCAGCCGTACGTGCCGCCGCAGCAGGCCCCGTACGGGCAGCCGCAGGCGCAGTACGCGGCGCCCGAGACCTACGGTGCGCAGCCGCAGACCCGCCCGATCCCGGCCCAGCGCGGCGGCGGCTCCGGCCGCGGCCCCAACACGAAGGGCATCCTGGCGGGCGCCATCGCGGTCGTCGCGGTCGTCGTCATCGGCATCTCGGTCGCCCTGTTCAACAACACGGGCAACGAGAACGACAAGGACGCCCAGGGCGGCGGCAACACCCCGTCGACCGCCCCCTCCCAGGCCTCCGAGACGCCGAGCACCGAGCCGAGCGCCGAGAAGACCCCGGAAGAACTCCCGAAGCAGGACGCGGCGACGCTGACGCTGGGCGGGTCGGCGACGACGGAGAGCGTCGTGAAGGGCGCCGAGGGCGTCGGCGGCGCGTACGTGTCGGGCTTCAACACGCCGGGCGCCTCGGTGACCTGGAAGGCGAAGATGCCGACGGAGGGCAAGTACCGCCTGACCGTGCGCTACGCCATCCCGGCGGTCGACGCCAACGCCACCCTGACGGTGAACGGCAAGGCGAACTCCCTGCCGATCGGTCTGAAGAACTTCATCAAGTCCTCGGACCCGAACCTGGAGAAGAACTGGCAGACCACCTGGGCGCCGGTCGACCTCCAGAAGGGCGACAACGAGATCAAGATCTCGTGCGAGGCCGGCAACCAGTGCAACGTGCTGCTCGACTGGCTGGAAGTCACCCCGGTGGTGTAGGCGCCGCACCACCTGTGGTGATGCCCTGACGGCCACCCTTCCTCGGCCGCCCGTAAACGTAAGATCATCCTCTGATGATCCTTCCCTCGCTGACCACGAGGGAAGGCTGGACGATACGGGGAGTCCTCAGGGGCGGAAGGGCTGGGTCGCCGACAGGTGCGTGTCGCTCGGGCGCATCGCCTGAGGACCCGGTAGGACGGCGTGGTCAGGCAAGGGCCGGCTGCGCCGTCACCGTCACCCGCGTCAGCAGCTCCTCGTACGCCCCCGTGTCGAACTCGCCCGCCACCGGGGAGAGGACCGTCGCCGCTGAGAGGGCGACCGCGCGGGTGAGGCGTTCGGGCCAGGGGGCTTCGTCCACCAGGCCTGAGAGGAGGCCGGCGACGGCCGAGTCGCCCGCGCCTGTGGGGTTGCCCTTGACCGTGGCGGGCGGGGTCGCGCGCCACAGGCCCTCGGGGGTGGCGGCGAGCATGCCCTCGGGGCCGAGTGAGGAGACGACCGCGTGGGCGCCCCGGCGTCGGGCGTCGCGGGTGGCCCGATGGGGTTCGCGGGTGCCGGTCAGTTGGGCGAGTTCCTCGGCGTTGGGCTTGACCAGGTCGGGCCGGGCGGCGATGCCGCGGCGGAGGGGTTCGCCGCTGGTGTCCAGGAGGACGGGGACGCCGGCCGTCCGGGCGAGGCGGATCAGTTCCGCGTACGCGCCGACGTGGATGCCCGGCGGCAGGCTGCCGCAGAGGGCGACCGCCCGTGCTCCGTCGAGGAGTTCGGTGAAGCGGGCGCGGAAGGCGGTCCATTCCGCGGCGGTGACGGTCGGGCCCGGTTCGTTGAGCTGGGTGGTGTCGCCGCTCGCGGTGTCGACGACGGCGACCGTGCGGCGGGTGGTCCCGGCGGTCTCGACGAGTTCGTCGCGTACGGGCGTGGCCGCCAGCTGGTCCCGCAGCGTCGCGCCCGTCGCCCCGCCCGCGAAGCCCGTGGCGACGGTCTCGTGGCCGAGGGCGGCGAGGACGCGGGCGACGTTGAGCCCCTTGCCGCCGGGCCGTTCGATGACCTGGGTGACGCGGTGGGAGGCGTGCGGGGTGAGGGCGGGGACCCGGTAGGTCAGGTCCAGTGCCGTGTTGAGGGTGACCGTGAGGATCAAGACCCGTCCACCCCCCGTACTCCTCGTGAAGTTCTGTGGAACGCACGTTCCGACGGGCACCGATCATGCCAAACGAACGGCGGTTGGCCCAGACCCACGGCCAACCGCCCTCCCGGGTGACACCTGATCAGACGGTCGTGCTCTCCAGCGGATCCACGATCCACTCGCCCTTGCGCATGACGCCCTTGAGCTCGAACTCGGCGTCGAGGACCACGATGTCGGCGTCCTTGCCGGGCTCCAGGGAGCCGACGCGGTCGTACATGCCGAGCAGTCGGGCCGGGTTGGCGGAGATGGCCTGGACGACGGATTCGACCGGCAGGCCGTCGATGGTCGCCGCCCGCTTGAAGGCGCGGTCCAGGGTGAGGGTGGAGCCGGCGATGGAGCCGCCCTCGACGAGGCGGGCGACGCTGTCCTTCACCTCGACGGCCAGCGGGCCGAGCATGTAGCGGCCGTCGCCGAATCCCGCGGCGTCCATGGCGTCGGTGATGAACGCGACCCGCTCGGGTCCCGCGTGGTGGAAGGCGAGCTCCAGGGCGGCGGGGTGGAGGTGGGTGCCGTCGTTGATGAGCTCGACGGTGATCCGCTCGTCCTCCAGGAGGGCGGCGATCGGGCCGGGGGTGCGGTGTCCGAGGGCGGGCATCGCGTTGTAGAGGTGGGTGGCGACGGTGGCGCCCGCGTCGATGGCGGCCCGCGTCTGCTCGTACGTCGCGTCGGTGTGGCCGATGGCGGCGATCACGCCGTGCTCGGCGAGGAGGCGTACGGAGTCGATGCCGCCGGGCAGCTCGGTGGCGAGGGTGACCATCCTGGCCTGGCCGCGCGCGGCGTCGACGAGCTTGCGGACCTCGGCCGGGTCGGGGTCGCGGAGCAGGGTCTCGTCGTGGGCGCCCTTGCGGCAGGGGGAGATGAACGGGCCCTCGAAGTGGATGCCGGCGATGTCGCCCTGTTCGGCGAGCTCGGAGAGCAGCCCGGCGCGCCGGCCGAGGAAGTCCATGTCGCCGGTGACGAAGGAGGCGACGACGGTGGTGGTGCCGTGCAGGCGGTGGGTGTGGACGCCCTTGAGGACCTCGTCGACGGTGCCGGAGGTGAAGGAGGCGCCGCCGCCGCCGTGGTTGTGCAGGTCGACGAAGCCGGGGACGAGCCAGTGGCCGCTCAGGTCGACGACGGGGGCGCCCTCCGGGGCGGAGCCCGCGATGCGGTCGCCTTCGACGATCACGCGTCCGTTCTCCACCGTCCCGGTGGGCAGCACGACATGTGCGCCGGCGAGAACCTTGTGATCGGCCATCAGGCGGAAACCTCCGAGTCGGTGGGGTGCTGTGCGGCGAGAAGGTCCCAGGCGAGGAGACCCGCGCCCAGGCATCCGGCGGTGTCCCCGAGGGCCGCCGGGACGATGGCGGGCAGCTTCTGGAACGTGACGCGTTCCTCCACGGCGGCCCGGAGTGGTGTGAACAAGGTTTCCCCGGCCTCGGCGAGCCCGCCACCGATGATGAGGGTGCGCGGGTCCAGGAGGGTGAGCGCGGTGACGAGGCCGTCGGCGAGGGCGTCGACGGCGTCCTGCCAGACCCGTACGGCCGTGGCGTCGCCGGATTCGACGGCCTTGGCGCAGTCGGCGGCGTCGGCCTCGGGGGCGCCGCTCGCCTCGGCCCAGGCGAGGGAGACGGCGGAGGCGGAGGCGTACCGCTCCAGGCAGCCGCGCTGGCCGCAGCCGCAGTCGGTGCCGCCGGGGCGGACGACGATGTGGCCGATCTCGCCGGCGTAGCCGTGGGCGCCGGCCTCGATGCGGTCGCCGATGCCGATGGCTCCGGCGATGCCGGTGCCGAGGGGCACGAAGAGGAAGCGGTCGGCTCCGTTGCCCGCGCCGATACGGCCTTCGGCGAGGCCGCCGGTGCGGACGTCGTGGCCGAGGGCGACGGGGATGCCGTCGAGTCGGAGGCTGAGGAGTTCGCGCATGGGAACGTCGCGCCAGCCGAGGTTGGCGGCGTAGACGGCGATGCCGTTCTCGGCGTCGACGATGCCGGGGACGGCGACTCCGGCGGCCGCGGCGGGCTCTCCGTACCGCTCCTGGCCGAGGGCGCGGAGCTCTTCGGCGAAGCCGAGGATGGTCTCCACCACGGCCTCGGGGCCGCGCTCGCGCCCGGTGGCGCGGCGGGCCTCGTGCAGCAGGGTGCCGTCCGCCCCGACGAGGGCGGCCTTCATGCCGGTGCCGCCCACATCCAGGGCGATGACGTGTCTCACGGGGGACAGTCTGTCCCGCGGGAACCCAAAAGGTCTAGTCCACTGCCGAGGATTGTTGCGCGCGGATACAAATTCGAAGGCGGCCATGGAGCCATGGTCCCGTCGCAGTTGCGGAAGTGATACCCAAGTGGTGTAGACCTCACACCCGCGCCCGGTGCAGACTTACGGCCCTGAGAAGAGCAAACACGCAGCTCAATGCAGCGAGAACGCTGACGAAACGACAGCTCAAAGACGAGCAAAAGGTGGATGAAGCCGTGGAGCGGCGACGATTCCTTGGATTGACCGCGGCCGCCGCCGCCCTCGGACTGACCGCCACGGTCGCCGGCTGCGGCTCCCTGGGCGGGGACTCCGGCGATGTGACCCTGAAGCTGGTCGCCGCCGACTACGACCTGACGGGCGGCGACACCACCAAGAAGTACTGGGCCGACCTCGTCACCGCCTTCGAGGCGAAGCACCCCGGGGTCAAGGTCGAGGTCCAGGTCGTCTCCTGGGACGACGTCGACCGCAAGGTCGCCGAGATGGTCAAGGCCGGCCAGGCCCCCGACATCGCCCAGATCGGCGCCTACGCCGACTACGCGGCCGCCGACCAGCTCTACGCCGCCGACGAGCTCCTCTCCATCCGCGTCCAGGCCAACTTCCTGGCCCCGCTCGTCGCCGCCGGCGAGTACAAGCGCACCCAGTACGGCATGCCGTTCGTCGCCTCCACCCGGCCGCTCTTCTACAACAAGGACCTCTTCCAGGAGGCCGGCGCCAAGGCCCCCACCACCTGGGACGAGCTCGCCGAGGCCGCCGAGAAGCTCAAGGCCAAGGGCGTCACCACCCCCTTCGCGCTGCCCCTCGGCCCCGAGGAGGCCCAGGCCGAGGCCCTCATGTGGCTCCTCAGCGGCGGCGGCGGCTGGACCGACGCCGCCGACCGCTACGCCGTCGACTCCGACGCCAACATCCGCACCTTCGAGTGGCTCCGCACGAACCTCGTCGGCAAGGACCTCACCGGCCCCGTCGCCCCCGGCAGGCTCAACCGCAAGGCCGCCTTCGCCGCCTTCGCGAACGGCGAGGTCGGCATGCTCAACGGCCACCCCTCGCTCCTCAAGGAGGCCGCGAAGAAGGGCGTCCAGGTCGGCCAGGTCCCCCTCCCCGGCGTCGACGGCACGCCCAAGACCTCCATGGGCGTCGCCGACTGGATCATGGGCTTCAAGCAGAACGGCCACCGCAAGGAGATCGGCGACTTCCTCAACTTCGTCTTCAGCGACGAGAACGTCCTGAAGTTCGCCGGCGACAACGACCTCCTGCCGGTCACCGTCACCGCCTCCACCCGCATGGAGACCGACCCCGCCCACGCCAACCTGCGCGTCTTCCTCAAGGTCCTCCCCGACGCGCAGCTCCCGCCGGTCGGCAAGACCTCCTGGGCCAAGGTCAGCGAGGACGTCAAGCAGAACATCGGCAAGGCCGTCACCCCCGGCGGCAAGCCCGCCGACGTCCTCGGCCGGATCGGCCGGGCGGCGACGGCGGCGGAGAACGCGGAGTAATAGGTTGGTCGTATGACCGCCTTCGAGGAGACAGAGGAAGACGGCGAGAGCGGGCTCGGGGAGCAGGAGCGGGCGCTCCTCGCCGTCGAGCGCCGCTCCTGGCCCGGACCCGGTGCCAAGGAGCGGGCCGTCCGCGAGCGGCTCGGGCTCTCGCCGACCCGCTACTACCAGCTCCTCAACGCCCTCCTCGACGACCCGCGCGCCCTGGCCCACGACCCCGTGACCGTCAACCGGCTGCGCCGGGTCCGCGAGGAGAAACAGCGCCGCCGCGAAGGGTGACCCCGGCCACGCTGACGTGACCCCCGTACCTCGGTAGGGTCGGAAACATGGTCAGCAGCCTCCCGCACCCGACCACCCCTACCGGCCGAGACGGTCTGGCCGCGCTCCTCGCGCGGCCCGCGAAGGCCGTCGTCGCCCTCGACTTCGACGGCACCCTCGCCGAGATCGTCCCCGACCCCGAGCAGGCCCGCGCCCACCCCGGCGCCGTGCCCGCGCTCGCCGCCCTCGCCCCGCAGGTCGCCTCGATCGCCGTCGTGACCGGCCGCCCCGCCGGGGTCGCCGTCCGCTACGGCGGCTTCGCCGGCGTCCCCGGCCTTGAGCACCTCGTCGTCCTCGGCCACTACGGCGCCGAACGCTGGGACGCCGTCACCGGCACCGTCAAGGCCGCCGCCCCGCACCCCGGCGTCGCCTCCGTCCGCGCCGAGCTCCCCGGCTTCCTGGACCGGGCCGGGGCCTGGCCGGGCGTCTGGATCGAGGAGAAGGGCCGCGCGGTCGCCGTCCACACCCGCCGCGCCCAGGACCCGGAGGGCGCCTTCGAGGCCCTGCGCGGTCCCCTCGGCGAGCTCGCCGTCGCCCACGGCCTCGTCCTGGAGCCGGGCCGGATGGTCCTGGAGCTGCGCCCGCCGGGCATGGACAAGGGGCTGGCCCTCGCGGAGTACGTACGGGAGCTGGGCGCCGGGTCCGTGCTGTACGCGGGCGACGACCTGGGCGACCTGCCGGCCTTCGCGGCGGTCGAGAAGCTCCGCTCCGACGGCACCCCGGGCGTCCTGGTGTGCAGCGGCTCCACGGAGGTCCCGGAACTGGCCGAGCGCGCGGACCTGTCCGTGGCGGGCCCGGCGGGCGTGGTGGAGTTCCTGACGGCACTGGCGAGGGCGGTACGGGAGGGCTGACGGGCCCCCGAGAACGCGGCGGGGGCGGTACGGAGGGCCGCTGAGCCCCTCCGTACCGCCCCTGTCTTCTTACGTACCGGTCAGTGCGCGGCCGGGTTGGCGACGCTGATCGTCAGGTCGTCGCCGGCGTCACCGGTGACCGTGACGCGCACGCCGTGCCCGGCGACCTTCACGCTGGCCTGGGGCGCCGAGGCGTCCCAGTAGGCATTCGGGTCGGTGTCGTCGAAGACCGGGATGCCCGGGACGGAGGGGGCGCAGGCCGCCAGCGTCTCGACGGTCTTGTTGCCGCCCTTGCCCACCAGGACCTCCTTGTGGAGGCAGGTCGCGTCCGTGGCCTCCAGGCCGAAGGTCGCGTCGAAGGGCTGGCGCCGGTTGGTGGGCGCGGTGCCGTCGGCGTACCGGAAGGGGGCCGGGCGGGCGTCGACGGCCATCGCCGAGCCGCCACCGGGGTGCTTGCTGACGTTGTTGTCGTCGAAGGACCGGTCGACGTACCAGACGAGCATGCCGTTCTGGAAGCGGAAGTACTCGACCCAGTCGGGGGCGGTGATGCCCTTGCTGAACTGGTACGGGCCCTCGGCGAGGAGCGCGTCGGCGCCGACGTACTCGCGGTTCTCGACGAGGTAGTACCGCGGCGAGGTGGCCGTCTCGGTGCCGGTGGAGATCTTCCAGCGGCCCTGCGCGGTCCAGCCGCCCACGCCCTGCTCGACGTCGTCGGCCGCGAGGGTCGTCCCGCCGGAGGTCAGCGTGACGTCGTCGAGGAACGCGCCGGCGAAGTGCACGCCGCCGTCGCTCTGGTAGCGGAAGCGGAAGAGGGACGGCTTGCCCGCGGAGTCGTACGAGTAGCGCAGCGTCGTCCACTTGCCGGCGGAGGAGCCGGAGACGGAGGCGCCGGCGCGGGCCCAGGTGGCGCCGCCGTCGAGGGAGTACTCGGCGAAGAGGTAGTCGAAGTCGGCCTCGATCTCGTACCAGGCACTCGCCTTGACGGTCACCTTCGGGGCGGCCGGCACGGAGCGGGTGAGGGACTGGTTGAGGCCGTCGGCGGAGCCGGTCCACCAGGCGTGCGTGCCGGAGGCGGGCGTGGCGTAGGTGGTGCTGCTCGTCTTGTCCGGGAGCGCGACGCGGACGGCCTGCTCCTTGCCGGGGACCTGGAGGGCGGCCGGGCTCAGGGTGTACGAGCCGTCGGCGCCGAGCGGGGCGTCGGCGTAGTCCAGCCAGCCGAGGAAGAGCTTCTCCTCGGCGCCCATGAGGCCCGGGTGGGTGCCGATGCCGGCGTTGGCGGCGGCGCCGTGGCCGAGCCAGGAGCCGGAGCTCATCAGGGTCCAGAAGGCGGTGGAGTTCTCGCCGCCGTCGGTGTCGTAGTAGTCCGGCAGGCCGAGGTCGTGGCCGAACTCGTGGCAGAAGACGCCGAGTCCGCCGTTCTCGCCCTCGGTGGTGTAGTCGCCGAGCCAGTACCTGGACTGGCCGATGCGGGCGCCGCCGGCCTTGTTCTGCGCACCGGAGACGACGGGCCCGGTCAGCCCGTAGGCATCCCCGTTCACGTACCAGCGGTGGGACCAGATGGCGTCCTCGCCCTGCGCGCCGCCGCCCGCGTCCTCGCCCATGCCGGCGTGCACGGCCTGGAAGTGGTCGATGTAGCCGTCGGGCTCGTCGAAGTCGCCGTCGTGGTCGTAGTCGTTGCGGTCCCAGACGTCGAACTGGGCGAGGTACGCGTCGATCTCGGCCGGCGTCTTGCCGGCGGCGAGCTGGGCGTTCCACCAGGCGTCGCCGGTGTCCTGGATGAAGGCCCAGGAGCCGCCGGTGTCCTCGACGGCGTTGTCGCCGTAGGTGGAGGCGTTGCCGGGGACCTTGACCCAGTCCTCGACGGTGTTGGAGACGGAGTAGGCGCCGCTGGAGAGCTTCTCGTAGAAGGTCTTCATGGACTCGCCGGAGCCGTTGAAGAGTTCCTCGTAGTGGGCCTTGGAGAAGTCGGCGGTCCAGGCGTTGGAGTTGTCGGTGCCCCGGTCGGGCTGGGGTATCTGGTTGTGCAGCGGGCCGGGGGTGGTGCCGAGCTTGCCGGAGCCCTGGTCGCCGAACTCGGAGAGGATCGTGAAGATCTTCTCCTGGCGGGTGGCGGTGGTGGTCTCGGTCTCGGCGAACTTGCCGGGCGCGACCTCGACGACGCCCTGGGCGTTCGCCTTGGCCTTGCCCTTGGCGACCAGGTCGATCGCCTGCTCGCGCAGCTTGGTGCGCTGCTTCGTGAGGGGTCCGGGCCGCTCGTCGAGCCGGGGGGCGTTCGCACCCGCCGGGGCGGCGTCCCGGGCCTCCTGCGCGGCGGCGGGGGTGAGCCCCGCGGCGAGGAGTGCGGTGAGCGCCGACCCGAGAGTCATGCCCACGACAATCTTCTTCACGTGTGTCGCGATCCTTCCGCTTGCCTCATGTGCCTCATGGGGAAAAACGGATCGCCTGGGGGAACGATCGCCGCGAGTGTGACACGGGGAGACCCCTCAAGAGGAGGGGTCGGCACCGTTTGTCGTCACCGTTCTCGTCGTTGTCGTCACCGTTTATCGGAGCAGGAGGTCCACGAGACCGGTCAGATCCTCCTCCCCGCTCCCGATGTCGAGGCGCCGGCGCATGAGCGCGAAGTACGGCTGGAGCAACTCCGGGCTCACGCCCTGCCCTTCGGCCGTGGCCAGGAAGGTCGGGGTCCCGGCGACCTGCATGGCGAGGTTGGAGACGACGCCGGTGGTGAGGTCACCGCTCTTGAGCCGCTCGGCGGTCTGCCGGACGGCCGGCCCGGCCATGGCGGGGATCCACTCCCCGAGCAGCGGGGCGAAGGCCACGGGATCGATGTCCTCCCTCCGGACCAGCGCGAAGGCGTGCGCGACACCCGCGAACATCCCGTACATGGCGCTGAGCAGGGCGATGTCGTGCAGGGCGGCGAACCCGGCGTCCTCGCCGACGTACCGCGTCCCGACGGGAACGGCCAGGACCTCCCGCCGCGCCTCGAACACCTCCCGCGCCCCGCTGTAGAAGACGAAGCCACCCGCCTCCGGGACCCCCACCATCGGCGGTACGGCCATGATCCCGCCGTCCAGATAACGGGCCCCGCGCTCCTCGGCCCAGGCGGCACGGGCGCGGGCCTGGCCGGGAGTCGTGGTGGTCAGATTGACGAGGTCCTTCCCGGCGAGGTCGACGCCGTCGAGAGCGGCACCGACGGAGTCGTCGTCAAGCAGGCACACGACGACGAGGTCACCGGCCGCGACGGCGCCGGCCGCGCTGTCCGCCGCCTTCGCCCCCTCGGCGACGAGCGCCTCGGCGCGGGCCGGGCTGCGGTTCCAGACGGTGAGCGGATACCCGGCGGCGAGCCAGGCGCGGGCGAGGGCGGTACCCATGGCACCGAGCCCGAGAAGGGAGACGGGGGTCTGCGGAGACGTGTTCGCTGTCATGCAGACAAGGCTGCTCCGGCCCTCTGACCTGCTCAAGTACCCACTTTCAAGTGGGTGGTTACCCTGAGGTGAGCGAACAGCTCAGAGAGGGGGAGCGGATGGCGACACCGAACCGACCGTCGACGCCCGACGGCCACGTCTGCGGCATCGACACCGCGATGGAGGTCATCGGCGGCAAGTGGAAGGTCCTGATCCTCTGGGCGCTCCACGAACAGCCGCACCGCCGCTTCGGCGAACTGCGCCGCCTGATCCCCGGCATCACGGAGAAGGTCCTCGCCTCCCACCTCCGCGAACTCGAGGCGGACGGCATCGTGGACCGCGTCTCCTACGACGAGGTCCCACCCCGCGTCGAGTACACCCTCACGAAGACGGGCATCCGCCTGAACGAGGCCTTGGAACCGCTGGCAGCGTGGGGGAGGGAGCGGCGGGAGGGCCGAACGACCGCCTGAGCCTCCGGAGAGCCCGTCGTGACCTCGGCCCACGAAAGTCAGCCGAGGAGGCGGGAAAGCCGGAAGGGCGTCCGCCATGTGTGCCACGGCAACCACCCACCGACCCCGGCCACGCTTCCCTTTGATGCCGCGGCCTCGGCCCACGGCGGCCGGTGGATGCCCGGGGTGAGGGTGGGGCCTCCCGTACGGCGGGTGCGCTTACCTACTTAAGACGGAGCGGCAGGGGCAGGCGTCTGGCCTGCGGGGATACAGCGAGAATCTTGCGGCTATGTGAGATCCCTATGCGAAATCGCATAGGGATCAAATGTTCATATTGGCTGCCAATGCCAGAGTGCATAAGATGATGCCTGACCTGGGATTCTTATGCAGCCTTGGATGGTTCTATCCAGTCGCGGAGGTAATCTGTGCGTGCGGCCCGGCGCGTGACCAAGATCGAGACGGTCAACCGCTCCACCGGCGAGATCCAGGACCTCACCGTTCACTCGTCGGTCAGCTCAGGCTCCGGGCTCTGGTTCCGAGGAGGTGGCTACACCACGATGGGTTACGAGGCTCACAACGCCCTCGCTGAGGCCGACCTCAGCGGAGCGGCGTACAAGCTGTTCCACAAGATGTGTGCCCTGCAGAACCGCAAGGACCACGGCTTGGTCCGCGTTGAGACGCAGGCGAAGTTCGCCGCGCAGGTCGGGATGCAGCAGCCGACCGTGTCGCGGGCTCTGCGCCAGCTCGCCGAGGCCGGATTCATCTACCCCGACGGCCGTGACTGGCGCCTGCGCGCCGACTTCGTCTTCAACGGCAACGGCGCCGCCCAGGGCCAGGCCATCCAGAACATTCCGGACGGTACCCCCGACCCGTACGCGCCGAAGGGCGCCGCGCTGACCGTCATCGACGGCGGCGACGACAGCGGCGCGTGAGTGACCGTCCTAGCGGACGTGCTCCTCAGCCGTAGCGATCTTCCTGATCATCGCGGAGAGCAGAGGCGACTCGGGGGACGGCCGGCTCATGCCGATCACGTGGTAGCCCCATGACTCGTAGACGCGTTGGACCTTTCCTTCGCCCGCCGCAGCGTTGACCATCAGCGACACGTACGTCTCGCTGCGACCGGAGAGCAGTTCGTCGTGGATGCGGCGTGCCAGTCCGGTGCCTCGGTAGGCCGGCGCCACGCCGATCTCCTTGAGAGCCAGCGCCGGGGAGGTGGTGAATCCGGCGTCGACCTCGCCCATCCGCGTCCACCAGCGGTCACCGCTCTCCACGGTGTTCCCGTACGCGTAGCCCACTGGCTGTTCCTCGGCGTCGAAGGCCAGGACCGCCTCGAACCCGGGCTCTCTTCCGTGTCGCTCCAGACGTTCGGTGAAGGTCGGCACCGCGTAGTTCGGCAGGTGGAGCAGGGGCTCGCGCACCTTCGCGTACACCGCGATCAAGGGCGAGATGACCTGCTCGACGTCCCTCGGTGAGTTCGTGTAGCGGCGGAGTCGTGGGGTCATTCGGGCTGCCTCCAGGTGTCGCGGGCGTACTGGGTCCAGGTGTGGGCAAGGGCGGTGCCGGGGGCGATGGCCTCCAGGCGGCTGCCGAAGGCGCGGAGCATACCCACGACGCGAGCGTGACGGACTGCGGCATCGGAGGGGACGGACATGGCGCTCGCGAGGGCGGCTTCGACGTCACCCTGTTCGAGCTGGGCGCGTGCGACGCGGGTCGTGGCGATGGCCTTGGACCGGTGCATGTGGGGACGCAGGGCGGCGAGGCAGCGGTGACCGTGGGCCTCGGCGCGCTCGAAGTCGCCGAGGGCGAGGTAGGCGGACAGGGCGAGGCTGTCGAGTTCGGCCTGGTCGTAGAAGGCGTTCATCCAGACGGGACGCTGGGCTTCCGGGTCGGCGCGCAGCAGAGCGTCCTGTGCCTGGTCGAATGCACGGCGGATGGCCGTGCCGTCCCCGGCCGCACCGTGGATCGCGCCCTGCCGGGCCAGGCCGAGGGAGGCGAACAGGGGGTCCTGGCGGGTGATGCTCAGTTTCCGGGCCACGTCGTTGGCGGCGGCAGCGTCCGCCGCCCGGCCCATGTGCCGGTACATCGTGCCCGCGTGGGACCAGATGCGGAACTTGATGTACGGATCGCCGGCCATCTCGGCGAGCTGATGTGCGACGCGCATGTGCCCGGTGGCGTCCTCGAAACGGCGCCCGTCGATGGCGGCCCACATCGCGGAGGAGCGAAACGCGGCGGCCGAGGCGTAGACCTGCTTCCTGATGCGCTGGCTGGCACTTCCGGTGTCCTGGAGGGCCAGCGCTTCGTCCGCGAGAGCTGCGGCCTTGTGCTCGATGACGAGTTGGCCGCCGTGCCGGTGGTCGTTGGCGACGACGTCCGCGAATCTGCGATGGAGCCGCTCGATGTCGCTGACACCGATGCGGCGGGGAGCGCTGAGAACCGGGGTGGCTGAGCTGAGGGCCAGGGCCGTTCCGGCCGTGATGAACTGGCGGCGTTCCACTGGGCCCTCCGGTGGTGCTGTGGTGCTGGGGCAATCGAACCCCAGGTCTTTCAATGAGCAGCGGAAGACAGCTTCCAGCGCCTTGCGCGTGCGACCGATCGGGCGCCAGGTGGCCCCGTTGATCAGATTGCGAACGGTCCGGTCCGACACGTCGCCGGGCCTGCCGGTGATCTCCAGCAGAGCGGTGTTCATCCGCTCGGCCAGCTCCTCCTGCGTGAGGCCTAAGTCGACCATCCGCTGCTTCAACACGGCGTTGGCTGCCATGAGACAGAACGTAGAGCCAACTCATCGGTCGGGCCAGGGGCGTCGCAAAGGGCTCGCAAAGTCTTCCGGTTGCATCCCGTGCCACAGCCGATGACCTTTCCTGTTCCCCAGCCGGCTCGGGCCGTTGACTGATCACACGCCGTCCGAGTGTGGGCTGATCAGTGCAGCTCCCCCTACCAGCCCGGACGGCCCTCGCATTCCCCGAAGGCAGGAGCAGGCGATGGACAGCTCTCTTCCTCACCGGACGCCCGGCGCAAGCGGGCACGAGCCCGGCGTACCGAGGCCCGAGTACGGCGTTCCGAGCCGGGCCTTGCGAGTACGGGCGGCCGGTGGCTGGGAGCGGTTCATGCGCCGCTTCGCCGACGAGCGGCCCGACGAGGACGGCGAGGCGTGAACGCCGTCGACCACGCCGGGTACGAGCAGCACGAGCTGCTCGGACGCCAGGTGCGGGACATCGCCTCCCGGGGCGAGGGCGAGCTCATGGCGGTCACGCACGAAGTGCACTCTGGCGGACGTGTGGTCCGCGTCGCTCACATCCGCCCTCCGTCCGGAATCGAGTGGACGACGGCTGCCGACAACGTTCAACCCGCTCTTTCCTGAGGCAGACGCCTCATCTCCGTCTTTCAAGGAGTCCCATGAGAATCTCCGCTTCTCCCACCTCCATCCGACCGTGGGGCGCGAGCCGGCTCGCCCCCTACTTGACTACCGTCCGTCGGCCGCACGCCACCGTCACTGTCGACGCCGCAACCCAGCTTGGGGTGTTCCGCGACCGAGCCGGTCAGGTGGTCGAGATGGGCAAACACGGCACCAGCTCCGGCACCGAGACCTCCACGACGACGAACTCGGACTCCAAGAACGACCAGGGCCACGACCAGGACAGCAGCCAGGACTGATGACCGCGACCGAGAAGAGGCCTGTTCTGGTGGTCACCGAGGCGGATGACATCACCGCCGACATGGTGATCGGCGAACTCAACCGGCACGATGTGCCGGTGGTCCGGTTCAACCCCGCCGACATCGGAGGGGACCTCACGGTCTCGGCTCGGTTCGGCACCTGCCCGACCCCGGTGGTCGGGCAGGTGCGCACCCCGTCGAGAACCGCCGATCTGGTCTGCGTCCGATCGGTGTACTGGCGCCGCCCGGAGTGGCCGTCGTTCCCCAACCTGTCACCGGACGACTCCCGTTTCGCGGCGGCGCAGGTGCGCTACGGGCTTGGGGGCATCCTCTATGCCCTGGACGCCCCGCTCTGGGCCAACCCCCGTTACGCATCGCCGCGGCCGACTACAAACCCGCCCAGCTCGCCCTCGCCCAGCAGCTCGGCTTCACCATCCCTCGCACGCTCGTCACCAACGATCCGGTCGAGGCGCGCGAGTTCATCCGCAGCCAAGGCGACGCGATCTTCAAGACTCTGCGGTGGACCTCCTACACGCGTGATGGAGTGCCGGTGACCGGATGGGCCGAGCCCGTCACCCCCGACGAGATCGACGACAGCGTCGAGGTCGCGCCCCACCTGTTCCAGGCCCGCGTGGACAAGGTCGCCGACCTCCGCGTCCTGATCGTGGGCCGGCACACGTTCGCCGTACGCATCGAATCCGAGCTGCTTGACTGGCGCAAGGACTACAGCGCCCTGACCTACACCGTGGAGCACCTTCCCGACCGCTTGGGCAAGGCACTGCATACCTACCTGGAACGCCTGGAGCTGGTATCGGGAAGCTTCGACCTCGCGGTCGACCGGGCGGGGGACTACTGGTGGCTGGAACTCAATCCCAACGGGCAGTGGGCGTGGCTGGAGACCGAGACCGGCCTCCCGATGTCCGCTGCCTTCGCCGACCTACTTGCAGAAGGAGACAGCCGATGACCGACCCGGCATCCGAGCGACGCCGCATGGCGGCCGTGCTCGTGGGCAAAGGCGTCCTGAAGTCCCCCTGGCTGCTCAGGGCCGTTGAGACCGTCTCCCGCGAGCAGTTCCTCCTTCCCGGCGTCTTCCTGGATGATGGGCTGACTTGGCGGCCCGTCACCGCTGCCGATGCGGACCCAGGCGAGTGGCTGAGGATCGCGTACAGCGTCGACACTCTCACCACTCAGCTCGACGGTCGCCTCACCGCCGACCAGGTCGGCGAACCCGTTGTGGGTGTGCCCACGTCCTCCTCGACCGACCCGACCACCGTCGTCGCCATGATCGAGGCCCTGGACCTCGCGGCGGGCCATCAGGTGCTGGAGATCGGCACGGGCACCGGCTACTCCACCGCCCTGATGTGTCACTACCTCGGCGAGGACAATGTCACCACGGTCGAGGTCGACGCACAGGTGGCCGCGCGCGCCGATGCCGCTCTCGAAGCCGTCGACGTTTCGACGTGGACGGTGACGGGCGACGGGCTACTCGGCCACCCGTACCGGGCGCTGTACGACCGTGTCATCGCCACCTGCGCGGTCCGCCGCGTCCCGTACGCCTGGATCCGGCAGACCAAGCCCGGAGGCATCGTCCTCGGCACGGTCGGTTCCTGGCCGTGGGGAACCGGCCTGGCGAAACTCACCGTCGGCGATGACGGGAGCGCCGAGGGCGCGATCGTCGAGCGCTCCTCCTTCATGCAGGCACGGGCCCAGGCGGTGGCCCCCGTGGCGGGTGACCTCTCCGCCCGGACCGCGTACGCCGACAGCAAGCGGCACGCTTTGGTGTCCCCGCTCGTCCTGGAGGAGTGGATGCCCGCCTTCCTTGCGCAGTTGGCCGCACCGGGCACTCAGCTCGTCCGCGCGACGAACGGTGACGGCTCACCCTTGCGGCACCTGTTCGATCCGGAGAGGGAGTCATTCGCTGAGTTCCTCGTCGACGGCGAGAGCTGGACCGTCCGTCAAGGCGGCCCGGTGGCACTGTGGGACGACGTGGAACGTTCTCTCGTCGCCTGGCGGGACGCCGGAGCACCGGAAATCGACTCCGTACGGCTCCGCGTGACACCCGCTTCCCATCAGTACTGGATCGACCGGGCCCCTTCCCTGCGCTGGGAACACCGGATCACCTGACCCACTACGCTCCGGCCATGGACGACGAACCGCTCGCCGAGTGGGCCGAGCGCCGGGACGCGAGGATCGGGCAACTGCGTGCTGTCCCCCTCGTGACCGGCGACGGCCCGCGGGCTTTGCATCTGAACCCCGATGCACCCCGCGCGATCCAGCGGTGGAACGGACACTTGTGGGAGCCACACGGCTTCGTTGCGAACCTCGCGGAGGCGCGGCGCATCCTGTTTCCCCGGACCGAGGCCCCCTCGGCCCCGGAGACAGCGCCGAAGCTCGGTCCGGGGACCGGCAGACATCGGAAGCCTGAGGCGCCGCGATAGTCCCGACACGGTCTTCGAACCTGCGAGGCGTGGTTGCTTGGGGGTGCCCAGGACCCACCGCAAGGACCACGGCCTGGTGCGCGTCGAGACGCAGGCGAAGTTCGCCGTGCAGGTCGGGATGCAGCAGCCGACCGTGTCGCGGGCTCTCCGTCAGCTTGCCGAGGCGGGATTCATCTACCCCGACGGCCGTGACTGGCGTCTGCGCGCCGACTTCGTGTTCAACGGCAATGGGCTGCCCAGGGCCAGGCCATGCAGAGCATCCCCGCTGGCACCCCCGACCCGTACGCACCGAAGGGCGCCGAGTTGACCGTCATTGACGGCGGCAACGACAGCGACGCGTGAGCGACGGGCCGCGAGACCGTGCATGGGGTGTCGACCTCGTGCATCCGCCCTGCCGGGATCGGTCCGGACAGGGGCGCCGCCCTTCCGGACGTCAGTGGGTTTGCTCGATGCGTTCGAAGATGTCCGCGTCCGTCTCTCGCTGCCAGGTCGGCAGGTCGGCCCAGTCGGCGACGTATCCGGGCTTCGGTTCCTCGAAGTGCCGGAACATCTGGGCGGTCCAGCAGATCGCAACGAAGCGGCCCTTCTGCTCGCGAGTGAGCCGTGCCGCATGCCCTCCGCTGGCCTCGATGAAGTCGCGTACCTGTCCGCACACGGCGGCGGCCGCCTCGCGCTCCCACTCAGGGGTCTCGTCCCACGGCGTGATGTAGCCGGGCTTCGGCTCGCCGGGATAGTGCTTGTTCACCCCGGCGATCCACGCCTCGCGGAAGCTCTGGCCGTCACTCATGCGCGTGTCCTTCTCGTCATGCGGTACGCGGTAGCGCCGCGATTCGGTGGTCTAGGTCCGAGACTCGGCCATCGGCCATGAGCGGGGCAAGACGCCCTCGAAGCGCGTCCAGCTTCCTGCCGATGAATCCCGAGTGGGAGCGGTCGCCGAGCCGGGCCCTGCGGGTACGGGCAGCCAGTGGCTGGGAGAGGTTCATGCGCCGCTTCGCCGGCGAGCAGCCCGACCAGGAGGGCGAGGCGTGAACGACGTCGACCACGCCGGGTACGAGCGACATGAGCTGCTCGGGCACCGGGTACGGGACATCGCCTCCCAGGGCGAGGGCGAGCTCATGGCGGTCACGCAAGAGATGCACAGCGACGGACGTGTGGTCCGCGTCGCTCACATCCGTCCGGCGTCCGGTGTGGAGTGGTCGACGGCCGTTGCCAACATCCAGGGTGTCCGGCCGATCGAGAGGAGGAGCGCGCCCTCGCGCCGGCCCCAGCGGCTCGCGGCCGCCCCGCGCGCGGTGATCATGCAGCCGACGACGCAGTGCCTGCCCATGGACTGCACGTACTGCTACCTGCCCTTGCGGAAGAAGACGCACCTCATGACGGTGGATGTCGCCAGAGCGGTGGCTGCGCCGGTCAATGTGTGGGCGGCCGACGACCCGGTATTCGAAGTGGTCTGGCACGGAGGTGAACCCCTTGCCACGGGACGCGAGCACCTGGCCGCGCTCATGGCGCCTTTCGAGGGCGTGAAGCACTCCGTGCAGACGAACGCCGCTCTCGTCGATGACGCCTGGTGCGAGTTCCTGTTGGAGCGCAACGTGGCCGTCGGAGTCAGCATCGACGGCCCCGTGGACATGAACACGCACCGTGTGACCCTTGCCGGGCACCCCGGATTCCACGTCACCATGCGTGGGGTCGACCGTCTGCGCCGTCATGGCATTCCGTTCTCCGCCATCGCGGTCGTCTCCGACCCCGAACCGGCGAACGCCGCCCGGTTCTACGAGTTCTTCGCCGAACTCGGCGTCACCACTCTCGGCGTGAACGTCGAGGAAGAGGAAGGCGTCAACCTCTCCGCACCCGCGCCCGACCTCGTTCGAGCGGCCGAGTTCTGGGCCGCCTTCGCCGATGCCTGGCGGGCCAACCCGGTCATACACCTCCGGGAGCTCCAGCGCGTACTGAACTTCGCCGGCGCGGTCCTCCAGGGCCAGGTCGCGGGGCCCCTACCGGCCTCCGCCCCGTGGGACCCGCTGCCCACCGTCGCCTACGACGGCGGCGTGGTCTTGCTCTCTCCCGAACTGGCGGGGTTCACCGACGACCGGTTCGGCGACTTCACCACCGGCAACGTGCTCAGCCTCGGTCTCGACGTCCTGGTGGCCGAGGCCGAGGAACGTACCCCCTGGATCGCCGAGTTCTGGAAGGGCGTGGACACCTGCCGTGCCACATGCCCGTACTTCGCCTTCTGCGGCGGAGCTCACCCCGCCAACCGGTACTTCGAGCACGACGGTCGCATGGACGGGACCAGGACCCGGTACTGCACCACCGCCAAGATCGCCCTGATGGAAGGAGTAGCGCGCCATGCCCGCGAACACGCCCACTGACGCCACCACCCTCGTGATGGACTCGCCCCACGGCTTCCGGTCCCTCCTGGAGGCCGCCGGGGCGCAGGCTCTGGCCACTTTCGACAACCGGCCCACCTGGGACAACCCCACCCCGGTGTTCGACAACCGGCCCACGTGGGACGACTGGAGCAAGAAGTCCTAGCCCACGCTCACGCCGGGGCGGTCCCAGCCGACTCCGTGGGGCTGCCCCGGTCCCACGACAGAACGGAGCACAACCATGGCCACCCGCGTCTTCGGGCACGTCACCGTGACGACCCCGGACTTGGACGAAGCAGGCCTCTACCTGTCGAACGTCGACACCCTCGACAGCGCACGTGGCATCGTCCAGGACTTCTCCTTTCGGGACGCGGACCTGCGCTCGCTGGACCTGGCGGACACTCAGCTGATCGCGGGCCGTATCGCGGATGTGCGATCTCAGCGCGTCGAGCTACAGGCTGTGAACTTGCACAGTGTGGAGATCAACGGCAGCGATCTCCGGTCGGTCCGCTGGAGCGAGAGCAAGCTGACCCGTGTGGTGGTCCACGACTGCAAGCTCATGGGCGCTGCGCTGGACGGCCTGGTGCTCGACGACGTGCTGTTCGAGGGCTGCAAGTTCGACTACGCGACGTTCGACAAGATTCGCGCCACCGGGCCCGTGGTGTTCACGGGCTGCGTCCTCACCGAGGCCGTGTTCAGCGACTGCGACCTGTCCGACGTCGTGTTCTCCGACTGCACCTTGAGGACCACGGAGTTCAGCGGCGGCCGCTACCGGGACACCGACCTGCGCGGCAACGACCTGTCGACGATCCGGGGCGTCGCGAACGTCGCCAAGGTCCGCATTGACCACACCCAACAAGCCGACCTCGTTCACGCCCTGGTGAACGAACTCGACATCACGGTCGGGGACGACTGACCTCAGGAGGGCTCCCGTGCCCCTGTATCTGACCTTCAACGACTTGGGCGCTTTACGCGCACGCTGTGACTTCGCCGTAGTCCGCACAGCCAAGGACGAGGCGGAGTACGAGGACGGGGCTGTGGTCCCCTCCGGCCGCTGGCAGTCCCTGGACGATGAGGCCGCGCGCGTCCTGGCCGCTCCCCTAAGAGCGCGCTCCAGCATGCTCGTGGAGATCGTCCGGCCTCCCGTACCCACTGGCCGGGGTCTTGACGACCTGGTGAAGGACCTGGGGGACGACGAAGCCGAGTACATCGGCCAGGCCCTTGCCGAGCCCGGGACACGCACCACCACGGACAACTACCAGGACGGGCGCCTGATCGGCCTCCACCTCGACAACTGGGACAAGCTCGATTACGGCCAGAGGGCCGTGGGCAGGCGACGGCTCGCCCTCAACCTCGGGCCGGGCGACCGGTACGTCATTCTCGGAGACCTCGACGCCCAGGCCGTCTGCCGGGCGGTCCATCCCGACTCGTACGAGCGGCGGTATCCGCACACCGACGACTACCGCACGTACGCAGCTGCCGGCCATCCCCTCGGGTGCGTCCGGATCCGTCTCGCTCCAGGGGAGGGCTACCTGGCCCCCACCGAGTACCTCCTGCACGACGGCTCGACCGAGGGCCAGGACAAGCCGTCCGCCATGGCTTTCTGGCTCGGACACTGGAGCCGAGGCATCCTGCCCTCGCTCGTCTGACTCTGACCCGAGGAGGGCGACCTCGCGGCCGAGCCGGACTCGACCCGTGCCTACACCCCCGTTCTCGTGATCGGAGACCGCAGTGACCGCTGAGCCGATTCTGTGGATCAAGGACGACATCTGCGGCCTCGGCCCCTTCCGGGCCGACCTCGTCGAGACCTACTGGCGGTGGGAACAGGACCCGGTGCTCCTCGTGGGCTACGGGCGCCAGAGTCCCGAGTCCCTGGAGGCCCGTGCCGAGGGCATGGTCCACCAGCTCCGTGGCGAGAACATCCGCTTCACCGTCTACGACGTCAGCGGCGCCCAGCCCGCCCCCGTCGGCGTCGCGACGCTGCTGCCCGACCATCAGGTGCGCACCGCCGAGTACGTCGTGATGCTCGCTTCGGAGGCACGTGGGCGGGGTCTGGGGACTGCGGCCACGCGTCTCGTTCTCGACTACGCGTTCCACGTCGTCAACGTGCGCATGGTCTGGTTGAAGGTGCTGGCGCCCAACGTGGGCGGCGTCAAGGCGTACGAGAAAGCGGGGTTCCGGACGGCCGGCGCGCTGCGCGAAGCGGGCTTCTGGCTTGGGCAGGTGTGCGACGAGCTGATCATGGACGTTCTCGCCCGCGACTTCACCGGACCCTCCGCCGTGCGTGCCCTGGTCGACCCGGAAGGGGAGTAGGGATCAGGCGGTCGCGCACGTGGCGTTGACCGGACGGGCCTCAGGCCCGCCCCGGGGCACTGTCGTTTGTCAGGAGACTCCGCTGGTCGAACGGTTATTCTCCCTGTGTTCGGATGGACGTGGGGCGGGGGGAGACGAAGTGCGGATCGAGCGGCGGTTCAACGGGCCGGTGGACAGTGCCAACGGCGGCTACGCCTGTGGGCTCTTCGCGCAGCAGGTCGCAGGGTCTTCCGGGGGTGACGTCGGGGTGACGCTCCTCTCTCCGCCTCCGCTCGACACCGAGATCACCGTCGTCGAGGCCGGGGCCCGGACCCAGTTCTGGGACGGAGACACCCTGGTGGCCGTGGCCGGGCCGGGCCGGGCGTCGGGCCGCCCCCCGGAGTGGGTGCCCGCCTCCGTGGCCGCCGATGCCGAGCCGGGCTTCCTCGGTGCGGGGGCCCAGGCTCTCTCCCGGACCTGTTTCGTCTGCGGTCCCACCCGGCGGGACGACGGCCTGACCCTGCGGCCCGGTCCGGTGTCCGACGGCGACACGACGGCCTGCCTCTGGGAGCCGGAGGACCTCGCCGACGTCGACGAGGTCGCGCTCCTGTGGGCGGTCCTCGACTGTCCCGGCGGCTGGACCGTCGACCTGGGCGCCCGGCCCATGCTGCTCAGCCGGATGGCGGCGACGCTGATCGGACGAGTCCGCGCCGGGGAGCGTTACGTCGTACGCGGCGAACGAGTCCGCCAGGAGGCCAGCACCCTGGCCGCCGCCTCGGCGCTCTACCACGAGGACGGCGAGCTCATCGCCTGGGCGAGCACCTGGTGGACGGCCGTCTGATCGTGCTCACCCCTCCCGCAGCGCCTCCAACTGGTTCAGGAACCAGCGCTGCGGGGGCTGGGACGTGGCCGTCGCCGCCAGGCGCTTCGTGCGGTCCGTGCGTTCCGACGGGGGCATCGTGAGGGCCTGGTGCAGGGCCTCGGCCGTCGCCGAGACGTCGAAGGGGTTCACGACGAGGGCGTCCTCGTGGAGTTCCTCGTAGGCGCCCGCCTCGCGGGAGAGGACCAGCGCGCAGCCCGTCTCCGAGACGACCGGTATCTCCTTCGCCACCAGGTTCATGCCGTCGCGCACCGGGTTCACCAGGGCCACGTCCGCGAGGCGGTACGCCGCCAGGGAGCGGGTGAAGTCGTCCTTCACCGAGACCAGGACCGGCTGCCAGTCCGCCGTGCCGAACTCGGTGTTGATCTCCGCAGCCAGGGTGCCCACCGCCTTCGTGTACGACCGGTACGACTCCAGGTCCTGGCGCGAGGGGTACGCCGAGGCCAGATGGACGACCCTGTTGCGCCATTCGGGGTGCGTGGTCAGGAGTTCGCGGTAGGCCTGGAGGCCTCTCAGGATGTTCTTCGACAGTTCCGTGCGGTCCACCCGGACGATCGTCTTGCGGTCGCCGATCTCCGTGCGGAGGCGCGCCACCTTCTCGTCCACCTCCGGGCGGTACGCCAGTGCCCGCAGTTCGTCGCCGTCCACGCCCAGGGGGTACGCCGCGACCCGCGTGCGCCCGAGGTCGCCCGCGCCCTCCTCGAACGCCTTCGCCCAGGCCCGGGTGTGGAAGCCGAGACGGTCCGCGCCCAGCATGCCCCGGAGGAGTTCCTCCCGGATGTCGGTCGGGAGCATGCCGAGGTACTGAGGGGAGGCCCAGGGTGTGTGGGTGAAGTGGGCGATGCGGAGGTCCGGGCGGAGGTCCCTCAGCTGACCTGGGACCAGTGCCAGGTGGTAGTCCTGGACCAGGACCGCCGCTCCCTCCGCCGCCTCCGCCGCCAGTGCCTCCGCGAAGGCGCGGTTGTACGCGCGGTACGACTCCCAGCGGCGGCGGAACCCCGCGTCGAAGACCGGCTCCCGCGGGATGTCGTACAGATGGTGGTGGAGGAACCACAGCACCGAGTTCGCGATGCCGTTGTACGCGTCCGCGTACACGGACGGATCGATGTCGATCATCCGTACGCCCGGCTCGGCGACACCCCGCCGGACCGCCTCCCGGTCGCCCTCGCCGAGCGCCGCGCACACCCAGAGGCTCTCCTGGGCGTCGATGGTGCTCAGGGCCGAGACCAGGCCGCCGCCGCCCCTTCTGGTGCCGAGCGAGCCGTCCTCGCCGAGCACGTACGAGACCGGGCCCCGGTTGGATGCGACGAGCACAGTAGCCATGTGGCGAACCTAGCCCGTCCTGTAAACGCTCAAACGTACGTATACGAGACGGGCTGATCCGGCCACGCTGGGTCGCCGCCGGGGCCCGGCCACGCTGGGTAGCCGCCCGGGGGTGTCACGCCACGCGGCGCTGCGCGTACTCCGCGATCTCGGCCATCGGCGGCCGCTCCTCCGTGTCCACCGCGTACGTCCGCGGCTCGAAGCCCTTCTCGCCCCGCTCGAACTGCGTCAGCCGCGGCCGCACCAGATGCCCCCGCGACAGCCGCAGCTGCGCCGTCCGGTAGATCGCCGCCGCCATCCGGCCAAGCGCCAGCCCGTCCTGGTGCCGGTGCTTGCGTACGCCGACGTCCACCTGTGCGAGCGCGTCCAGGCCCACCGTGTGCAGGGCGTCCACGAGCAGCCCCAGCTCCACGCCGTAACCGACCGGGAAGGGGAGCCGTTCGAGGAGGGAGCGGCGTGCCGCGTACTCGCCGCCCAGCGGCTGGACGAAGCCGGCCAGCTGCGGCCAGTGGAGGTTGAGGAGCGGGCGCGCGACCAGTTCCGTCACCCTGCCGCCCTGGCCAGGGGTGTCCCCGAACGGGCGGTCGTACATCGCCTTCACGAAGTCGACGTCCGGGTCCGTGAGCAGCGGGCCCACGATCCCCGTCACGAAGTCCGCCGAGAAGTCCCGCAGGTCCGCGTCCACGAAGCAGACCACGTCCCCGCTCGTCACCATCAGTGACCTCCACAGGACCTCGCCCTTGCCGGGCAGGGCCGGTATGCGGGGGAGGATCGCGTCCCGCGCGACCACCCGCGCCCCGGCCGCGGCCGCCACCTCCGCCGTACGGTCCGTGGAGCCCGAGTCGATCACCACCAGCTCGTCGACGAGCGGCACCGCCTCCGTCATCAGCTCGCGGCGGATCACGGCGACGATGTCCCCGACCGTCGCCTCCTCGTTCAGCGCCGGCAGGACGACACTGACCCTCGTGTTCCGCTTGGCGGCAAGCACCCGCTCCAGCGGGCGGTCGGACACGGACCAGGACCGCCGGGCCAGCCAGCGCTCCACTTCCTCCAACAACGTGATCTCCATCTCGCGGATCGGACGTCGGTCTCCACCTTCGAAGCCTTCGGTTACAGTCTTGAACAACGCGGATGCCCGATGCATGTCGGGGTGCCGCCCGCGTCTCACAATCGAATACCGCTCATCCAGAGGGGCAGAGGGAAACGGCCCGTTGAAGCCCCGGCAACCCTCCAGTCGGTTCTCGTCCTCCAGCGAGGTCCCCGGCTAGGGAAGGTGCCAAATCCGTCTCATGGCGAAAAATTCGTCATGGGAAAGATGAGGAGAAAGGGCCTCGCCTCCATGGCTGTACAGACCGCTACCCCCGTGACCACCGTCGACCTCGGTCCGGCGTCCGGGCTCTCCTGTCGCGAATGCGGTGAAGTGTTCCCGCTCGGACCCGTCTTCGCCTGCGAGCTCTGTTTCGGACCGCTCGAAGTCGCGTACGACCTTCCCACCGGTGACCCCGAGGCGCTGCGCAAGCAGATCGAGGCCGGACCCGCCAACATCTGGCGCTACGCCCCGCTGCTGCCCGTCCCCGCCGACGTCGCCGAGAAGCCGAACCTGAACCCCGGCTGGACCAAGCTCGTCCAGGCCGACAACCTCGCCCGCGAGATCGGCGTCGCCCCCGGCAAGCTGTTCGTCAAGGACGACTCCGGCAACCCGACCCACTCCTTCAAGGACCGGGTCGTCGCCCAGGCCATCGAGGCCGCCCGCGCCTTCGGCTTCACCACCCTCTCCTGCTCCTCCACCGGCAACCTGGCCGGCGCCGTCGGCGCCGCCGCCGCCCGCGCCGGCTTCCGCTCCTGCGTGTTCATCCCGCACGACCTGGAGCAGGGCAAGGTCGTCATGGCCGGTGTATACGGCGGTGACCTCGTCGCCATCGAGGGCAACTACGACGACGTCAACCGCTTCTGCTCGGAGCTCATCGGCGACCCGCTCGGCGAGGGCTGGGGCTTCGTGAACGTCAACCTCCGCCCGTACTACGGCGAGGGCTCCAAGACGCTCGCGTACGAGATCTGCGAGCAGCTCGGCTGGATCATCCCCGACCAGCTCGTCATCCCGATCGCCTCCGGCTCCCAGCTCACGAAGATCGACAAGGGCCTCCAGGAGCTCATCAAGCTGGGCCTCGTCGAGGACAAGCCGTACAAGATCTTCGGCGCCCAGGCCGAGGGCTGCTCCCCGGTGTCCGTCGCCTTCAAGGCCGGTCACGACGTCGTCCGGCCGCAGAAGCCGAACACGATCGCCAAGTCCCTCGCCATCGGCAACCCGGCCGACGGCCCGTACGTCCTCGACATCGCCCGCCGGACCGGCGGCGCCGTGGAGGACGTGAACGACGAGCAGGTCGTGGACGCGATCAAGCTCCTGGCGCAGACCGAGGGCATCTTCGCGGAGACCGCGGGCGGCGTGACCGTCGGCGTCACCAAGAAGCTCGTCGAGGCCGGTCTCATCGACCCGGACCTCACCACCGTCGTCCTCAACACCGGCGACGGACTCAAGACCCTGGACGCGGTGGCCGACACCTCTCAGGCGACCGTCACCATCCGCCCGAGCCTGGACGCGTTCCGCGACGCCGGCCTGGCGCTCTGAAAGGTTACGAAGACATGGCCGTGAACGTCCGCATCCCCACCATCCTCCGCACCTACACGGGCGGTCAGTCCGAGGTCCAGGCCGAGGGCGCGACCCTCGCCGAGGTCATCGCGGACCTGGAGAAGAACCACACGGGCATCGCCGCCCGCGTCCTGGACGACCAGGGCAAGCTGCGCCGCTTCGTCAACGTCTACGTGAACGACGACGACGTGCGCTTCGAGCAGGGCCTGGAGACGGCCACCCCGGCCGGCGCGGGCGTCTCGATCATTCCGGCCGTCGCCGGGGGTTGCTGAGCCCCCGAAGGGCTTACCAGTCAGTACGAATTGCCCCTTCCGCGCGATAAGCGGAAGGGGCAATTCTGCATGGTTGAGCGCGGTAGAGTTGGGGAAGTCCCCTCCGCTGCTCATGCCGGGCGCATATGAGAATGCGCCCCCGCACGACAAGAAGCAGCCAAAGTGCGCGCACGTTGTGTACCTTCTGCGTGCTTTGCCGGGCCCGACTTGCCCCGTCATCTTGGGGATTCTCCCCAATTCCCCTTTCCGGGCCGCCCAGAATTCCCGGTCGAATGACCTGTTGCAGAGGGCAGTTGGGCAGATACATTCAGCCGCGGTCGACGCGTTCCGGCGCAGAGGTCTGACCCGGGTCCGCGAAGTGCGGGTCCCGCGCAAGGGCCAGTAATAGGGGAGTTAGGCATGGCTCAGGGCACCGTCAAGTGGTTCAACGCGGAGAAGGGCTACGGCTTCATCGCGGTAGACGGTGGTGCGGATGTTTTCGTCCACTACAGCGCGATCCAGATGGATGGCTACCGCAGCCTCGAAGAGGGCCAGCGGGTCGAGTTCGAGATCTCGCAGGGCCAGAAGGGTCCGCAGGCGGACATGGTCAAGCTCGCCGTCTGAGCGCGGCGCGATCGGCCACCGACGCAACGCCGTCGAGGGGTCCGCATCCCTGAGGGGATGCGGACCCCTCGTGCGTTCCCGGGGCTCCATCCGGAGTGTCCTGACAGTCGAGAGTCGCTTGCACCCTCCCGTCACCCGACCGCCACCCCTCATCGACGTTCCTTCGGAACGGCTTGCACTCTCCTAGGGCGAGTGCTAATCATTGGCGTTAGCACTCGGAAGGTGAGAGTGCTTACGAGGATCGGGCAGACGAGGTCCGCGGCCAGGTGGGGCAAGGAACCGCCGGGCACGCAGGCCGTCCGTCGCGGGCGTCGGCGCGGTCCTGGAGCGTTATCCACCCCATGTCCGGGAGGACCACTTCACATGGCCAAGATCATCGCGTTCGACGAGGAGGCCCGGCGCGGTCTCGAGCGCGGCATGAACCAGCTCGCTGACGCCGTCAAGGTCACCCTCGGCCCGAAGGGCCGCAACGTCGTCCTCGAGAAGAAGTGGGGCGCCCCCACGATCACCAACGATGGTGTCTCCATCGCCAAGGAGATCGAGCTCGAGGACCCGTACGAGAAGATCGGCGCCGAGCTGGTCAAGGAAGTCGCCAAGAAGACGGACGACGTCGCCGGCGACGGTACGACCACCGCCACCGTCCTCGCCCAGGCGCTCGTCCGCGAGGGTCTCCGCAACGTCGCCGCGGGTGCCAACCCGATGGCCCTCAAGCGCGGCATCGAGAAGGCCGTCGAGGCCGTCTCGGGCGCCCTGCTCGAGCAGGCGAAGGATGTCGAGACCAAGGAGCAGATCGCTTCCACGGCCTCCATCTCCGCCGCCGACACCCAGATCGGCGAGCTCATCGCCGAGGCCATGGACAAGGTCGGCAAGGAAGGCGTCATCACCGTCGAGGAGTCCCAGACCTTCGGTCTGGAGCTGGAGCTCACCGAGGGCATGCGCTTCGACAAGGGCTACATCTCGGCGTACTTCGCCACCGACATGGAGCGCATGGAGGCGTCGCTCGACGACCCGTACCTCCTGATCGTCAACTCCAAGATCTCCTCCGTGAAGGACCTCCTTCCGCTCCTGGAGAAGGTCATGCAGTCGGGCAAGCCGCTGCTGATCATCGCCGAGGACGTCGAGGGCGAGGCCCTGTCGACCCTGGTCGTCAACAAGATCCGCGGCACCTTCAAGTCCGTCGCCGTCAAGGCCCCGGGCTTCGGCGACCGCCGCAAGGCCATGCTGAACGACATCGCCATCCTCACGGGCGGCACGGTCATCTCCGAGGAGGTCGGCCTCAAGCTCGAGAACGCGGGCCTGGACCTGCTGGGCCGCGCCCGCAAGGTCGTCATCACCAAGGACGAGACCACCATCGTCGACGGTGCCGGTGACAGCGAGCAGGTCGCCGGTCGCGTGAACCAGATCCGCGCCGAGATCGAGAACTCCGACTCGGACTACGACCGCGAGAAGCTCCAGGAGCGCCTCGCGAAGCTGGCCGGCGGCGTGGCCGTCATCAAGGCCGGTGCCGCGACCGAGGTCGAGCTCAAGGAGCGCAAGCACCGCATCGAGGACGCCGTTCGCAACGCGAAGGCGGCCGTCGAGGAGGGCATCGTCGCCGGTGGCGGCGTGGCCCTGCTCCAGGCCTCCAACGTCTTCGAGAAGCTCGAAGCGGACCTGTCGGGCGACGAGGCCACCGGTGCCAACATCGTCAAGCTGGCCCTTGAGGCCCCGCTGAAGCAGATCGCCGTCAACGCCGGCCTCGAGGGTGGCGTCGTGGCGGAGAAGGTCCGCAACCTGCCCGTCGGCCACGGCCTGAACGCCGCGACCAACGAGTACGTCGACCTCATCGCCGAGGGCATCATCGACCCGGCGAAGGTCACGCGCTCCGCGCTGCAGAACGCCGCGTCGATCGCCGCGCTGTTCCTCACCACCGAGGCCGTCATCGCCGACAAGCCGGAGAAGGCCGCTGCGCCGGCCGGCGGCGGCATGCCGGGCGGTGACATGGACTTCTGATCCCCACCGGGATCGGCAGTTCATCGCTGAACGCGAACGAGGGCGGCACCCCCTGGTGGGGGTGCCGCCCTCGGGCGTTTCGACCGGTCGCCCGACGGGAGCGGCGGGGCGATCCTGGAAGAGGCTCCTTGTGAAGCTTCCTCGTGAAGGGAGACCGCGATGGTCACCCTCCTCACCACGCCCGCCGACCGTGAGCTCGTCGTCACCCGCACCTTCGAGGCCCCGCCGGCCCGCGTCTGGGAGGCCTGGACGCGGCCCGAGCACGTGCGGGAGTGGTACGGGGCGGCCGGGCTCACCACCTCCGTCGTCGACATCGACCTGCGGGCGGGCGGCGCCTGGCGCTGGGGCCAGACCGCGCCGGGCGGCCAGGAGATCGTCTTCTCCGGGACGTACGAGGACGTGGTCCCGGCGGAGCGGCTCGACTACACGGAGGTCTTCGAGCAGATGCCGGACGCCGAGCCCGTCCGCGTGACCCTCACCTTCGACGCGACCCCCGATGGCGGCACGGCCCTGACCAGCACCTCCTTCTGGCCGTCGAACGAGGTCAGGGACCAGGCGCTGGCGGCGGGCATGGAGGCGGGGGTGCGGGAGCAGTACGACCGGCTGGCGGCGTACCTGAGGGGGATGCGCTGAGTCAGGGGCGGCGGAAGAGGGCCGTCCAGAGGAAGGACTCGCCGAAGCGGGGGGAGTCGGCGGGTTCGTCGCGCATGCGGCGGAGGTCGACCTCGGTGAGACCGCCGAAGATCGCGCGGAGCGAGGTGTCGGTGTAGGCGAGTCCGCCGTGCAGCCTGCCCTCGCGGTAGAAGTCGGCGTCCGGGAGTTCGGAGCCCATGCCGCCCTCGCCGGCGGCGAACGTGGTGAGCGCGAAGTGGCCGCCGGGGGCGAGGACGCGGTCGAGGAGCGAGAGGTAGCTGACGCGCCGGTGCGGGGGCAGGTGGTGGAAGCAGCCGGAGTCGTAGACGAGGTCGTACGGGCCGTCGAGGGCGGCGGTGAAGGCGTCGGCGCAGAGGAAGCGGACGTTCTCGGTCCCTGCCTCGCGGGCCCGTTCCTCCGCCCAGGCGATGGCGGTGGGCGAGAGGTCGATCGCGGTGACGTCGAAGCCGAGGGACGCCAGGTGGAGCGTGTTCCGGCCGGGGCCGCACCCGAGGTCGAGGGCCCGTCCGCCGGCCGGGACCAGGCCCTGCTCGACGTACGACACGAGGTTCTCGTCGGGCTTCGCGACGAAGAACGGCACGGGCTTCTCCCGGTCCGCGTAGAAGCCGTCCCACCAGTCGGCCCCGCCCTCGGTCCACCGGTCGGCACCGGGCGAGAACAGGCTGTCGAGCAGGGCGAGTACGTCGTCGATGGTGCGGATGCTGCGGTCGGTCTCGTTCAAGTGGATCTCCCCTCCGAGTCCCTTAAGAATACGGGGAGTTGAAGTAAAAGCCCAGGTCAGGGGTGGTGTGGGGAGCCGCCGTGCGGGGGCTGTGCGGCCCGTGGGCGCCCGCGTGGGCCCACCCGCACGAGGGGGTGCGCGGGTCCCGGGAAAGGGGCACACAGGGCCGGGAAGGGGCCTTCCAGGGGGTCGCCGGGCCATGTTTTTCTGGCGTCTTTCCCGCGCCTGAACATACGATTCCGCTGCCGACAGGGGGGCCCGCCGGCCCCCGGCCGCGCACCTGTCGGCCAGGCCCCCGGTGTCTTCCCGGCCGTCAGGCCGGCGGCGCCACCAGCTGCTCCTCCTGGCCCGAGCGGCGCAGCGAGTCCGCGACGAAGCCGTTCGTCTTCAGTTCCTCGATCGTGGCGCGGAGGAAGGCGACCGTCTCGGGGCGGCGGCCGATCGTCGTCCCCACGGCCTGTCGGATCTCCATGAAGCGGCCCTCGATCAGGCGGACTTCGGGGTGCGCGGCGGCGTAGGCGGTGAGCGGCTGGCGGATGCCCGCGCCGACCTCAAGGCCTTCCGCCCGGAACGTATCGACGCCTTCCTCTCCCCGTACCACGGTCGCGTGGGCGAGGTTCCTCGACAGGAACAGGTCGTACGCGGAGCCCTTCTTGACCCCGATCCGGACGCCCGGCGCGTCCACGTCCTCGACGGTGGTGAGGGCCGAGCCGCGCGGCACCGCGTACACGCCCTCGATGACGACGTACGGCGCGGTGAACGCGACCTCCGTCTCGCGCGCCGGGTCCACGGCGAGGAAGCAGAGGTCGGCGCGGCCGTCCGCCATCGCCTCGAAGGACTTGCGCGCCGCGTCGAAGCAGAGCAGCTCGACGCCGACGCCGAGCCGGGCCGCGATCTCCCGCGCCAGGTCCACGGTGATCCCGGCCGGCGCCTCGGGCGTGCCCTGCGCGAGCACCGGGTTTCCGAGGTTGATCGAGGCCCGGAGGACGCCGGTGGGGGCGAGGTCGGTGACGAGGGCGGGGCTCGGTGTCGTGGTCATGAGGCGGAGTCTAGGCGGGGCCCTGAGGGGTGACGGGGGCGTGTGGCAACCGCCCCCGGCCGCCCGGGGGCGGGGCCCCGGAGAGGGGGCGGCGCCGTCGGGCAACCGCCCCCGCCCGCCCTGGGGTTGGCCCCACCGTCGATCCGCCCGCCTACCGGATGGGGTCCGGTCGACCCCTCCGCGAGGCTGTGCGCATGACAACGAATCGTGGACGCAAGGCCCTGATGATCGCTCTCTCCGTCGCCGCCGTCGCCGGGGTCGGACTCGTCGGGGGCGGGGTCACGCCCGCCGCCGCGGCGACGCTGAACTGGGGCGACTGCGACCTCGCCGTGAAGCCGCTGCCCGGGCAGCAGTGCGCCACACTCTCCGTCCCCCTCGACTACGCCGACCCCGACGGCGAGCGGATCGGGCTCGCCGTCGCCCGGCTGCCCAGCGCCCGGCCCGAGGCGCGGCGCGGGACGCTCATGGTGATCCCGGGCGGCCCGGGGAGCTCCGGTGTGCAGCGGCTCGGGCAGAAGGGGGCCGCGCTGGCGCGGGAGATGAACGGCGCGTACGACCTGGTGGCCTTCGATCCGCGCGGGGTCGGCGGCTCCGCGAAGGCCCGGTGCGGGTTCGCCGAGGACGACCGGCGCCTGGTGACCTTGCGGTCCTGGCCCGCCGCCGACGGCGGCATCGGCGAGAACGTGGCCCGCTCGCGGCGGATGGCGGAGGCCTGTGCGCGGAACGGCGGTGCGATGCTGCGCGGGCTGACCACCGCCAACCAGGTGCGGGACCTCGACCGGCTGCGGCAGGCGCTCGGTGAGCGGAAGCTGTCCGCGTGGAGCGTGTCGTACGGGACGTACGTGGCCGCCGTGTACGCCCAGAAGTTCCCGGAGCGCACCGACCGCTGGGTCCTCGACAGCAGCTCCGACCCCGACCCGAAGCGCGTCGCCCGCGGCTGGCTCGCGGGCATGGCGAGCGGCGCCGAGGACCGTTTCCCCGACTTCGCGGCCTGGGCGTCCGCCCCGGACCGGGACGAGGACGGGCTGCGGCTCGCCGCGCGGCCCGAGGACGTACGGCCGCTCTTCCTCGGCCTCGCCGCCCGGCTCGACCGTGCGCCGCGCGCCTCGACGACCCCCGGCACACCCCTGACCGGCACGGTGCTGCGCCAGGCGCTCCAGCAGGCCCTGTACTCCGACGCGGCCTTCCCGGCCTTCGCCCGGCTGATGTCCCAGGCCCTCGACCCGGCGGGCGTGCCCGTGCTGCCGCCCGAGCTGGCCGGGCCGATGCCCGACGAGGCGGCGACCGTCAGCGTGGGCGTGATCTGCAACGACGTGGACTGGCCCGCCTCCGTCCCGGCGTACGAGCGGGCCGTCGCCGCCGAGCGGATCCGCCACCCGCTGACGGCGGGCATGCCGGCGAACATCACGCCGTGCGCCTTCTGGAAGGGCGGTGCGGTGGAGAAGCCGACCCGGATCACCGACCGGGGCCCCTCGAACGTGCTGATGATCCAGAACCTGCGCGACCCGTCCACCCCGCACTCCGTCGGGATGAGGATGCGGGAGGCCTTCGGCGAGCGGGCGCGCCTCGTCTCGGTGGACAAGGGCGGCCACGGGGTCTACCTCGGCAACGGCGACGCGTGCGGCGACCGGGCCGTGACCCGCTTCCTGACCGAGGGCGTGCGGCCCGCGGAGGACGTCCTCTGCCGGTGACGGCTCACGCGTGGAGCGCCGCACGCAGGTGGCCCCCGGACGCCGTCAGGCGTGCGGCGGCCGTGTCGGCGTCGATGTCGGCGAGGATCATCAGGATCGCGGTCTTCACCTCTCCGTCGGCGGCGGCGAGCGCGGTCTCGATCTGCTCGTCCGGCGCGCCGGTGGCGAGCGCGACGATCCGCCGCGAGCGGGCCTGGAGCTTGTCGTTGGAGGCGCGGACGTCGACCATCAGGTTCCCGTAGGTCTTGCCGAGCCGGATCATCGTGATCGTCGAGATCATGTTGAGGACCAGCTTCTGTGCCGTACCCGCCTTCAACCGGGTGGAGCCGGTGAGGAGTTCGGGTCCGGTGACGACCTCGATGCCGTGCTCGGCGGCGGCGGCGAGCGCGCTGTCCTCGTTGCAGGAGATCCCGATGGTCAGGGCGCCGAGGGCGCGGGCGTGGGCGACGGCGCCGATCGCGTACGGGGTGCGGCCGGAGGCGGAGACGCCGACGACGGTGTCGTCGGCGGTGAGCCCGAGGGCGTCCAGGTCCGCGGCGGCGAGTTCGCGCGAGTCCTCGGCGCCCTCGACGGCCTTGATCATGGCGGTGGGGCCGCCCGCGATGAGGCCGAGGACCTGCGAGGGGTCGGTGTTGAAGGTGGGCGGGCACTCGCTGGCGTCGAGGACGCCGAGGCGGCCCGCGGTGCCGGCGCCCAGGTAGATCAGCCGTCCGCCGCGGGACATCCGCTCGGCGGTGGCGTCGATCGCGGCGGCGATCGCGGGGAGCTGCCGGGCGACGGCCTCGGGGACGGTCCGGTCCTCGCCGTTCATGGTGCGGGCGATGTCCAGGGTGGGGAGCCGGTCGATCTCGGCGAACTCGGGGCGGAAGGCCTCGGTGGTGAGGGTGGCGAGCTGGGCGCGGAGTTCGGAGTACGAGGTGGGCACGGGCGCTCTTTCGGTACGGCGGCGTCGTCGGCGCCGGTGAACGAGTTGGTCGGGCAGCGGGTGCGGGGCTCAGCGGGTTCGCGGGGAGTGGCGGTGGGCGAGGGCTTCGTAGGAGGCGGCGAGGGCCGGGGCGGCCGTCTCGTACGTGCGCTGGGTGACGCAGGTGAACAGGCAGTCGACGACGAGGAGCTGGCTGGTGCGGGACGACATGGCGGCGGGGCGCAGTTCGCTCTCGCGGGCGGTGGAGGTGGTCAGGACGTGGTCGGCGTACTGGGTGACGGGGCCGTCCGGGCGGCCGGTGATGGCGACCGTGGTGGCGCCGTGGTCGAAGGCCACGCGCAGGGGTTCTATGACGTCGCCGGTGGAGCCGGAGTGGGTGATGGCGATGGCGACGTCGCCGGAGCGGAGCTGCACGGCGTTGGTGACGGCGAGGTGCGGGTCGCTGTGGGCGTGGGCGATCAGGCCGATCCGGAGCAGCTTCTGGCCGAGGTCCTGGGCGACGAGGCCGGAGGCGCCGATGCCGTAGATGTCGATGCGGCGGGCGGTGGCGAGGGCGGCGACGGCGGCGCCGAGCTGGATGGTGTCGAGGCCGGCGGCGGTGTCGGCGAGGGTCTGCTGCTCGTCGTAGGCGAGCTTGGCTACGACGTCGGCCACGGGGTCGTCGACGGCGATGTCGGCGGTGACGGCCGGGGCGCGGCCGGACTGCTGCTGGGCGGCGAGGCCGGCGAGGGCGAGGCGCAGGTCGCGGTAGCCGGGGTAGCCGAGGAGCCGGGCGGTGCGGACGACGGTCGCCTCGCTGGTGCCGGTGAGCTCGGCGAGGCCGGTGACCGTGAGGGCGGCGCAGCCGGCGGGGTCTCCGGCGACGGCCTCGGCGACGCGCTGCATGGAGCGGGTCATGGACGGCGCGAGGGTCCGCACCTTGGCCGCGAGCGCGGCGGGGGCGGGGGGCGCCCCGCTGCTGAAACTTTCCTTCACATCATTGGTCACATGTGAAAGATACTTTCGGGAAGAGGGGGGCGACAAGACCCCGTCGGTCCACTTCGGCCCCGGATCCGGAGGGGACCTTCGCCCTTTCCGCCGCTCGGGTGACAACTCGGGTGACAATGAGTCCATGGACGACATCGACCCCGTGGAGCAGGCGCTGCACGCCGCTCGCGCGCTGGTTCTGGCCGACCTGGTGGCCCGGGAGGTGGCCGCCGCAGAGGTCGTGTCGATGGTGGAGGACGCGGTGACCCACCGCCGCTGGTGGGTCGAGCAGTGGCCCGAGGGGGTGTCGTACGTCGCCGGGCTCGTCGCCCAGGACGTGCAGGACGCCCTGCTCGAACGGCATGGACGCTGGCCGCTCTGTCCGGTCTGCGCCTCGGGCGACCCGCACGCCCTCGACGTCGAGCCGGAGCTCGGTCCCGACCCGCACTGGGTCTGCGGCAAGCAGGGCGTGGTGGTGGCCCCGGTGGGCGGCCTGACGTGACGGGAGTGCCGGCGTGAGCCTCTACATCGACCCGCCGACCTGGCCGGGTCACGGCCGCATGTGGTCGCACCTGGTCAGCGACGTCTCCTTCGAGGAGTTGCACGCCTTCGCCGCCTCGATCGGCGCGCCGCCGCGCGCCTTCGAGCGGGACCACTACGACATCCCGTCGGACCGGTACGGCGACGCGGTGGCGGCGGGCGCGATCGAGGTCGGCTCGAAGGAGCTGCTCGGCCGCCTCACCCGGGCGGGCCTGCGCCGCCCGAAGGGCCGGCCGGTCGCCTGAGCCCTCGTCTCAGGGCAGGTCGGTGACACCGACCTGCATGTGGACGTGGTCAGCGGACGACGTCGAACACGTTCTTCTGCAGGCCGTTGGCGTAGGCCTCGTGCTCGACGAGCTTGAGCTTCTGCGTGTCCTTGTCGGTGGTGCTGAAGAGGCGCTTGCCCGCGCCGAGCAGGAGCGGGAAGACGAGCAGGTGGTAGCGGTCGATGAGGCCCGCGTCCGACAGGGCCTGGTTCAGGGAGGCGCTGCCGTGGACGATGATCGGGCCGCCCTCGGTCTCCTTCAGGGCGGCGACCTCGTCGATCGAGCGCAGGATCGTCGTCTCGCCCCAGTTGTCGACCAGGTCGTCCTCGGTGAGGGTCGTGGAGACGACGTACTTCGGCATGGCCTTGTAGTCGGCGAAGTCCTCCATGTCGGGCCACACGGGGCTGAACGCCTCGTAGCTGGTCCGGCCCATGAGCATCGCGGCCGCTTCCTTCTGCTCGCGGCCCTTGATCTCGAACGCCTCGGGGAGGAAGTCGACGTCCTTGAAGGTCCACCCGGCGTTCCGGTAGCCGGGCTCGCCGCCCGGGGCCTCCACGACGCCGTCGAGCGAGATGAAGGCGGTGCTGATCAGGGTGCGCATGGTCGGTTCCTCGGCTTCTCGTGTCCTGGTCTGTTCATGAGCTTTGACTGTCGATCATGGAGGAACTCATCGCTCGCGGCGGGATTTTCTTCGAAAGGCCGGTCAGCAGGGCGCGTCGGCTGCCTGTTCCTGCTGCCGGGGCGTGCCCGAGGTGACCACGCGGGAGGTGGACTTGTGCAGCTTGAGGGCCACCGCGGCCGTCGCCAGGCCCAGGGCGGTCATCGCCGCGCCCGCCCAGGCGGGGGAGGCGAAGCCGAGGCCGGCGTCGATGACGGTGCCGCCGAGCCAGGGGCCGCCGGTGTTGCCGAGGTTGAAGGCGGCGGTGGTGGTGGCGCCCGCGAGGGTGGGGGCGGCGCCCGCGAGGTTGAACATGCGGGCGTTGAGGGCCGGGGCGGTGTAGAACGCGGAGACGCCGAGGAGGAAGGCGAGCAGGACCGTGACGACGGGGTTCGAGGCGAAGACCGCCAGGGCGATCAGGAAGACGGTGGAGGCGCCGATGCCGCTGAGCAGCACCCCGAAGAGGTGGGCGTCGGCGACGCGGCCGCCGATCGTCGTACCGGCCAGGGCGCCGATGCCGAAGAGGGCGAGGACGGCCGAGACCCAGCTCTCGTCGAGCCCGGAGACGTCGGTGAGGAGCGGGGCGAGGTAGGAGAAGGCGCAGAAGACGCCGCCCGCCGCGAGCGCGGTGATCGTGATGGAGAGGAGGACCTGCCGGTCGCGGTAGATGGCGAGCTCCCGCTTGAGGCGGGGCCTGGTGGCGGGGAGCGGGAGGTGCGGGATGCGGGTGACGACGCCGACGAGCGCGATGGCGGAGGCCGCGCCGACCGCCCAGAACGCCGAGCGCCAGCCGAGGTGTTCGCCGAGGAACGCGCCGGCCGGGACGCCGAGGACGTTGGCGATGGACAGGCCGCCGATCATGACGGCCATCGCCCTGGCGCGGGAGCCGACGGGGACCATCGCGATGGCGACGGCCGCGCCGACCGCCCAGAAGCCGGCGCAGGCGAGCGCGCTGACGACGCGGGAGGCGAAGAGGACGGTGTAGTTCGGGGCGAGCGCGCCGGCGATCTGTCCGAGGCCGAAGACGGTGATGAGGGCGACGAGGGTGGTCTTGCGGGGGAGCCGGAGGGTGGCGACGGCGAGGAGGGGCGCGCCGACGACCATGCCGATCGCGAAGGCGGAGATGAGCAGGCCCGCGCGGGGGATGGAGACGCCCATGTCGTCGGCGATGGGCGGCAGGAGCCCGGAGAGCATGAACTCGCTCGTGCCCAGGGCGAAGACGGAGAGCCCGAGGATGTAGACGGCCAGGGGCATACGGGTGGGGGGTATCGAGGGGGAGGGGGCGGCGGTGGAGGTCGTGCGCTCGACCGAGGGAGACGGCATGACATGCGTCAACCTGTGCTTTGTGCCTGTCATTCCGGGGTGACGGGAAGTCTTGCGATGCGGGACGGATCTTTCCCGGCCGGGGTTCCTTACGCCGGGTAACAAGATGATCAACGATGCGGTCGGTTTGTTCGGACCTGGGGTGCCGCGTGACCTTGGTCGGGATTATTTGATCTTCACGGGCGGGGGTGCGGCGTGGCATCGTCGCCGCGTAAGCGGCAGTGCCGGTTCCTGGGGAGGACCGAGCGCCGGTATGTGCCGTGACCAGGGGGGACACCGTCTGGCGGCAGACCGTCGTCTGTCATGCCCAGATCAGGGCACTGCCTCACGATCGAGAGATTGCCAGGCAGAACATGTCCCTGTTCAGAGACGTCGGCAGACGCCGGCGTCGCATGCGGTACGCCCTCACCCGGGCCACCAGCGCGACCGCGCTCGTCACCGCCGCGGCCCTGCTCACCGGCCTCGTCCAGGCCACCCCCGCCGCGGCCGACACGACCCCCGAGGCGGACACCGGATACGGCCGCAACAGCATCGGCGAGGACCGGCGGCGCGACCGCTGCCTCGCCGGTGTCGCGCTGCACGTCGGCGGCCCCCAGATGAAGGCCAAGGCGGTCGAGGGCCTCACCGGCACCGAGACGCAGCTCCGCGAGGCCATCGGTGACATCGGCTGGATCGGCTACGGCCCCCTGGGCCTGGCCGCCACCGCCGACAAGGACGCCGCCGGCGTCTACTCCGACGAGGTCCGCAACCGCGTCACCGCCCTCGATGAGGCCAACAAGCCCTACCGCGAATCGGCGTGGGCCGACGACGGCATGGAGTGGCACGCCCCCGCCTTCGGCCAGGACGTCACCTACTTCACCCTGGTCACGCAGACCGAACTCGCCTGGCAGCTCGGCTGGGACGGCCACAGCAACGCGAGCGCCGAGGCCGTGGCGCGCGCCCGGGCCATCGCGGAGGAGAACCACGGCAAGGACGACTGGCACGACTTCTACGCCGACTGGATGCTGCGGGACAGCGAGGTCAACGTCACCCGGTACTCCGGGGGTACGACGTCGAGCGACATCGCGTCCTACCTGCGGCACGGCGGCTACGCGACCGAGGCGCCCGCCAAGGACTCCCCGGCGTACCGCGTCGAGGCCGAGGACCTCAAGCAGGCCTGGGCCGCGTGCGACTACCAGAACCCGGTCGACCCGCGCCGCGTCCTCAACGACGCCGTCATGACCGCCATGGTCGAGTGGGAGCAGGAGTACGCCGGCCAGGCCCCCCAGCGCGCCACGATCATCCAGGCCGAGGCCGACGCCGCCGAGGCGACCCGCAAGGCCGCCGACGAGATGGTGAAGGCCATCGGGCTCGCCTGGTTCGCCGACCAGATCATGACCTGGCGCGCCTACTGGCAGGCCCAGCCCGCCGACACCATCTTCGAGAAGCCGGACCAGGCGTTCTACGACAAGGCCACGGCCGACCTCGCGCGGACCCGTGCCGACGCGGCCGCCGCGGTCACCTCCGCCAAGCAGTGGGCCGCGAAGGCCGCCGCCGCCTCGCAGAAGGCCGCCACCGCGCAGCAGGAGGCCTGGGGTGTCGCCGACACCGGCCACGTGCCGCGCGGCCGGGGTCTGATGTACGCCCAGCAGTCGGTCCAGGTCGCCCGCGCCTCCGCGGCGGCCGCCGAGGCGGCCGCGAAGGCCACCGAGACCGCGCAGAGCGCCGCGAACGCGACGGTCGCCACCAGCGACGCCCTGCTCGCCAAGGCGCAGACCGAGTCGCACGCGATCAACACCGAGTTCCGCCGCGTCGCCGCCGAGGAGGCCGCCGCCCAGGCGAAGGCCGCCGCCGACAGCGCCGAGGCCAACGCCACGGCCGCCGCGGAGAGCGCGGCCACCGCCAAGGCCGCGCGGACGACGGCCGAGGCGAAGCGCGACAAGGCGAAGACCGCCGCCGCCACCGCCGCCACCGAGCGCGCCAAGGCACAGGCGGAGCAGGCCACCGCCGTCGCCTCCCGCGCCAAGGCCGCCACCGAGCGCACCAAGGCCGTGGAGGCCGAGCAGCGCGCGGCCGGGCAGAAGACCGCCGCGCAGAGCGCGGACACGGCCGCCGGTACGGCGACCAGCGACGCCACGGCGAAGCGGACCCTCGCGAACACGAAGGCGAAGGCCGCCCAGACCGCGCGCGAGCAGGCGATCGCCGCACTCCAGGCGAAGCAGGCCACCGCGGCCCGCGCCGCCGCCCTCGAAGCCGCGGCCACCGCCGCCGAGGGCACGGCCGCGGCCACCGAGACCCGCGCCGCCGCCACCGCGGCCCGTACGGCCGCGACCCAGGCCGCCACGGCCGCCACCGCCGCGCAGACCGCGGCGGACGAGGCCACGGCGGCCGCCGTCACCGCACGCACCGCCGCCACCACGGCGGAGGGCGCCGCCGAGCGGGCCCAGGCGTCCGCCGAGAGCGCGTGGTCGGCGTACTACACCTCCGTCGGCGCGGCCTCCACCGCGCACGCGGCCGCCGCCGTCGCGCTCGACGCCTCCCAGGACGCGGCGACCCGCGCGGACAACGCCGCCACCGCGTCGGAGAACGCCACCGAGCTCGCCAAGAAGGCCCAGCAGGAGTCGGCCGCCGCGGGGGCCGGCGCCGCCGAGGCCCTGAAGTCCGCCGCCACCGTGGTGGGCCGGGCGTACGCCGCGGGCCAGGCCGCGCTCGCCGCCCGCGACAGCGCCCAGGCCGCGGTCGTCGCCGCCGGCGACGCCATCACCATCGGCAGCCCGTACCAGGAGAGGGACAGCTCCGCCGCCTTCGCCGTGCTCGTCGGCCAGTCGTCGAAGTCGATCGCCGAGCAGCAGGCGGCGGCGGCCGAGGCCAAGGCCGCGCAGGCCGCACAGGCGGCCGAGTCCGCGCAGCAGTCCGCCGCGCAGGCCACCGGCGACGCGAAGCTCGCCGCGGAGGCGGCCGCCCGCGCCGCCTCGGACTCCGTCCGCGCCGTCGAGGCCGTCACCCGCGCCCAGGCATCCGCCGCCGAGGCCACCACCGCGCAGAAGGGGGCTGAGACCGCCTCCGACGACGCCGCCGGCCAGGCCGTGCAGGCCGGGAACGACGCCGTCTCCGCCCGCCTCACCGCGAACGAGGCGAGCAACGCGGCCGCCGAGGCCGACCGCGAGGCCACGGACGCCGAGCGGCACGCCGCCGAGGCGAACGAGAAGGCCGGTCGGGCCGCCGACGCCGCCCAGAGCGCGCAGGACAAGGCGACCCGGGCCGAGCAGGACGCCAAGGACGCCGAGACCAAGGCGTCCGACGCGGCGGGGAACAGCACCGCCGCCGAGGAGGCCGCGAAGAAGGCCGAGCAGGAGCAGCGCGAGAAGAACGAGGCCGCACACAAGGACGCGCTCGCCGAGGGCACCACGCCCATCAAGGGCGGCGCCTCCAACTGGCCGGTGCTCGGCGAGCGCGAGGAGCGGATCCTGCTCGACGCCTGCGGCCAGACCTGCGTCGACGACTACCGGAAGGGCCTCGCGGCCGTCTCCGTGAACATCGTCGAGTGGGCCGGCGCCCACGGCGGGCAGATCCTCTTCGAGCAGCTCGACGCGGCCAAGGTCAAGGACTGCCTGGCCCGGAGCGACGTGGAGGAGTGCCTGTGGGGGCTCGTCGACGTCCCCTCGTCCGCCGTGATCGTGGGCCGGATCCCCGCGCTCGCGCAGGCGATCGAGCAGGTCTCCACCGGCATCCGGAAGATCTTCTACGACGCCGACGACGCCCTGCGCCGCCTCAACGACCTGACGGCCGTCATCCGTGACGTCCGCAGCACCCCGCGCCTCGACCGCTGTCTCGCGGGTGTCGCCCTGCACGCGGGCGGTGCGAAGACGAAGGCCGTCGCGATCCAGGGCCTGTCGGGCACGAACGACGACCTGAAGGCCGTCATCGGCGACGTGGGCTGGATCGGCTTCATGCCCCTGGGGCAGGCCGCCGACCAGGACCGCGAGGACGGCTACGCCTACCTGGACGCCTTCGCGGCCCAGAAGGCGATCCTGGAGGACGCCAACAAGCCGTACGCGATGAGCTCGTTCGACGACGGGATCACGCTGCACGCGCCGGAGTTCGGCGCCGACATCAGCGCCTACACGTACGCCACCCAGGCGAAGCTGACCGGCCGCATCGGCTGGGACGCGCACACCAACGCGAGCCCCGAGGCGATCGCCAAGGCCCGCCAGATCACCGAGCAGAACCTCGGCAAGGACCCCTGGCACGACTTCGCCGCCGACTTCATGCTGCGCGACTCCAACGTCGCCAACGTGCGGTACTCCGGCGGTACGACGTCCACCGACATCGCCACGTACCTGCGGTACGGCGGCTTCCCGAACGGGAAGATCACCGAAGGCACCCCCGAGTTCCGCGTCGAGGTCGAGAACCTCAAGCAGGCGTGGGCCTCGTGCAACCACGCCGACCCCGTCGACCCGCGCAACGCCCTGAGCGAGGCCGTCTCCCAGGCCTCTGCCGAGTGGGAGGCGGAGTACGCCGGACAGGCCGCCCCGCGCACCCTGATCGCGAAGGCGGAGGCGGACGCCGCCGCGGCGACCCGCCAGGCGACCGCCACCATGATCGAGGCCATCGGCCAGGCGTGGCGCGCGGACCAGATCCTGCGCTGGCAGAAGTACTGGCACGACCAGCTGGAGGCCGACCCGGACGACATCCTCAAGCCGAAGCAGGCCCTCTTCGACAAGGCGAAGACGGACCTGGCGAACGCCCGGGGCAAGGTCCAGGCGCTGAGCGCCGCCGCCAAGGACCAGGCAGCCGCCGCCAACGCCGCCGCCGCGCGAGCGGTGACCGGCCAGACGCAGGCCTGGGCCATCGCGGACGCCGCCGAGGTGCCGCGCGGCCGTGGCCTGATGTACGCCCAGCAGTCGGTGCAGGTCGCCCGTGCCTCGGGCGCGGCCGCGACGGCCGCCGCCAAGGCGACCGAGACGGCCATGAACGCGGCGAACGCCACCGTGTCGACGTCCGAGGCGCTGCTCGCCCTGTCGAAGACCGAGGCGCACGCCGTCAACACCGAGTTCCGCCGCATCGCCGCGCAGGAGGCCGCCGCCCAGGCGAAGGCCGCCGCGGACAGCGCCGACGCCTACGCGGCCTCGGCCGCGGCGAACGCCGAGACCGCCAAGAAGGCCAAGGAGAAGGCCCTCGCGGAGGAGCAGGACGCGAAGCAGGCGGCGGCCGACGCGCAGGCGCAGCGTGCCGTCGCCGAGCTGGAGCGCGCCAACGCGGCGGCCTACCGGGCCACCGCCGAGCGCGAGCGCGACAAGGCGGCGGGCTACGAGGCCGACGCCGTCGCCCAGGGCCGGATCGCGAGCGACGCCCGCACCTCGGCCGAGGCGGCGGGATCGACGGCCGCGTCCAAGCGCGGCGTCGCCGAACAGGCGGAGCGCGACGCGGTCGCCGCCCGCGACAGGGCCCTGGAGGCCGAGCAGCGACGGGACTCGCTGAACGCGAAGGCGGCGGCCCTTGAGGCCAACGCCGACGCCGACGAGGGCACGGACGCGGCGACCGCCTCCCGTGCCGCCGCGACCGACGCCCGTGCCGCCGCGAACGAGGCGACCACGGCGGCCACCAACGCGCGCGCGGCGGCGAACGCGGCCACGGCCGCGGCGACCGACGCCCGCGAGGCGGCCACCAAGGCGCAGGGCTCCGCGTCCCGCGCCAAGGCGGCGGCCGACAGCGCCTGGTCGTCCTACCTGACCGCGGCCGGTTCCGCCGCCGCGGCGCACGCGGCGGCGGCCGAGGCCATCGACGCCTCCGAGGCGGCGGCGGCCGACGCCAAGGGCGCCAAGGAGCAGTCGGAGAAGGCCTCCGCGGCGGCCAAGACCGCCAAGGCGGAGGCGGCCGCCGCCCGTTCCGAGGCCGCGCAGACCGCGTCCTGGGCGGCGACCACCGCGGGCAAGGCGCTCGCGGCCGTGCAGTCCTCGCTCGCGGCCCGCGACTCCGCGGCCGCGGTCAACAAGCCGGCGAACGAGGCCATCGCGCTCGGCGGCCCGTACCAGGAGGACGACAGCTCCGCGGCGTTCGCGGTGCTGACCGGCCAGCAGTCGCTGACGATCGCGCAGCAGCAGGCCGCGTCCGCCGCCGCGACGGCGAACCAGGCCGAGGCGTTCTCCGCCGAGGCGAAGGCCCTGGCCGAGCAGGCCGCGGCGGACATGAGGCTCGCGGCGGAGGCCTCCGCCGCGGCGGCGGCCGACTCGCTGCGCGCCGCCAAGGCGTACCAGCGGGCCCAGGCCTCGGCCACCCAGGCCGCGAAGGACGCCAAGGACGCCCAGGCGGCCGCGGGCCGTGCCGACGGCTACGCCATGGCGGCCGGCGAGGACGCCCTGAAGGCGTCGTGGGCGGCGTCGGACGCGCAGTCCGACGCCAACGCGGCGGACGCGGCGGCGACCGAGGCGGAGCAGGACGCCGCCCACGCCCGTACCGTGGCCACCCAGGCCGAGGAGGACGCGGCCAGCGCCCGTGCCACCGCCACCAAGGCGGAGGAGGACGCGACGGCGGCCGAGACGGCCGCGGCCGGTGCCAGGGAAGCGGCGGAGGAGGCCCAGGCCGCCGCGGACCGCACGGAGACGTCCGGCAACAACGAGCAGATCTCGCAGGGTGTCACCACCGGCATCGGCGGGGTGTGGGCGGTCCTCGACCACATCGAGTACATCGGCGAGCCGCAGAACGTCGTCAAGGACAACTGCAACCCGATCATCCACATCGGGGACTGCACGATCACGGCGACGGTCACGTACAGGTCGCACGTCGACCTGTACATGTGCATGGAGCCGTCGGCCGACACCACGACCGCCTGCTCGAAGGAGGACACGCTCTACCTCGGTCCGGACGTGACGGACGCGAAGACCGAGCGCATGTCGATCACGCTGACGATGACCGAGTTCAACTCGGGCATCGACCCGGTCGACATCCTGCTCGGCGACTTCATCGGCTGCGCCAAGCTGATCACGCCGGGCGTCAGCGGGGGCAGTTGGGGCGACTGCGCCTGGGCGGCCAGCTGGTTCGTCGCCGGTGCCCTCTTCAAGGGGGCCAAGGCCGCGGTGACGGCGATGGACGCCGCCATCAAGACCGGCATCGGCTTCACCGAGGCCTGGGTGGCGCTGCGTTCCATCGGGCTGACCGAGGGCGCCATCGCCGGTATCGGCACGAAGATCATCCAGAAGCTGCAGAAGGTCTGCGAGAAGGTCGACAACGTCACCCCGGCGGCCTTCTCCTTCGCCTCCTTCTCCGCCTCCAGCGTTCCGCACAACCCGGCATGCTGGGTCGAGATGGGTGGTCCCGGCGTCTGGAACATTTCCAAGGAAGGCGGCAAGAGCGCCCGCGCCATCGCCTACGAGTTCCAGATCACCGGAGTTCCCGAAGGCTTCGGCTATCTGATCAGGGAAACGCCGAATCCCAAGGGCGTGCTGAAGCTCGACGGCTACAAGAACGGTGTTCTCCTCGAAGCCAAGGGGCCTGGCTACTCGGCTATGCTGAACAGCTACAAGCCGAAGGTCGTCGAGGAGGACTTCGTCAAGCAGGCGAGGTATCAGGTCGAAGCGGCGCCGAATACGCCCATCGAATGGCACATCGCCGAGGAGGACGTCTTCCTGGAGGCCCAGCGGATCTTCTCCCAGACGCCCGACCTCGCGCGGATCACGGTCGTCCACACCCCGGCCACGACCCCCTAGCCGGTGCGCCGGCGCTCCCGAACCCTCTGGGGCGCCGGCCCCGTGTTCCTTCGTCTGGAGAGAAGTTTGAGTTACGACATCTTCGTGATGCGGTTCGAGAACGGCGAGACGGTTCCGCTGGACATGGCCGTGGCCCACGAGGTCCTCGACCCCTTCTCGGTGGCACGGGACCCCGAGGTGGACGTCCTGTCGGTGCGTACGGCAGAGGGGGAGGAAGCCGATGTGTACTTCAACCCCCCGAACGGCATCACCTTCAACCGCTTCGGCGGGGTCGGGGTCATGGACCTCCTGGCCGTCCTGCTGCGACGGCTGGACGCCGTGCTCGTCGTACCGGGCGGGCCGGTCGTGGTGCAGCGGGACGAGACCCGGCAGCACCTGCCGGAGGCCGTGACGGACGACTGCCCCGTGGTCGTCGCCCACACCGGTGCGGAGATCGACCGGGCCATCAGGGCCGCCTGAGCGAACGGCGAAGGGGGCCTCCCCGGTGCGTGAAGCACCGGGGAGGCCCCCTTTCCGCACGCATGGGAAGGGGTGTCAGCCCCTCGTGTCCGCGATCCGCTTCAGCTGGGCGTCGACCACCGGCACCGGGATCGCCGCCTGCTTCGGGTCCAGCATGTTCACGCCGTAGAACGCGGCGACGACGCCGCCGCTGCGGACCACGGTGTACGTCATGGGCACCTTCTGCTTGCCGATGTCGCCGGTGATCCGGTACGCGACGGTCTCGTCGGCGCCGGCCCCGAGCTTGGGGGCCGGGAGGCTCTCGACCTTGCCGTAGGTGAGGCCGAGGGTCTTGAAGCCCTTGGGGCAGGCGGTGACGGCGGCGCGGAGCTCGGTCATGACGCGGGTGGCGTCGGCCTCCGAGTGGGAGGCGAGCCACATGGAGCCGACGGTGGCGTCGGTGGCGGCGGTGGGCTTGAGGGAGCGGTGCGCGACGCCCACGGCGGGGAGGTGGGTGAAGCCGCCGATCAGGCTGGCGAGGGGCTGGCAGGCCTTGTTGTCGGACTTCATGCCCCGGCCGGCCTCGACCTCGGCCTTGGCGATCTTCCTGGCCTCGTATCCGGCGGCCTTCCCGGTGAGGGCGGCCTTTTCGAGCTGCCCGGCGTCGAGGGCGCCGATGCGCTTCGCCTCCGCGGAATTCTTCTCGTCGGCGCTCTGTGCGGTCGCCTTCGGCTTTTTGTCGCCGGATTCCGCGGATTCCCCGCTGCACGCGGACGCCAGAAGCAGGGCCGGTATGACGGCGACGATCGGGAGGGCCCTGTTCAGTCTCATTTTCTTTTGCTTTCCTGGCGTCTCTCGAGGGTGACGAACAAACGAAAATGATCTTACCGGCGGTAGGGGTCCTTCCTCATTACGTTTTGGCGTCGGCGGGGGCGTATCCGACCTGTTCGTTCAGTCCTTTCCGGACATGTCCGCCAGTTCCGCGAGTTCCCGTTCCAGGTTCTCCCGGGCCCGCTCCTCCCAGGCCGCCGCGCCGTAGGGGGTGCGGAAGAGGCGGGGGAGGCCGAGGAGCTGGCGGAGGACGGCGGCGCGGCCCTTGCGGAAGGCCGGTTCGGGGACGAAGGCGTACTCCTCGCGGACCGCCGCGGTATACCCCTGGTAGGTATCCGGGCGGCTGGCCAGGATCGCCAGGTCCGCATCGCAGAGGGTCTCGCCGTTGAGGTCACCCGTGGCCGGATCGTGGGTGGTGGTGAGGCGGACCAGGCGGGCCACCTCGGTCACCTCGTGCGGGGTCAGGCCCGCTTCGGTGAGGGCCTTCTCGGCCAGGGCCGCCGAGCGTTCCTCGTTCTCCGAGCGGTCCGGGCGGTAGACGGCGTCGTGGAACCAGGCCGCGAGCCGTACGAGTTCCAGCTCGCCGCCCTCCCCGCCCTGGTCGGCGAGCTCGTCGATGCGGTCGAGGACCGCTCTGAGGTGGGCGACCGTGTGGTAGCGGCGCTGTGGTTCGGCCCAGCGGGACAGCAGGTTCCGGCCGTACGGGGCGGGGTCGGGGCCTTCGCGGCCGGCGCGGGCGGCGAGCAGGGTGGTGTTCCAGCGCTGGAGCAGGGCGGGGTCCTGGTCTGCGGTCATGGGGGCATTCTGCCCGGCCGGGGGCGCGGAGGCGGGGCTTCCCACGCGCCGCCGCGAGCGAGTGTGCGCGGCTTCCCGCGCGCCGCCGCGAGTGCGGAAGATGCGCTTCCCACACGCCGCCGCGAGTGCGGAAGGCGTGCTTCCCGTGTGTGGCCGGGCGTGCGGAAGACGTGCTTCCCGTGTGTGGCCGGGCGTGCGGAAGACGCGCTTCCCGCGCGTGGCCGGGCGTGCGGAGGCGGCGCTTCCCGTGCTCCCTCATCTCCCTCTTACATACCCCCCATGGGTATGCTACGGTGCTCCGCACAGGTACCCCCTAGGGGTATGTAGCAGCGAGTGAAGGGTCAGGGCAATGTCAACCGTCAATCCCCGGCGCTGGTGGGCACTTGTCGTGCTCGCCGCCGCTCAGTTCATGGTCATCATGGACACCTCGATCATCGGCGTCGCGCTTCCCGAGATGCAGAAGGACCTGGGCTTCTCGCAGAGCGAGCTCCAGTGGATCTTCAACGCCTACGTGATCGTCTTCGGCGGCCTGCTGCTCCTCGGCGGACGCCTCTCCGACCTCGTCGGAGCCCGCAAGATCTTCGTCTCCGGCTGGGCCGTCATGATCGCCGGTTCGGTCGTGGCCGCCGCCGCGCAGACCGCCTGGGTCGAGATCGTCGGCCGCGCCGTCCAGGGCGTCGGCGGTGCGCTGATCGCGCCCTCCGCCATGACCCTGCTCATGATGCTCTTCATGCACGACCCGAAGGAGCTCGGCAAGGCGATGGCGCTCTACGGCGCCGCGGCTCCCGCCGGCGGCACCGCGGGCGTCTTCCTCGGTGGTGTCTTCACCGAGTGGGTGAGCTGGCAGTGGGTCTTCATCATCTACATCCCGATCGGCCTCGCGACCCTCGCCGCGACCAAGATCCTCCCGAACGTCGAGTCCCGCCGCGGCTCCGTCGACATCCTCGGCGCCGTCGCCGTCACCGCCGGTCTCGCGCTCGCCGTCTTCGCCGTCGTCCGTGCCCCCGAGGTCGGCTGGGGCGCCACCGCCACGATCCTGGAGCTGGCCGGCGCCGCGGTCCTCCTGATCCTCTTCTTCGTCATCCAGAAGAGCATCCGCGAGCCCCTCATGCCGCTCAGCGTCTGGCGGGTCCCGCGCCTGGGCTCGGCCAACCTGGCCATGACGCTGCTCGGCGCCGCGTGGATCCCGATGTGGTACTTCCTCAACCTGTACCTCCAGCAGGTCCTCGGCTACGGCGCCTTCGAGTCCGGTGCCGCGCTCCTCCCGATGACCGTGCTCCTCATGATCTTCATGACGGCCATCACGGCCCGGCTCATGATGAAGTTCGGTGCCAAGCCGCTCATCGCGGGCGGTCTGCTCGTCCTCGCCGCCGGTCTGGTCTGGCTCGCGGCCGTCGAGCCCACCGGCACCTTCCTCGTCGACGTCCTGCCGGCCTCGCTGGTCGCCGCGCTCGGCATGTCCCTCGCCTACATCCCGACGATGATGAGCGCGATGGCCAACGCCCCGCAGGAGCAGGCGGGTCTCGCCTCCGGCATCGTCAACACCACCTACAACGTCGGCTCCGCGCTCGGCCTCGCCGCGCTCACCGCCGTCGCCATGTCCCAGGGCGCCGACCAGCTCGGCAACCTGCCGAAGCTGACGGAGGGCTTCTCCTCCGCCTTCATCGGCGCCGCGATCATCGCCGCCGTCGGCGGTGTGGTCACCCTCCTCGTCATGAAGAGCGACAAGGCGGTCGCGGCCGAGGCCGCCGCCCCCGCGCCGCAGGGCGAGAAGGTCTCCGCCTGATCCCCGCCCCGAAGGGGCTGCCCGATGTCCGACCCCGGACGTCGGGCGGCCCCTTTTCCGTATCCCGAGAGGAAGAGAAGTGGAACTCGACACCCGGGCCGTGCACGTCTTCAACGAGCCCTTCCAGGGCGGCAGCTGGCCGCTCTCCGTGCCCCTCGTGCAGTCCTCCGCCTTCGCCTTCGACTCCGCCGCCGAGCTCGCCGGCGCGATGGCCGACCCCGACGGCCGGTACGTCTACAGCCGCCGCGGCAACCCGACCGTCCGGGCCCTGGAGCAGACCCTCACGGGGCTCGAATCGGGGGCGGGCGCCCTTGCCTTCGCCTCCGGGATGGGCGCCCTCAGCGGCGTCCTCCTCGCCCTGCTCAAGCCCGGCGACCGGGTGGTCGCCCAGCGCTGCCTGTACGGCGGGACGCACGCCGTCCTGGCGGACCTCGCCGAGCGGTACGGGATCGAGGTCGTACGGATATCCGGCGACGACCCGGCCGAGTTCGAGGCCGCCGCCGTGCACCCCGCCACCCGGCTCCTCGTCCTGGAGACGATCGCCAACCCCACCGGCCAGGTCGCGGACCTGCCGGGACTCCTCGCCGCCGCGCGCGCCCTCGGGGTGACGAGCCTGGTCGACAACTCGCTCGCCTCGCCCGTCCTGTGCCGCCCCCTGGAGCTCGGTGCCGACATCGTCGTGCACTCCACCACGAAGTACCTCTCCGGGCACTCGGACGTCCTCGGCGGCGCGGCCGTCTTCGCGGACGACGCCCTGCGCCGCCGCGTGTGGCCCCGTACGGTCGAACTCGGCGCCTGTGCCGACCCGTTCGCGGCCTGGCTCACCCTGCGCGGGATCCCCACGCTGCCGCTGCGGATGCGCGAGCACTGCGCCAACGCCACCGCCCTCGCCGAGCTCCTCGCGTCCCGCGCCGGCGTCACGGCCGTCCACTACCCGTGGCGCCCCGGTCATCCCTCGTACGACACCGCTCGGAAGGTCCTCGCCGGCGGCGGGGGGCTGCTCTCCTTCGAGCTCGCCGGGGGCCGGGAGGCGGGCCGGGCCTTCATCGAGCGCGTACGGCTCGCGAAGCTCGCGCTGTCGCTCGGCGGCGTGGAGACGCTGGTGGCCCACCCGGCGTCCACCTCCCACCGCGAGCTGGACGCGGACGCGCTCGCGGCGGCGGGGATCGCCCCGGGCCTCGTGCGGATGTCGGTGGGCATCGAGGACGTCGAGGACCTGTGGAACGACATCGAACAGGCGATGCCGTAAGGCTTCTTTTGGGTTGACAAAATAAATGACTGATTCGTAGATTGGGTGATGCCAGGAAACGCAGACTCCTAGCTCAAGGGGGGGCGCGCGATGCGCTACTTCGAGGACTTCCGGCCCGGCGACGTCCATGAACTGGGCACCGTCACCGTCACGGCGGAGGAGGTGCTGGAGTTCGGCAGGCGCTTCGACCCGCAGCCCTTCCACACGGACCCCGAGCTCGCGAAGGACTCCCCGTTCGGCGGTCTGATCGCCAGCGGGTTCCACACCCAGTCGATGTTCATGCGCCGCTACGTCGACGGACTGCTCGCCTACAGCGCCTGTACGGGCTCGCCCGGCATCGACGAGGTCCGCTACCTGCGGCCCGTCCGCCCGGGTGACGTCCTCACCGCCCGCGTCGAGATCCTCGGCGCGACCCGGTCGCCGTTCAATCCCGCCACCGGCACCGTCAAGCCGCGGTGCACGCTCGTGGCCGCCGACGGGACGGCCGTGTTCAGCATGATCCTGCACAGCATCTTCCGCCGGCGCCCCGCCGACGCCGAGGCCGGCCATCTGTCGTCGATGCCCGCGGCCGAGGACCCCGTCGCCTGTGCGCGACCGGCCAAGACCTGTGTCCCGGCCATGAGCGCCTGACGAACCGTCCTTCGTCGGGCCCCTGAACACGGCCGTCCGAAACACCTGACCTCAACCGAAGGGAGACCTCCTGTGGAGGCCGTATCCCGCACCGCCCAGTGGACCGCCGCCGCGCGCGCCCTGGAGACCGAGCGCGAGGACCGGCTGTTCGCCGATCCCTACGCGCGCACCGTCGCCGACGAGATCGGCTTCGAACTGCTCGCGCGCTACGACGGCGGCGGCATCGTGCCGTTCCTCGCCATCCGCACCACCTACCTCGACCGGGCCATCGTGAAGGCGGTGGAGGAGCGCGGCATCCGGCAGGTCGTCTTCCTCGCCGCCGGCATGGACACCCGCTTCTTCCGGCTGCCCTGGCCCGACGGCGTCACCGTCTACGAGCTCGACCGCCCGGCGCTCCTGGAGGCCAAGGCCGAGATGCTCAAGGACGAGCCGCTGCCCGCCGGCCGCACCCGGGTCCCGATCCCGGTCGACCTCACGCAGGACTGGACCGGACCCCTGAAGGAGGCCGGCTGGAAGAGCGAGGAGCCCGTCCTGTGGGTGGTCGAGGGCCTGCTGTTCTTCCTGCCCGAGCAGGCCGTGCGGACCCTCATCTCGCTGCTCGCCTCGCACGCCGCGCCCGGCTCCGTGCTGCTCGGCGACGTCATCTCGAAGTCCGCCCTGGAGAACCCGCTGGCCCGCACCTTCATGAGCGCGCTCAGGGAGGACGGCAACCCGTGGCTCTTCGGCACCGAGGAGCCCGAGGCGCTGCTCGCCGACTGCGGCTGGGTCGTACGGGAGGTCAGGCAGCCCGGTGAGGACGGCGCCGCCTTCGACCGCTGGCCCTACCCGGTCCCGGCCCGCTCCGTGCCGCGCGTGCCGAGGTCGTTCCTCTTCACGTGTGACACGCCCGTGTACGAGGAGGAGAAGGCCGCATGAGCGCCCAGGACTTCCACCAGAGGGTCATCACCGACGCCGGCGCGGCCGTCCGCGGTCTGACCGTCGCCCTCGGCGAGCGCCTCGGCCTGTACAAGGCCCTGGCGGCCGACGGCCCGCTGACCGCCGCCGAGCTCGCCGCGAAGACCGGCACGAACGAGCGGTACATCGAGGAGTGGCTGCACGCCCAGCTCTCCGCCGGGTACGTCGAGCGGCACCCCAGCTCCCTCACGTACACGCTCCCCGCCGACCACGTCGAGGTCCTCGCCGACCCGAAGGCCGTCACCTACGCGGCCGGGTTCTTCACCGCCCTCAAGGCGCTGTACGCCACCGAGGACCTGCTCGTCGAGGCGTACCGGACCGGTGACGGCGTCGGCTGGGCCGAGCACGACGCGGCCCTCGACACCGGCATGGGCTCCTTCTTCCAGCCCACGTACGAGCACAAGCTCGTCCCGGACTGGCTGCCCGCCCTGCACCAGGTCACCGACAAGCTGAACGGCGGCGGCACGGTCGCCGACGTCGGCTGCGGGGTCGGCCACACCACCCTCCTCATCGCGAAGGCCTTCCCGAACGCCACGGTCCACGGCTTCGACTACTCGGAGGAGGCCATCTCGATCGCGCGGGAGCTCGCCGAGGAGGCCGGTCTGTCCGACCGGGTCGTCTTCGAGGTCGCCTCCGCCGACGACTACCCGGGCTCCGGCTACGACCTGGTGTGCTTCTTCAACGCCCTGCACGACATGGGCGACCCGGTCGCCGCCGCGCAGCACGTCCACAAGTCGCTCGACGCGGACGGCACCTGGATGCTCGTCGAGTCCAACGTCTCCCCGCAGGACATCGACACCCAGACCCCCGCCGCCCGCATGTTCATGGCGCTGTCCGCCGTGATGTGCCTGCCGGTCGCCGTCGCCCAGCGCGGCCCGCACGCCCTCGGCAACCACTCCGGCGAGAAGGCCTTCCGGGCCATCGCCGAGGAGGCCGGCTTCACCCGCTGGCGGCGCGCCACCGAGACCCCCGTGAACGCGGTCTACGAAGTCCGCCCGTAACCCCACTCCGAACGACTAAGGAGCGAGACCATGGGCGTCACCGCCCCGCTGCCGGTCACCGACCGGTTCATGGAGGTCCTTGCGCGCCTCAGCGAGCGCTCGGTCGAGGACTACTACAACCCCTACCAGACCTTCCAGTGGCCCGAGACGCTGGAGGAGAACCGTCTCTGGATGACGCCGGAGCTGCTCACCGTCTACGGCACCGAGCACTACGACACCCTCGGCGAGGAAACGCTTCAGCGCCTGTCGAAGTGGGAGTCCATCAACTTCTACAGCCTCAACGTGCACGGCATCCGCGAGCTCCTCATCGAGGTCGTCGGCCGCATCCACATGCCGGGCTTCGAGGTCCCCTCGGACTTCTTCCACCACTTCATCGGTGAGGAGAACGAACACATGTGGTTCTTCTCCGAGTTCTGCCGGCGCTACGGCCACAAGATCTACGGCTCCACCGCCATGCGTGCCGACGCCGCCTGGGAGCCCGAGGTCGAGAACTTCCTCGTCTTCACCCGCATCCTCTTCTTCGAGGAGCTCGTCGACCACTACAACTCCCGGATGGCGAAGGACGACTCCCTCTGCCACACCATCCGCGAGGTCAACCGCATCCACCACCAGGACGAGTCCCGGCACATCGCCTTCGGGCGCGAGCTGGTCTCCCTGCTCCACCAGCGGATGTGCCAGGCCGTGAGCGCCGAGCGGGTCCGCGAGGTCGAGGCGTACCTCAAGCGGTACGTCGTCTACAGCGTCAACTCCCTCTACAACCCGCACGTGTACAGGGACGCCGGCGTCGCCGACCCGCTCGGCCTGCGCAACGCGCTGGTCGCCGACGAGTCCCGCCGCCCCCACGAGCGCAAGGCGATCCGCAAGCCGCTCTCCTTCTTCCTGAAGACCGGCATCTTCTCCGACGACACCCTGCCCGTCCTCTGACCGACACCCTCACCCGAGAGGTGCACCGACCATGACCTTGACGACCCCCGAGAAAGGCGTCGGGTCCGCCACGGGCCTGCCCTCGCTCGGCCCGGAGGGGACCCGCCTGCTGCGGCTCCTCGACGACACCTTCGAGGGCTGGGGGGTGGCCGCGGGCGCCCGCCCCATGACCATGCCCCCGCTCCTCCCGGCCGCCGACCTGGCCAAGCTCGACTACTACGACAACTTCCCCCACCAGGCCGTCGTCGCCGCCCCGCTCGACCTGGAGCGCCGCACGACCACGCCCTTCGACACCACCGCCGGCCGCTTCCCGAGCGAGGCACTCGAACCCGCCGCGCTCGGACTGCCCTCGGCGTCCTGCTACGCCGTCTACCTGACCCACCAGGGCACCCAGGTCGCCGACGACACCCTCGTCACGATCTGCTCCTGGTGCTTCCGCAAGGAGACGCACTACGAGGGCATGCGGCGCCAGCTCGGCTTCCGCATGCGGGAGATCGTCGCCATCGGCGGCCGTGAGCACGCCGAGAACCACCTCGCCGAGTTCACCACCCGCATCCAGTCCTTCGCGAAGGCGCTCGACCTGCCGCTGCGCCGGGAGGCCGCCTGCGACCCCTTCTTCGACAAGGGCAGCTCCAAGGCGGTCCTCCAGCGGCTCACCCCGGTGAAGTACGAGTTCCTGTACGAGGACCTGGCGATCGCCTCGGTCAACACGCACCGGAACTTCTTCGGCGAGCGCTGCGACATCACCCTGGCGTCGACCGGCGGACCGGCCTTCACCAGCTGTGTCGCCTTCGGCCTCGAGCGCTGGCTGTCGGCGCTGACCCGGCGCCACGGCAGCTGGGAGGCCGCCGAGCGGGCCGTCCTCGACGCCGGTGCGAGTCTCGCGGCCGGGCCGGTGATCTGACGTGCCGGCCCGTCCCGCCGCCCCGCCGGCGGGTGGCCTGGGGTGGGCGAACCTCGGCATGGACATCGTGTCCGTCAACCGTGTCCGCAGGCTCCTCGCGCAGTACGGGGAGAAGTTCTTCGAGCGGATGCTCACCCCCGGCGAACTCGCCGACTGCCGCACCTCCTCCGGGCTCGACGTGCTGAGCCTGTGCGGACGCATCGCGGCGAAGGAAGCGGCCTTCAAGACGTTACGCGTCCGGGGCAGGTTCCTGCCCTGGACGGACATCGTCGTACGCCGCTCCGAGGGCGGCTGGCCGCTGGTGGAGCTGCACGGTCCGGCCGCCGAGATGGCCGCCGAGTCCGGCATCTCCGAGATCACCGTGTCCATCAGCCACGACGTGGACTACGCGGTCGCGGTCGCCGCGCCGATCATCGCCCCCACCCCTTCCGCCCCCACCCCCTTTCACAGCAGCAGCAGTAGCTAAAAGGAGAAGCATCATGGCCGACGGCCTGCAGACGGTGAAGAACTGGATCCTCGAGCGTCACCCCGAGCGCGACGACATCGCCTCCGACCTCGACCTGATCGAGAACCGGCTCATCGACTCGCTGTCCTTCGTCGAGTTCGTCTTCCTCCTGGAGCAGGAGAGCGGCACCGCCATCCAGATGGAGACCCTGGAGGTCGACTCCATCCGCACCCTCGGCGCCATCGAGCAGCACTTCTTCCAGGCCAAGGTGGAGGTCCAGGCATGAGCCGCCGCCTCTTCACCTCGGAGTCCGTGACCGAGGGACACCCCGACAAGATCGCCGACCGGATCAGCGACACCATCCTCGACGCGCTGCTCGCCGAGGACCCGCACTCCCGGGTCGCCGTCGAGACCCTGATCACCACCGGCCAGGTCCACATCGCCGGCGAGGTCACCACCTCCGCGTACGCGCCGATAGCCCAGCTGGTGCGCGACGCCGTCCTCGACATCGGCTACGACTCCTCCGCGAAGGGCTTCGACGGCGCCTCCTGCGGCGTGTCGGTGTCCATCGGCGCCCAGTCCCCGGACATCGCGCAGGGCGTCGACACCGCCCACGAGGCCCGTGTCGAGGGCGCGGAGGACGAGCTCGCCTCCCAGGGCGCCGGCGACCAGGGCCTGATGTTCGGCTACGCCTGCGACGACACGGCCGAGCTGATGCCGCTGCCGATCGCCCTCGCGCACCGCCTGTCCCGGCGGCTCACCGAGGTCCGCAAGGACGGCACCGTGCCGTACCTGCGCCCGGACGGCAAGACGCAGGTCACCATCGAGTACGACGGGGACCGCCCGGTCCGCCTCGACACGGTCGTCGTCTCCTCGCAGCACGCGGCCGACATCTCCGTCGACGGCCTGCTCACCCCGGACGTCCGCGAGTACGTCGTCGAGCACGTCCTCAAGCAGCTCGTCGAGGAGGGCGTCAGCCTGGAATCCGACGGCTACCGGCTCCTGGTCAACCCGACCGGGCGCTTCGAGGTCGGCGGCCCGATGGGCGACGCCGGACTCACCGGCCGGAAGATCATCATCGACACGTACGGCGGGATGGCCCGGCACGGCGGCGGCGCCTTCTCCGGCAAGGACCCGTCGAAGGTCGACCGCTCGGCCGCCTACGCCATGCGGTGGGTCGCGAAGAACGTCGTCGCGGCCGGTCTCGCCAAGCGCTGCGAGGTGCAGGTCGCGTACGCGATCGGCAAGGCGGAGCCCGTCGGCCTCTTCGTCGAGACCTTCGGCACCGGCACCCTCCCGGACGAGAAGATCCAGGAGGCGGTCGGCGAGGTCTTCGACCTGCGGCCGGCGGCGATCATCCGCGACCTGGACCTCAAGCGGCCGATCTACGCGGCGACCGCGGCGTACGGCCACTTCGGCCGCGAGCTCCCCGACTTCACCTGGGAGCGCACCGACCGCGTGGAGCGGTTGAAGAAGGCAGCGGGGGTCTGAGGGAGATGCGCATCGCTGTCACGGGATCCATCGCGACCGACCATCTGATGACCTTCCCCGGCTGGTTCAGCGAGCAGCTGCTCGCCGACCGGCTCGACCGGGTCTCCCTGTCGTTCCTCGCCGACAACCTGGAGGTCAGGCGCGGCGGAGTGGCAGCGAACATCGCCTTCGGACTCGGTGTCCTCGGCCTGCGGCCCGCCCTCGTGGGCGCGGTCGGCGCCGACTTCGAGCCGTACCGGGTCTGGCTGAAGGACCACGGTGTGGACACCGACTCGGTGCGCGTCAGCGAGTCGCTCCACACCGCCCGCTTCGTCTGCACCACCGACCGGGCCCAGAACCAGATCGCCACCTTCTACGCCGGGGCGATGGCCGAGGCGCGCGAGATCGACCTCCGCGAGGTCGCCGCGCGCACCGGCCGCCTGGACCTTGTCCTGGTCTCCCCGGACGACCCCGAGGCCATGCTCCGGCACACCCGCGCCTGCCGTGACCTGGGGATCCCCTTCGCCGCCGATCCTTCGCAGCAGCTGGCGCGGCTCGACGGGGAGCAGGTGCGGGAGCTGGTGGACGGGGCCCGGTTCCTGTTCACCAACGAGTACGAGACGGCCCTCCTCCTGGAGAAGACCGGCTGGCCGGAGGCGGAGGTCCTGCGCCGGGTCGGCGCCTGGGTCACCACCCACGGCGAGGCCGGCGTCCGCATCCGCGGCGAGGGCCGCGAGCCGCTGGCCGTGCCGGCCGTGGAGGTCCCGGCGGTCGTCGACCCGACCGGCGTCGGCGACGCCTTCCGGGCCGGTTTCCTCGCGGCGACGCTGTGGGGCGTGCCCGAGCGGTGCGCGGCGCAGCTGGGCTGCGCGGTCGCGGCGACCGTCCTCGACTACGTGGGGACGCAGGAGTACCGGCTGCACCGGGACTCCCTCCTGGACCGCATCAGGACGACGTACGGCGTCGGCTGCACGGCGACGCTCGTCACCCATCTGAGGGGGCTGACATGAGGCCGTCCCTGCGGGACGAGTTCACGAAACGGGTCGTCGTCGCCGACGGGGCCATGGGCACCATGCTCCAGGCCGCCGACCCGACGATGGACGACTTCCGGCAGCTGGAGGGCTGCAACGAGATCCTCAACCTCACCCGCCCCGACATCGTCGCCTCCGTCCACGACGCCTACTTCTCCGTCGGCGTGGACTGCGTCGAGACCAACACCTTCGGGGCGAACCTCGCCGCGCTCGCCGAGTACGGCATCGAGAACCAGGTGTACGAGCTGTCCGAGGCCGGTGCCCGGATCGCCCGCGCCTCCGCCGACGCCCACACGGCCCTCGACGGCCGCCCCCGCTGGGTCCTCGGCTCCATGGGCCCCGGCACGAAACTGCCGACCCTGGGCCACATCACGTACGAGCCCCTCCGCGAGGCCTTCCGGCAGAACGCGGAGGGCCTGATCCGGGGCGGCGCCGACGCCCTGCTCATCGAGACCTCGCAGGACCTGCTCCAGACGAAGGCGGCCGTCATCGGCGCCCGCCGGGCCCTGGACCGGGCCGGCGTGGACCTGCCGGTCATCGTGCAGGTCACGGTCGAGACGACCGGCACGATGCTGCTCGGCTCGGAGATCGGGGCCGCCCTGACGGCCCTGGAGCCGCTCGGCATCGACATGATCGGCCTGAACTGCGCGACGGGCCCCGTGGAGATGGCCGAGCACCTGCGGCACCTCTCCCGGCACGCCCGCGTCCCGATCTCGGTCATGCCCAACGCGGGCCTGCCCGTCCTCGGGAAGGACGGCGCCCACTACCCGCTGTCCCCGGCCGAACTGGCCGACGCCCAGGAGCAGTTCGTACGGGAGTACGGCCCCGCCCTGGTCGGCGGCTGCTGCGGAACGACCCCCGAGCACCTGCGGGAGATCGTGGACCGGGTGCGCGGCGCGGCCGTCCTCGACCGGCAGCCGGCCGTGGAACCGGGCGCGTCCTCCCTGTACAGCCATGTGCCGTTCCGGCAGGACACCTCGTACCTGGCGATCGGCGAGCGGACCAACGCCAACGGTTCGAAGAAGTTCCGCGAGGCCATGCTCGAAGGCCGCTGGGACGACTGCGTCGAGATGGCGCGGGACCAGATCCGCGAGGGCGCGCACCTGCTCGACCTGTGCGTGGACTACGTGGGCCGGGACGGCGTCGCCGACATGGCGGAGCTCGCGGGCCGCTTCGCGACCGCCTCCACCCTGCCGATCGTCCTCGACTCCACCGAGGTCGGGGTCCTGCGCGCCGGCCTGGAGAAGCTCGGCGGCCGGGCCGTCGTCAACTCGGTCAACTACGAGGACGGCGACGGCCCCGAATCGCGGTTCGCGCAGGTCACGGCGCTCGCCAAGGAGCACGGCGCGGCGCTGATGGCCCTCACGATCGACGAGGAGGGCCAGGCCCGGACGGTCGGGGCGAAGGTCGCGATCGCCGAGCGGCTCATCGACGACCTCACGGACAACTGGGGGATCAGGGAGTCGGACATCCTCATCGACACCCTGACCTTCACCATCTGCACGGGCCAGGAGGAGTCGCGGGGCGACGGCATCGCCACGATCGAGGCGATCCGCGAGCTGAAGCGCCGCCACCCGGACGTCCAGACGACCCTGGGCCTCTCCAACATCTCCTTCGGCCTCAACCCGGCGGCCAGGATCGTCCTCAACTCCGTCTTCCTCGACGAGTGCGTGAAGGCGGGCCTGGACTCGGCGATCGTCCACGCGTCGAAGATCCTCCCCATCGCCCGCCTGGAGCCGGAACAGGTCGAGGTCGCGCTCGACCTGATCTACGACCGGCGCCGCGAGGGCTACGACCCGCTCCAGCGCCTCCTGGAGCTCTTCGAGGGCGCCACGGCGAAGTCCCTCAAGGCAGGCAAGGCGGAGGAGCTCCTCGCCCTGCCGCTCGACGAGCGCCTCAAGCGGCGGATCGTCGACGGCGAGAAGAACGGCCTGGAGGCCGACCTCGACACGGCACTGGGGGAGCGGCCGGCCCTGGAGATCGTCAACGAGGTGCTGCTCGACGGCATGAAGACGGTCGGGGAGCTGTTCGGCTCCGGCCAGATGCAGCTGCCCTTCGTGCTCCAGTCCGCCGAGGTCATGAAGACGGCGGTGGCGTATCTGGAGCCGCACATGGAGAAGTCCGACGCGGAGGGGAAGGGCACGATCGTCCTCGCCACCGTCCGCGGCGACGTCCACGACATCGGCAAGAACCTCGTCGACATCATCCTCTCCAACAACGGCTACAACGTCGTCAACATCGGCATCAAGCAGCCGGTCTCCGCGATCCTGGAGGCGGCGGAGCAGCACAAGGCCGACGTCATCGGCATGTCCGGTCTCCTGGTGAAGTCCACGGTCATCATGAAGGAGAACCTGGAGGAGCTGAACGGCCGGGGACTGGCCTCCCGCTTCCCCGTGATCCTGGGTGGCGCGGCCCTGACCAGGGCATACGTCGAACAGGACCTCCACGAGCTGTACGAGGGCGAGGTCCGCTACGCGCGGGACGCCTTCGAGGGCCTGCGCCTCATGGACGCGCTCATGGGCGTCAAGAGGGGCGTTCCCGGAGCCGCACTGCCCGCGCTGAAGCAGCGGCGGGTCCCCGCCCGGCAGCCGGTGCTCGAAGTCCGCGAGCCCGAGCCCGCCGGCCGTTCCGACGTCGCCGCCGACCACCCCGTACCCGAACCCCCCTTCCTCGGGTCGAAGGTCGTCACCGGCATCCCCCTCGCCGAGTACGCCCCCTGGCTCGACGAGACCGCCCTCTTCAAGGGCCAGTGGGGACTGAAGGACGCCGCGACCATCGAGACGGAGGGCCGGCCGCGCCTGCGGGCCCTGCTCGACCGCATCGAGCGGGAGAACCTGGTCGAAGCGGCCGTCGTCCACGGCTGGTTCCCCTGTGTGTCCAAGGGCGACGACCTGATCGTCCTGGACGAGGACGGAGGCGAGCGGACCCGCTTCTCCTTCCCCCGCCAGCAGCGGGGCCGCCGCCTCTGCCTGGCCGACTTCCACCGCGCCGAGGACTCCGGCGAGGTCGACGTGGTCGCGCTCCAGGTCGTCACCGTCGGATCGAGGATCGGGGAGGAGACGGCCCGGCTCTTCGCCGCCGACGCCTACCGCGACTACCTCGAACTCCACGGCCTGTCCGTGCAGTTGGCCGAAGCGCTGGCCGAGTACTGGCACGCGCGCGTCCGCGCCGACTGGGGCATCGCCGGCTCCTCGGAACCCGCCGGCCTCGACGGGATGCTGCGCACCGAGTACCAGGGCTGCCGCTACTCCCTCGGCTACCCGGCCTGCCCCGACCTGGAGGACCGGGCGAAGATCGCCGCGCTGCTGCGCCCCGAGCGGATCGGGGTCGTGCTGTCGGAGGAGTACCAGCTGCACCCCGAGCAGTCGACGGACGCGATCGTCGTCCACCACCCGGAGGCGAGCTACTTCAACGCGGGAGGCCGCAGGTGACTCCGACGTACTCCTTCGAGTTCTTCCCGCCGAAGACCGACAGGGGCGAGCTGACCCTCTGGGACGCGATCCGCCGCGTCGAGGCCCTCAAGCCGGACTTCGTCTCCGTGACGTACGGCGCGGGAGGCTCGTCCCGCGACCGGACCATCGACGTGACGAAGCGGATCGTGACGGAGACGACGCTCCGGCCCGTCGCGCACCTGACGGCCGTCGGGCACTCGGTCGCCGAGCTGCGGGCCATCATCGGCGCCTACGCGGACGCCGGCGTCCGGGACGTGCTCGTCCTGCGCGGCGACCCGCCGGGCGACCCGCGCGGCGCGTGGACCCCGCACCCGCAGGGCTTCACGTACGCGAGCGAACTCGTCGAACTGGTCCGCTCGCTCGGCGAGTTCAGAATCGGCGTGGCCGCCTTCCCGGAGGGCCATCCGCGATCCCCCGACGCGAGGAGCGACCTCGCGCACTTCGTGGCGAAGTGCAGGGCGGGGGCGGACTACGCCATCACGCAGATGTTCTTCGACCCCGAGGACTACCTGCGGCTGCGGGACCGGGTCGCCGCCGCCGGCTGCGACACCCCGATCATCCCGGAGATCATGCCGGCCACCGACGTACGCCAGATCCGCCGCTTCGCCGAACTGTCGGACGCGGCCTTCCCCGAGGACCTGGCGCACCGCCTGGAGGCGGCGAAGGGCGACCCGGCCGCCGCGTACCGCATCGGCGTCGAGCACGCCACGCAGATGGGCCTGCGGCTGCTCGACGAGGGCGCGCCGGGCCTGCACTACATCACGCTCAACAAGTCGACGGCGGCCCTGGAAATCCACCGAACCATCATGAGTGCAAGGAGAGTTGCAGCGCATGTCTGACTTCACCGACTTCAAGGTCGCCGACATCTCGCTGGCCGAGTTCGGCCGGAAGGAGATCACCCTCGCCGAGCACGAGATGCCGGGCCTGATGGCGATCCGCCGGGAGTACGCGGAGACGCAGCCGCTGGCGGGGGCCCGGATCACCGGCTCGCTGCACATGACGGTGCAGACCGCCGTCCTCATCGAGACCCTGGTCGCCCTCGGCGCCGAGGTCCGCTGGGTGTCCTGCAACATCTACTCGACCCAGGACCACGCGGCCGCCGCGATCGCCGCCGCCGGGATCCCGGTCTTCGCCTGGAAGGGCGAGACCCTGGAGGAGTACTGGTGGTGCACGGAGCAGGCCCTGACCTGGCCCGGCGCCGATGGCCCCAACATGATCCTGGACGACGGCGGTGACGCGACGCTGCTCGTCCACAAGGGTGTGGAGTACCGGAAGACGGGCGCGCTGCCGGAGGCCTCGAACGAGGAGCTGGCGGTCGTCCGCGCCCTCCTGGAGACCACGGCCCTGGACTGGTCGACGATCGCCGCCGGCATCCGGGGCGTCACGGAGGAGACGACGACGGGCGTCCACCGCCTGTACGAGATGCACCGCGAGGGGGAGCTCCTCTTCCCGGCGATCAACGTGAACGACGCCGTGACGAAGTCGAAGTTCGACAACAAGTACGGCTGCCGGCACTCGCTCGTCGACGGCATCAACCGGGCGACGGACGTCCTCATCGGCGGCAAGACGGCCGTCGTCTGCGGCTACGGCGACGTCGGCAAGGGCTCGGCGGAGTCGCTGCGCGGCCAGGGCGCCCGCGTCATCGTCACCGAGATCGACCCGATCTGCGCGCTCCAGGCGGCGATGGACGGCTACCAGGTCGCCACCCTGGAGGACGTGGTGGAGACGGCCGACATCTTCATCACCACCACCGGCAACAAGGACATCATCATGGCGTCCGACATCGCCCGCATGAAGCACCAGGCGATCGTCGGCAACATCGGCCACTTCGACAACGAGATCGACATGGCCGGCCTCGCGCAGATCCCCGGGATCGTGAAGGACGAGGTCAAGCCGCAGGTCCACACGTGGACGTTCCCCGACGGCAAGGTCGTCATCGTCCTGTCCGAGGGCCGGCTCCTGAACCTCGGCAACGCGACGGGCCACCCGTCCTTCGTGATGTCGAACTCGTTCGCGGACCAGACGCTGGCGCAGATCGAGCTCTTCACGAAGACGGAGCAGTACCCGACGGACGTGTACGTCCTCCCGAAGCACCTGGACGAGAAGGTCGCCCGCCTCCACCTCGACGCGCTGGGCGTCCGCCTGACGACGCTCCGCCCCGAGCAGGCGTCGTACATCGGGGTCCCGGTGGAGGGCCCGTACAAGCCGGACCACTACCGCTACTGAGATGTGTACCGAACGTGACCCGTGGCTCCCCGACCGGCTCCTCCGCACGGAACGGGACCTGCTGATGCCGCTCCTCCGGCGCACACCGGAGGAGGCGTACGAGCTCCGCACCGCATGCCCCGGCTGGACCGCCCGGCAGGTCCTCGCCCACTGCGGGGCGGCGCTCGTCCGGATCGTCGAGGACCGCCTGGAGGAAGGCGTGTTCCTGCCGGAGGCGAACGCCTGCGACGTGGCGGACCGGGAGGACTGGCCGCTCGACCGGATCCTCGACGAACTGGAACGCGGCCTGACGGAGGCCGGGCCGGTCATCGCGGCCCGCGAGGACGGCCGCCTGGACGCGGTCGCCCTCGGGGAGTGGGTCCACGCCGGAGACGTACGGGAGGCCTTCGGCGAGCCCGGCGCGTACTGCGGCGAGGCGCTGGACCTGGCACTCCCGCTGCTCTCGGTGACGAGCCGCCGCCGGGAGACGCCGCGGCTGATCGGAGCCTTGGCGGGCCGGGACGGCGAGGTGGCCCTCGGCAACGAGATCGAGGGCCGCCCGGCGGCCCGCTTCCTGGGCGACGCGGCGACCCTGATCCGCATCTACGCGGGCCGCCCCCTGGTCCGCACGCGCTACGCCCTCACGGGCGCCACGGAACAAGAACTCCTCATCTACCGCTGACCACCCGCGCCCTTGCGGGACGGTGCGCCCGCGCCCGGCGGGGCGGCGCCCACCCGCCGTGTGGGCAATCGTCCCGCAGGGCGGGACGGGTGGGCACACGGGACGGCGCGCTTCAGCGGCGCCTCCGCGTTCTGCGCCCTGGCCCGCACCACGTTGTGCGCCGCCCTGCACGTGCGGGTTCAGGCGCGGAAGCCTCTGGCGCCGGCAGGGCGCGGGTCCGTTGTGCCCACCCGTTCCGCCCCTGCGGAACGTATGCCCACAACGGGGCGCAGCGAGGGCGCAGCCCGCGACGGGCGGAGGCGCGGGCACGGGCCCGCAACGGGCGCGGCGGTACGCGGTGTCTGACGAAGGGAACCCCATGTCCACGCTCGACCGGCTCCTCCGTACCCACGCGGCGGCCACGCCCGACCACCCCGCCGTAGCCTTCGGCGACGAAACGCTCGGCTTCCGTGAGCTGCACGGCGCAGCCGAAGCCCTCGCCACCCACCTCCGCACCCTCGGAGCAACCCGCGACGCCCGCGTCGGCGTGCTCGTCGAGCCGTCGCTCGACCTGATGACCGGCATCTGGGGCGTCGTCCTCGCCGGCGCCGCCTACGTGCCCCTCTCCCCGGAGTACCCCGAGGAGCGCCTGCGCTACATGATCGAGGACAGCGGGGCGAGGATCGTCCTCACCCAGGGCCGTTTCCGCGACCGCGCCGAGGAGCTGGCCCCGCCCGGCACGACGGTCGTCGTCATCGGGGACGTACCGCAGAAAGACGTACCGCAGAAAGACGTACCCCGGAACACGGCCCCGCTCCCGGCCATCGCCCCCCACGACCTCGCCTACGTCATCTACACCTCCGGCTCCACCGGCAAGCCCAAGGGCGTCATGGTCGAGCACCGTTCGATCGTGTCCCAGATGCGCTGGATGGCGGCGGAGCACCGTCTCGGCCCGGAGGCGATCGTCCTCCAGAAGACCCCGATGAGCTTCGACGCCGCGCAGTGGGAGATCCTCGCCCCGGCGGTGGGAGCGAGGGTCGCCGTGGGCCCGCCCGGGGTGTACCGCGACCCCGAGGGCCTGATCGACGCGATCCGCGCGCACGGCGTGACGATGCTCCAGGGCGTGCCGACCCTCCTCCAGGCCCTCGTGGACACGGAGCGCCTCGGCACCTGCACCACCCTCGAACGGGTCTACTCGGGCGGCGAGATCCTCTCCAGGAACCTCGCCGCACAGCTCCTCGCCGAGCTCCCGGCCGTCGACCTGATCAACCTCTACGGCCCCACCGAGTGCACGATCAACGCCTCCTCCCACACCGTGGACCGGGCGACGCTCGCGGACGCCCCGTCCGCGATACCCATCGGCAGACCGGCCCACGGCACGACCTTCCACATACGCGACGGCGAGCTGTGCATCGGCGGGATCCAGGTGGCGCGGGGGTACCTGGACCGTCCCGAGCTGACCGCCGAGAAGTTCCTCACGACGGACACCGGCGAGCGCCTCTACCGCACGGGCGACCTGGCGCACTGGAACGAGGACGGCACGGTCCAGTTCGCGGGCCGCGCGGACAACCAGGTCAAGTTACGCGGCTTCCGCGTCGAGCTGGACGAGATCGCGCTCGCCATCGAGAACCACGACTGGGTCAAGAACGCGGCGGTCATCGTCAAGGACGAGCCCCGCACCGGATTCCAGAACCTCGTCGCCTGTGTGGAGCTGTCGCCGAAGGAGGCGGCCCTGATGGACCAGGGCAACCACGGCGCCCACCACCAGTCGAAGGAGTCGAAGCTCCAGGTCAAGGCCCAGCTGTCCAACGCCGGCACCCGTGAGGACGCCGGGCTCGCGGGCTGCCCGGTGCTGCAGCTGCCGGGCGGGACGCCGTCGGAGCGGATGCGGCGCACCGTCTTCGCCCGCAAGACGTACCGCTTCTACGAGGGCGGCGAGGTCACCCGCGCCGACGTCCTCGCGGCCCTGTCCCGCCGCCCGGAGGGCATCGGATCCCGCCCGGTCGGCAGTCTCACGGCCGCCGACCTCGGTGAACTCCTCCGCTGGTTCGGCCAGTTCGGCAGCGAGGAGCGGCTCCTCCCGAAGTACGGCTACGCCTCGCCGGGCGCGCTGTACGCGACGCAGCTGTACCTGGAGGCGCGCGGGATCGCGGGCCTCGACCCGGGCACGTACTACTACCACCCGGTCCGCCACCGCCTGTACCTGACCGAGCCGCTCCCCGCGACCGCCGAAACGTCCCTGCGCCTCTCCTTCCGGGGAAAGCGCGAGGCGATCGAGCCGGTCTACAAGAACAACATCCAGGAGGTCCTGGAGATCGAGACGGGCCACATGGTGGGCCTCTTCGAGGAGGTCCTGCCGGGGTACGGCCTGGACCTCCGGGCCGTGCCCGGGGGCGGGCTGTGGGAGGTCGTCCCGTACGACGAGGCGGCGAGGAGCGACCCCGAGGCGGACGTCTACGTCCAGGCCCACGGCACCCGCATCCCGGACCTCCCCGAGGGCCAGTACGCCCACGAGGAGGGCGAGTTGACCCCGATCTCTCCCTCCCTCGTCGAGAAGAAGCACGTCATCGCCATCAACCAGGCCGTGTACGAGCGGGCCTCGCTCGGCATCGCCGTCGTCAGCCGCACGGCGGACACGGACCGCGCGTACGTCGACCTCGGCCGGGTGCTCCAGCGGCTCCAACTGGGCGGCCACGGCCTCGGGTTCATGTCCTCCGGCTACAGCTCCAAGTCAGGCCACCCCCTCCCGGCGGCCCGTCGCCTGGACGAGATCCTGGCGGCGGCGGGCCGGGCGACCGGCCCCTCGTACTTCTTCGTCGGCGGCCGGGTCAGCGAGGAGCAGCGGCTGAGCGAGGGGATGTACGAGGACACGGTCCACATGAAGGGCCCGGCGGAGATGATCCGCGACGACCTCGTGCACCACCTGCCCGACTACATGATCCCGAACCGGGTCGTGGTCCTGGACCGGCTGCCGCTGTCGGCGAACGGCAAGGTGGACACGAAGGCGCTCGCCGACCTCGCCGTGGTCAACGCGGGCCTGCACGGCCGCCCGCACGTCCCGGCCCGTACGCGGACGGAGAGCAGGCTCGCGGAGATCTGGGCGGCGGCCCTCAAGTACGAGGAGGTCGAGGCGGTCTCCGTCCTGGACGACTTCTTCGAGTCGGGCGGCAACTCGCTGATCGCGGTCGCGCTGGTCACGCGGATCAACCGCGCGTTCGGGGCCTCGCTCCCGCTCCAGGTGCTCTTCGAGCGGCCGACGATCGAGAAGCTGGCCCACCAGCTGGACGGCGCCGCCGCGACCCCCGCCTCCCGTCTCGTACGGCTCCACGCGGCCGGCGCGCAGTCGCCGGTGTACTGCTGGCCGGGGCTCGGCGGCTACACGATGAACCTGCGGCACCTGGCCGAGGAGGTCGGCATCGACCGGCCGTTCTACGGCGTCCAGGCACACGGCATCAACCGGGGCGAGGAGCCGTACGCCACGATCCGCGAGATGGCCGCGGCCGACGTGGCCGCGATCCGCCGCCGCCAGCCCACCGGCCCGTACACCCTGTGGGGCTACTCCTTCGGCGCGCGCGTCGCCTTCGAGTCGGCGCACCTCCTGGAGGCGGCGGGGGAGCAGGTGGAGAACCTGTTCCTGATCGCCCCGGGCTCACCGAAGGTCCGCTCCTCGGAGACGGGAGGCGCGACGTACGACAATCCGGCGTTCGTGACGATCCTGTACTCGGTGTTCGCGGGCGCGATCGATCCGAGTGTGCGGGCGGAGGACCGCCGGAGCTTCGTCTCGTACGTGGCGGAGAACTTCCCGTCCCTCGACCCGGAGCTGATCGACCGGATCATCGCGATCGTCGAGGAGACCTTCGAGTTCACGTACACCTTCCGGGAGTTGACGGAGCGGCAGGTGAAATGCCCGGTGACCCTCTTCAAGGCGGAGGGCGACGACTACTCCTTCCTTGAGCAGGCCACGGGCTGGTCGAGCAGCCCGCCGACGGTCGTGGAGCTCGACGCGGACCACTACAGCCTGCTCCGGCAGCCGGACCTGACGGAACTCGTCAAGAAGATCCGCTACCGCCTGGGTCTTTAGCACCGTCCCCCGGGGCGGTCTCGCCCGTGACCGGGGGTTTCGAATGGAGGATGGCCCGGGCCTGTTCGGCGGCCCGGGTCGTGGTCTCGGAGACGAAGTCGAGGAAGCGGGCGACGCTCTCCAGGCGGTGGCCGGCCGGGGTCTGGGGGCCGAAGACGCCGACGCCCTCGCGTGCGGTCTCGACGATCTGCGCCAGGGCCCGGGCGGAGGCCATCATCGACTGGTACCAGACGTCGTCGTCGACGGCGTAGCGCTCGCGGCGGCGGTCGTCGCGCTCCCGGCGGATGAGGTCCTGGCTGTCGAGGAACGCGACGGCCTTGGAGATGGACGCCGGGCTGACCTGGAGGCGGTCGGCGAGTTCGGACGCGGTGAGGCTGCCCGCGTCGGTGAGCGTGAGGGCGGCCATGACACGGGCCATCATCTTCGGCATGCCCGAGGCCATCATGACGGTCGTGAACGTCTCCTCGTACGCGCGCACGGCCTCGGCGTCACGCCCATGTGCCTGCGGGGCGGCGGTGGTTCCGCGGGGTGCGGTCGGCTTGCGGCGGTGGGCGCGCTGCTCGGTGGCGCGGTGGGCGAGGTCGGCGCGGTAGCCGGCGGGGCCGCCGTTGCGCATGACCTCGCGGGTGATGGTCGAGGTCGGACGGTCGAGGCGGCGGGCGATCTCCGCGTACGCGAGGCCGTCGGCGAGTCCGAGCGCGATCTGCTGACGTTCGGGCTGGGTGAGTCTGCCTCCCGGCATCGGGATCTCCTTCGTCGTCCGTGGTGAGCCCAGCATAGCGTTCACGCTCAATCCATTGCAACGCGATGAGTGGATGACGTTGCATTAGATCCAGAGCCATTGCAATGAAATCTGCCAACTGACCTGCACTGACGCCACTTCCACGCAATGAACTGCTTGCTGGATCCTCGAACGCAACGTAGCTTTTCCTTCATCGGAAACGGCGCGGCGAACAAGTGCCCGCCACAGACGAAGGAGCAGCACCATGCAGAAGTTCGACACCACCGCCCCGATCGCCGCCGTCCTCGCCGTCCCCGCCGGCCGCATCCGGCTCATCGCCGCCGACCGGACCGACGCCACCGTCGAGGTCCTCCCCGCCGACCGCTCCAAGAGCCGCGACGTGAAGACGGCCGAGCGCACCGAAGTCGCCTACGCCGACGGCGTCCTGCGCATCGAGGTCCCGAAGACGAAGAACGGCATCCTCGGCAGCACCGGAGCCATCGAGGTCACCGTCCAGCTCCCGGCCGGCTCCCGCGTCGACGCCGAGGCCGCCGCGACCGAGTTCCGCGGCGTCGGGCGGCTCGGCGAGGTCGCCTTCGAGGGCGCGTACGGCCAGATCAAGATCGACGAGGCCGCGGGCCTCCGCCTCACCGCCGCCGACGGCGACATCGAGGTCGGCCGGCTGACCGGCCCGGCGCGGATCAGCACCGCGCGGGGCGACATCCGCATCGCCGAGGCGACGGGCGGCACGCTCACCCTGACCACCCAGAAGGGCGACATCACGGTCGGCGCGGCGGCCGGCGTCTCCGCCTCCCTGAACGCGGGCACCGCCTACGGCCGCGTCGACAACTCCCTCCGCAACGACGGCACGTCGGGCCTGGACATCCAGGCGACCACGGCGTACGGCGACATCACGGCCCGCAGCCTCTAACCCACCACCCACGGCCTTCCAGGAGCCATCACCATGACCACCCCGGCGATCGCGGCGAACGGGCTGCGCAAGTCCTACGGCGACAAGACCGTCCTCGACGGCATCGACCTGACCGTCCCCGAGGGCACGATCTTCGCCCTGCTCGGCCCGAACGGCGCGGGCAAGACGACGGCCGTGAAGATCCTCTCGACGCTCATCACGGCGGACGGTGGCCGGGCGCGGGTCGCCGGCCACGACATCACCGCGCAAGCGCAGTCCGTACGGGCGGCGATCGGCGTCACCGGCCAGTTCTCGGCGGTCGACGGCCTGATCACGGGAGAGGAGAACATGCTCCTGATGGCGGACCTGAACCACCTGTCGAAGCAGGAGGGCCGCCGGGTCACGGCCGAACTCCTGGAGCGCTTCGACCTGACGGAGGCGGCGAAGAAGCCGGCCTCCACGTACTCCGGCGGCATGAAGCGCCGCCTGGACATCGCCATGACGCTGGTCGGCAACCCGAGGATCATCTTCCTCGACGAGCCCACGACCGGCCTTGACCCCCGCTCCCGCCACAACATGTGGCAGATCATCCGCGAGCTGGTGGCGGGCGGGGTGACGGTCTTCCTGACGACCCAGTACCTGGAGGAGGCCGACCAGCTGGCGGACCGCATCGCGGTCCTCAACGACGGCGAGATCGCGGCGGAGGGAACGGCGGAGGAGCTCAAGCGCCTGATCCCGGGTGGGCACGTGAGGATCCGCTTCACCGACCCGGACGCCTACCGCTCGGCCGCCGCCACGCTCACCGACGCGGCCCGCGACGACGAGGCACTGTCGCTGCAGCTCCCGAGCGACGGCAGCCAGCGCACACTGCGCACGATCCTCGACCGCCTGGTCGCGTCACACATCGAGGCGGACGAACTGACGGTCCACACCCCGGACTTGGACGACGTCTTCTTCGCCCTGACCGCGACCACCACCGCCACCGCCACCACCGCCACCGTCCCCGCTCAGCAGAAGGAGTCCGCCCGATGAGCTCTCTGTCCCTCGCCGCCCGTGACACGACGACGATGCTGCGGCGCAACCTCCTGCACGCCCGCCGCTACCCCTCCCTCACCCTGAACCTGCTCCTCACCCCGATCATGCTGCTCCTGCTCTTCGTCTACATCTTCGGAGACACGATGAGCGCGGGCATGGGCGGCGGGGACCGCTCCGACTACATCGCGTACCTGGTCCCGGGCCTGCTCCTCATGACGATCGGCTCGACGACGATCGGCACGGCGGTCTCGGTCTCGAACGACATGACCGAGGGCATCATCGCCCGCTTCCGGACCATGGCGATCCACCGCGGCTCGGTCATCACGGGCCACGTGATCGGCAGCGTCCTCCAGTCGGTGGTCAGCGTGGTCCTGGTCGGTGCGGTGGGCGTGGCGATCGGCTTCCGCTCGACGGACGCCACGGCCCTGGAATGGCTGGCGGCCTTCGCCCTCCTGGTCTTCTTCGCCCTGGCCCTGACCTGGATCGCGGTGGGGATGGGCATGGTGAGCCCGAACGCGGAGGCGGCCAGCAACAACGCGATGCCGCTGATCTTCCTCCCGCTGATCTCCAGCACGTTCGTCCCGGTCGAGCAGATGCCCGGCTGGTTCCAGCCGATCGCCGAGTACCAGCCCTTCACCCCGGCCATCGAAACCCTCCGCGGCCTGCTCCTGGGCACCGAGATCGGCTACAACGGCTGGCTGGCCGTGGCCTGGTGCGCGGCCCTGACGGCCCTCGGGTACTTCTGGTCGAAGGCGGTGTTCAACCGAGACGCCAAGTGATGCACCTGATGATCGTCCTGGAAGGCCCGTCGCCACCACCCCGCAGGTGGACGCGACGGGCCTTCGGGCTGTTCGTTGCACGTGTCGGCTGCTCAGCGGGCCATAAGACGACGGGCTTTCGGGACGCCCGCCGTACGGGTCGGCTCAGCGGGCCATTCGGCGGTCCAACTCCCGCACCCGTGCGTCCAGCGCGCTGCCTACGACGGCGGACGCTGCCCGCGGATCTGCGGGAACCTGCACGTCGTACTGGCCGCTGCCCCGCACGTCCCCGTTCGGCGGTCCGGGCAGCTCCACCTCGATCCCCGCGCGCCGCGCGAGCGCGACCGCCGCCGCCACGAACCCCTCGGAGAGCGCGAGGATGACGGAGTGCCCCGCCCGGCAGTGCCAGGAAGCCAGGCCGCGCACGAACTCCGCGTACTCGGCCGGAGAGACCTCCAGGACGCTCGGGTCGTACGCGTACTGGCCCGGGCCGATCCCCGAGGACAGCCCGAGCTCGGCCTCGAAGACCTCGACCTGCCGCAGGAAGAGGCGCCCGGCACCGTTCGACGGGTTCCAGAGGGTCTCGCCGTCCTTCTCGAAGTAGATGCTCACCACTGGCTCCCTCGGCTCGATCGTCCCGAAGCTCAGGGTAGGTGAGGGGGGAGGGGCCCTATGGGATCAGCGGTGCTACGACGCAGGCGGGGTAGTGGGTTTCGTCGGCGACGGGGCGGAAGAGGGTCGTCTGGGTGTGGGTGCCGGGGCACTCGCGGGTCCCTCGGAGCCGTGCGGAGATCGGCTCGCGCGGTGCGGTCGGGGGTAGTTCCTTGGTGGGTACGTCACGCAGGAGGTACCGGACGAGCCCACCGGGCCGGTGTACGGGTGTCCCGCCGGTGGGCAGGCAGCGCTGGATGTGTTCGTGGACGTCGGTGGAGGTGTGGCCGGCGTCGAGCCAGCGGGCGGCGAGGCGGGCGAGCTCGTCGCGCATGCCGGGTGGGATGTGGCGGAGGGCGGGGGAGAGGACGGGAAGGGCGGCGATGAGGGCGCGGGCTTCTTCGAGGCGAGGGGACTCGCCGGCGGGCGCGTCGGGCTCGGCCGTTCCCTCCGGCTCTGGCTCTGGCTCTGGCTTCGGCTCCGGCTCCGGGGGAAGGTTGGAGGTGTCTTCCCCAAGGTCTTTCTCTGGATGACCGTCGGTCGACGGGGTCGTCGGCTCACCGGCGTCCGGTTTGCGGGGACTCGGTGTGACCTGCGAGGACGGGACGGGTTGCTGCGCAAGCAGCTTGGCGGCCTGGTCGGCGGTCAACGGGCAGCTGGAGACGAGCTGTTGGGTGATCCACAGTCCTCCGCCGATCTGCACGCGCCGCTCGTGCACGAACCCTTCCTCCTTGAGCTGCCGCTTGGCGCGCGCGAAGGCGCATGCCCCGATCCGGGTGCGTTGGGCGGTGCGGGAGAGGGATTCGCGGGCGTCCTGGGGGAGGGAAAGCTGCCAGGTCAGAAGCCGAACGGCGTCGGAGCCGAGGCGGGGGTGCCGGATGATCTCGTGCGAGAACTGGCTGAAGGCGCGCGAGGGCGCGTTAAAGTGCCGGTAGATCACGGTGGGAGGTGCCTTCCACGAGTGGTCCAGGCCCTCGCTGATAGCTGTGAACTGTCGGCGGGGGCCGTTTTGCGCGAAGGTAACGCACCCAACGCAGCGGGATTGGCGCGGCGAGTGAAGATGACTCGTGTGGGTGACCTTGAGGCGCATGCCTCAACGGCGTACTGACTCCAAGCGGCGCTTATGTATCGCGGCCTGACATGCTCAACTCCTTATCGATACAAGGGGGCATGGCGATGAAGACGATCGGGCTGATCGGCGGGATGAGCTGGGAGTCGACGGCGGAGTACTACCGGTTGCTGAACGAACTCACGCGTGACCGCCTCGGTGGACTCCACTCGGCACGGTGTGTGCTCTACTCGGTGGACTTCGCGGAGATCGAGCAGTTGCAGGTCCAGGGCCGCTGGACCGAGGCCGGCGAGATCCTGGCCGCGGCAGCTCAGGCCCTTGAGGCGGCCGGCGCGGACATGGTCCTGATCTGCACCAACACGATGCACAAGGTCGCCGACCAGGTCGAGGCGGCCGTCTCCATCCCCCTGCTGCACCTGGCTGACGCCACCGCAGAGGCCGTACGGGCTTCTGGTGTGCGCCGAGTCGGCCTCCTGGGCACGGCGTTCACCATGGAACAGGACTTCTACCGAGGCCGTCTCGAAGCGGGCGGACTGGAAGTGCGCATCCCGGACGCAGACGGGCGCGAGATCGTTCACCGCGTGATCTACGAGGAACTCTGCCTGGGCATCGTGCGGGAAGAGTCACGGGCCGCTTACCAGAAGGTCATCAGGGACTTGGTCGCCGATGGCGCGGAAGGCGTCATCTTGGGCTGCACCGAAATCGAGCTGCTCATCGGTTCCGAGGACAGCCCCGTCCCGGTCTTCCCCACCGCACGACTCCATGCCGCGGCTGCCGTGCACGCAGCACTCGGCTCGGTGTGACCCGGCACCGAGGGTGCGGGTGCGGCCGGGCCGCGCTTCCGGTCCGGGCAGTGTCCGGGGTGGGCTCGGCGGCGGTCGGGCCGGTGGTTGAGCGGAATGATCAGATATTCCGTGGACGGCAGGACGACGACAGAACTAGGATCTACGGCGACATCGCGTGTCGGTCACCGGCTGGGTGAGGCATGGAGGTGTCGGGACATGCCTTCGGAGGCATTCCTTGTCAGTCGAGTTGAACCACACGATCGTCCATGCCCGGGACAACCGGGACTCCGCAGAGTTCTTCGCGAACCTGCTCGGCCTTGAGATCACCGCCGAGTGGGGTCCGTTCATCGCGGTCGGCCTGAGCAACGGCGTCACGCTGGACTTCGCCACCGTCCCCGCGGACAGCATCACCCCGCAGCACTACGCCTTCTTGATCTCCGAGGAGGAGTTCGACGCGGCGTACGCGCAGATCAGGCAGCGCGGCATCGAGCACTACGCCGATCCCCAACGGAAGCAGCCCGGCACGGTCAACCACAATGACGGTGGCCGCGGCGTGTACTTCATGGACCCGGCGGGTCACGCCATGGAACTCATCACCGTGCCGTACGGCGGCTGGACCTCGTAACCACATGCACCGAGGGCCGCACCCCCAGAGTGGAGTGCGGCCCTCGACGGGGCGCTTGGGAAGGTGGGACCAGATGGCCGAGATCAGTCTGCACCTGTCGGTGCGGGACCTCGCCGAGGCGGACCTGCCGCACTGCGGCTGGGCCGGTTCGCCGAAGCATGTGCGGGAGCTCGTCCGCCAGATCCGGCGCGCCGAGGCGGGCGAGGTCGACTACCTGGCGGTGTGCACGCCCGCCGGACTGCCGGTGGCCGTCGGCGGCGTCGACTACACGGTCCGGCCCGGCGCCGGCACGTTGTGGCAGCTCGGCGTCCACCCGGCCCTGCAGTCCTGCGGGATCGGCACGTACCTGATCGGCTCCGCCGAGCAGCGGATCGCCGCCCGGGGCCTGTCCCGCGCCGAGCTCGGCGTGGAGGAGGGCAACCCCCGCGCCCGAGCCCTCTACGAACGCCTCGGCTACCGGGCCTTCGGCCGCGAGCTCGACTCCTGGGACGTGGAGGCGGAGGACGGCTCGCTCCAGCGGTACGAGACGATGTGCACGCTGATGCGGAAGGACGTGGCGTGACGCAGGAGTTCACAGGTGGGCGCCATCGCGGCATGCGCCTGGTGGCCGACGGGTTCGATCGCCTGGCGATAATCGACCGATGAGCACCGTCGAACGCCCGATGCCTCCCCTGAACGCCGACGAGCGCACCACGCTGGAAAGTTGGCTCGACTTTCACCGCACCACACTCGCCATGAAGTGCGAGGGCCTCGACGGTGAGCAGGCCGCCGTCGCGTCCGTGCCACCGTCCGGCTTCACTCTGACCGGCCTGGTCCAGCACATGGCGGAGGTGGAGCGGAACTGGTTCCGCCGAGTGCTGGCTGGAGAACAGGCCCCGCCCATCTACGACCCGCAGGCTGACCCGCATGGCCCCGACGGCGGCTTCGAGCTGGCCCGGGGCGCCACTCTGCACGACGCTCTCGCCACCTGGCAGGCGGAAATCGCCCGCGCCCGCGAGCACTGCGCCGACCGTGCCCTGACCGACACCGGTCGCTTCATGGAGCAGGACGTCAGCCTCCGCTGGATCTACGTCCACATGATCGAGGAGTACGCCCGCCACAACGGCCACGCCGACCTGCTGCGGGAACGCATCGACGGCGCCACCGGCGTATAGCGCCGACCGGACAGCGCCGACCGGACAGCGTTGGCCCTGTCTCGAAGGCCGGCGCCGCCGCCACGCGCGGGGGCCGGCCTTCGTCGTGCTCAGTGCGCCGCGCGCACCGCCGAGACCAGTCCGCCGGGGCCTTCGTCCTGCTGCGGCGGGGTGAGCACCGGACGGCCGTAGGCCTCGGCGCGCTCGCGCAGGGTGAAGGTCTCCGCCTTCCAGCCCAGGCCGTCCAGCCAGCCGACCGGGTCCTCCGGCATCTCCGAGACCCACATCGACGCCGCCGTTCCAGGAGCGGCGTCCTGGCGGAAGCGTTCGACCACACCGCGCGGGCCCAGTGTCAGGCCCATCCTGCTGCCTGCGGCGGACAACGCGCCGACCCGTTCGAGCAGCGACTGGACCGCTTCCGCGGGCAGGTAGATCAGGAGTCCCTCGGCGATCCACACCGTCGGCCGCGCAGGGTCGTGCCCGGCGGCGGCCAGGGCGCCCGGCCAGTCCTCGCGCAGGTCGACCGGGACGGTGATCCGCTCGCAGCGCGGAACGGCCCGCTCCTGGCGCAGCACCGAGGCTTTGAAGGCCAGCGGTTCGGCCGTGTCGACCTCGAACAGCCGGGTTCCCGCTGGCCAGTTCATCCGGAAGGCCCTGCTGTCCATCCCGGCTCCGAGCAGCACCACCTGCCGCACGCCGGACGCGACCGCCCGGTCGAGCAGGTCGTCCAGGAACTTCGTCCGGATGACGATCGAGAGGGCCACGCCGCGCCGGCGGCGTCGCGCCGGCTCGTCCGCGCACGGGGGCGGCGGCGCCTCGGGGTCTCTCCCGCCGGCCGTGGCGAAGGCCGACGCCAATGGGTCCCGGAACAGCGGCTGCGCACGTGCCGTCTCCATCGCCCTCACGCGGGCCACGCCCACGGCTGTGGTCCACACCCCGGACGGCTCGACCCGTCCCGCCGCATCAGTCATGCGTCCAGTCTGAGTGCGGGCCGGCGCGTCAGACCACCGCGAGCCGGTTCACCACCAGCTCCAGCCTCTGCTCCATGTACTCCGGCGGCAGCCGGCCCGCGCGGGCCAGGGTGGCGAGGCCGTGGAGGGCCGCCCAGAACGTCTCGGTGAACAGTCCCGGGTGGACGTCCTCCCCGGAGACCTCGCCGAGGCACTCCATCAGGGCGGCGAAGGCGTCCTTCAGCGGCTCCGGGGTGTCCTCCTGCGCGTACGCCAGGCCGCCGTCGAGCTGGAACAGGGCGTCGTAAACCGCGGGGTGGGACTCGGCGAAGTCGAGGTAGGTGCGGGCGAGGGCGGTGACCCGGGCGCGCGGGCCGTCCGTGACGTCCGCGGCGGCGGTCGCGGCCCGCAGTGCCACGGCCATCTCGGACGCGCCTTCGAGGGCGACGGCGCCGATGATCTCGCGCTTGCCGCGGAAGTGGCTGTAGAGGACGGGCTGGCTGTACTCGATGCGCTCGGCGAGCCGGCGGGTGGTGACCGCGTCCCAGCCCTGCTGCTCGGCGAGTTCGCGGGCCGCCGCGACGATGAGCCGCTCGCGGTCCGCCCGTTCACGCTGCTTGCGTTCCTGTACCGACATGATTCGATCCTAGCACCGCTAGACAATCGAGCGGCAGTAGCGCTAGCGTTGCCTCATCAGCTAGCAATGCTAGATCGCAGGAGGGGTCATCATGCTCAACGCACTTCAGGTGTTCACCACGGTGCTCGTCGGCCTGATGGTGGGGGTCGAGTTCGCCGTCGCCTTCGTCATGAACCGGATCTTCAGCGCACTCCCCGAGGACAGCGACCAGCTCGCCCGCTCCCACGGAGGCCGGATGCTCGGCGCCCTGATGCCGTTCTGGTACATCGGCTCGCTCGTCCTGAGCGCGGTCTGGGCCGTCGCCGACTGGCACGACCAGGGCGCGACCCTCGTCGTCATCGCCGCCGGGCTCCTGATCGTGAGCGTGCTCATGTCGGTCCTGCTGCTCGTCCCGATCAACAACCGCGGCAAGACGTGGACCCCCGAGACCCGCCCCGAGGGCTGGAAGGAGCAGATGAACCGCTGGGACCGCTACCACTACGCCCGCGTCGCCGTCATCATCGCCGCCTTCACCTGCCTGGTCGCGGCCCTCGTCTGAGCCCGCCCGCACTCTCCGATGGCGGCGGCCGCTGTTTCCCGGGAGGGCGTGACGCGTCGCTCGTTCGGGGGCCGTCGTCGTGCGGGGTGGACGAGCCGCTGGTCTGCTGGTCGGGACTCTTCCCGGACGTACAGGAGCATGGCCATGAACAAGGGCGTCGTCGTCACCGTCGAGATTCCCGGTGGGACCCAGGAGCAGTACGAGCGGACCACGCGGCTGATCCAGGACGCCGAGTGGTTTCCGCCCGCCGGGTTCATCGCGCACGCGTCCGGGCCGGACGGGACCGGTGGGTGGCGGATCACGGACTTCTTCGACAGCGAGGAGAACTTCCTCGCCTTCGTGGAGAAGGCCAAGCCGTTCTTCGAGCAGACGGGCACCCCGCCGATCATGCCGAGGGTGCAGCAGGTCGTGAACGTGCTCGTGCGGCCCGAGCCCGAGTAGCCCGAGTAGCCCGAGGCGTCCGCGTATCCCAAGTAGCCCGAGCAGTCCCCGTACGGCGGGCGAAAACCCTTTGCGGGGCGGGGCGGAGGGCGTCACTCTCTCTGGCATGACCAGCCATCCCGCCGCCCGCCCCGTCGCCGATCTGTTCGCCGCCGACGGGCGCCTCAAGGCGATCCCGCGGAAGCCCGCCCGCCGTGAGGCGCTGCTCGCGCACCTCGCCGCGACGCTGTTCGAGGCGGACCGGACGTACAGCGAACCCCAGGTCAACGACGCCCTGCGCGCCGTGCACGAGGACTTTCCGGCGCTGCGCCGCTACCTCGTGACCGGCGGATTCCTCTCCCGTACGAGGGACGGCGCGGACTACCGCCGACAGCAGCAGCCCGGTTCCCCCGGAGGCGCGATCCCCGCCGTCGCGTGACGGCCGCGGTGGTGGCCGGCCTGCTCGCCGGCTACGGCATCGCGATCCCGGTCGGCGCGGTCGGCGCCTACCTCGTGGCCGTCACGGCCCGTACCGGCTGGCGTACGGGCGCGGGCGCGGCCCTCGGCGTCGCCACGGCCGACGGGGCGTACGCGCTGCTCGCCGTGGCCGGCGGCTCCGCGCTCGTGCCCGTGCTCGCGCCCGTGATGACCCCGCTGCGGTGGACGTCCGCCGTCGTGCTCGCGGTGCTCGCGGTCCGGGCCGCGTGGACGGCGCTCGCCGCGCACCGCGCGGGAGGGCTGGCCTCCCGGGACGACGGGACCGTCCTCACGCCCGCCCGCGCGTACGGCTCCTTCCTGGGGATCACGATCCTCAACCCGATGACGGTGATCTACTTCGCCGCCCTCGTCCTCGCCACGGGCCACTCCGCCCCCGCCACCCCCACCGACCGCGCCGCCTTCGTCCTCGGCGCCCTCACCGCCTCGGCCAGCTGGCAACTCCTGCTCGCCCTGGGCGGCACCCTCCTCGGCCGCACCCTGACGGGCACGCGGGGCCGACTGACCACGGCCCTCGCGTCGAGCACCCTGATCGTGATCCTCGCGGTGCGACTGGTCGCGCAGGGGTGACGCGCGGCCGCCCTCCGGCGGGGGCGGCCGTTCTAGACGTAGGGCAGCAGCCGCATCATGTCGATTCCGGGGCGCACCTTGGCGATGGCCGTGAAGTCGTCGTCCACGTGCAGCAGCGTCAGCCGGTGCTGCTCGGCCGTGAGCGCGATCAGGATGTCCATCGGTGACGGCCCGCGGTGATGGCCGATCCGGAGCAGGTCCCGCTGTACGGCGACGACCTTGGGCCACGGGTCTTCCGGTGCCGGGACCCAGGTGAACGTCTGGCTCAGCATGGTGGTGAAAGGCTCGTTGTCGCGGTCCGAGCGCAGTGCCCGCATCAGCTCCGCTTCGACGGGCGGGCACAGGGAGACCTGCCCGTGCGCCACTCGGGTCGGCCAGGGTTCGCCGAGCTGGCCGCGCAGGAGCCGCCACACGGCCGACGTGTCGGCGAGGTAGCTCACTGGCCGGACCGCTCCTGCTCTTCCAGGAAGTCGAAGTCGAGGAAGCTCTCGGCGTTCTCCTGGAGCCACCGCAGTGCACGGGCCCGGTCGTCCGCGCTGATCGACGCCGCTATGGTCAGCGCGCGGTTGATGGTGTCCCGCTTGGTCTTGGTGCCGAGCTGCTGCTGCGCGAAGGCGAGCATGTCGTCGTCGATGTCGACCAGGGTCTTGGACATGGGAGCCTCCCGCAGCAGGTCGTATATGTCGACGCGGAGAGTATATATCGCGCCGGGTGGGGAGGTTCAAGAACGCGCGTACCGCGCCAGGAACAAGTCCACCCCCGAGCCGATCACCCGGGTCAGTTCCTCGTCGTCGATCTCCGCGTCGGGGGAGAACGTGCGGACCAGCTGCGGTACGCCCACCGTCGCCCCGACCAGTTGTTGCACGGCGAGCGTGGGGTCGGGGGTGTCGAGGACTCCCCGTGCGCTCAGTTCGGTGACGGCCTCGATCAGCGGGACGTTGTTCATGTCGTACGAGACCCGGTACCAGAGGTGCCCCAGCTGCGGGAAGCGGTCGATCTCGCCGATCACCAGACGGCGCAGCTTCATGATGTCGGGGCGCAGCAGGATCCGCGCCCAGTCCGTGGCGAGCCCGACGAGCGCGGCCCGCAGGTCCGGGGCTTCGGCGATCGTCGAGTTCGACGGCTCCAGGTCCGCGTACGTCTTCGGCAGGACGCCGCCGATCACGGCCAGGAACAGACGCTCCTTGCTGCCGAAGTGCTTGTAGATCGTCGCCTTCGACACGCCCGAACCGCGCGTGATCGCGTCCATGGACGCCGCCGAGTACCCCTCCGCGAGGAACTCCGCGAGCGCCGCGTCGATGATCGCCTGGCGCTTGCGCGAGGCCGCGTCCGCCGGGTCCGGGATGATCGGGATGCCGTACTCGTCGGTCGCGTCGGCGTCCATGGCGGTGGTCCTTCGGTCGGTGGCGGCTCTGGGTCACTATATGAACTGAACGGTTTGGTCTGCAAAGGATCCGAGCGCCGGGCCGGCCGCCACGCCGATCAGGAACGCCAGGTTGAACAGGCCGATCGCGCCGCCCTGGCGGGCCGCCGGCACGGTTTCCGTCGCGGCGCCCGACAGCAGTCCCTGGCCGCCCGCCGTCACCAGCGCGCTCGCCCCCGAGCCGACCAGCACCGCCACCGGCCACGGCGCGGTCACGGCGAGCACCAGTGCCACCGCCGAACCGGCCCCCAGGAGCCCCTTCAACCGGGCCGCGCCCAGCCCCGGGGCCACCCGCACCAGTTGCCAGGACAGCAGCGCCCCGGCCAGCGCGGCGACCGACGCGACCGCCCCCGTCTCCACCGGGCCCCAGCCGGTGAGCGCGGCGACGCGGCGCGGAGCGGCGTACAGGAGCACGAAGTTGACGGTCGAGAGCGCCAGCATCAGCGCGGCGGCGGAGAGGAAGCGGCCGTTCCGGAGGACGTCGAGGGGGAGTCCGGGGGTGGGGACAGGTGTACGGGGGGACTCCTCCTGCGCCAGGCGGAGTACCGGGCGCAGGGCCGGCAGGCTGAGGAGCGGGAGGACCAGCGCCGCCCGCCACCCGAACGCGCCCGCCACCGCCGCCCCCACGAACAGGCCCGCCGTGCCTCCCGCCGCGCTGCCGATCGCGACCAGGCCCGGCGTCCGGCCCGAGCGGTCCCGGCCGGCCAGCTGGAACGCGGCCACGTTCAGTCCCGCCGCGCCCGCCGCCTCCAGGGCCCGGCCCGCGACCGCCAGGGGCAGGTTCGGCGCGAAGAGGACGAGCAGTGCACCGAGGGGCACGAGGGCGGCGGCGGCCCTGATGACTCCGGCGGTGCCGCGTCGGCGGCCTGCGGTGGCCGAGAGGAGCGGGGTGCCGAGGGCCATGCCGAGGCCGAAGGCCGTCATGAGCCAGGCCACGGACGCCGGGCCGACCCCGAGGGCCCTTGCGGCTTCCGGGAGCGCGAGGCTCGGGCCCGAGACGCCCATCGAGGCGGGGGCGGCGAGCGCGGCGAGGAGGAGGCCGGTCCTGGCGGCGCCTTGTCGGGCCCCGCCGGTTCTGGCCAGGGCTTGTCGGGCCGCGCCGGTTCTGGCGCCGCCCCGTCGGGCCCCCGCGGCCCGGCGGGTGGGCGCGAACGTGCCGCTCATACCGGCATCCGCCCCATCGCGCCCCGCCTGAAGTCCCGCTCCGCCTCCCGGAGTTCCGCCGCCGTGTTCATCACGAACGGCCCGCTCCGGGCGACCGGCTCGCCGATCGGTTCGCCCGTCAGGATCAGGACCTCGGCGGCAGCGTCCGGGGCCTCGACCGTGAAGTGGTCGCCGTCCGCCGCGAGGACCGCGAGGTGGCCGTCGGGGAGGGGCTCGCCGGCCACCGTGGCCGCGCCCCGCATCACGTACACCATCGCGTTGTGACCCACCGGGGCCGTGAACTCGGCGCTCGTGCCGGCCGCGAGTCGGCCGTGGGCGACGAGTACCGGCGTACGGGTCTCGAACGGGCCCGTCACGCCGTGGCTCGTCCCCGCGAGGACCGTGATCTCGGCGCCCTCCGGGGTGACCGCCACCGGCAGGTCGCCGGCCTCGGCGTTCTGGCTGCGCGGCGGGGTGCCCTTGAGGTGCGCGGGGAGGTTCAGCCAGATCTGGAGCATGTGCTGCCGGCCGCCCGAGGCGAGGAACTCCGGGGTGGGCAGGGCCTCGTGGACGATCCCGGAGCCTGCGGTGAGCCACTGGACGCCGCCCGCGCGGACGACGGCGCTGTGGCCGCGCGAGTCGGCGTTCGCGATGTCGCCGTCGAGGACGTACTGGATCGTCTCGAAGCCGCGGTGCGGGTGCGGGGGCGCGCCCTTCGCCTCGCCGGGCGCGAGCTCGACCGGGCCGACCTGATCGACCATCAGGAAGGGGTCGACGAAGGGGAGTTCCGCTGTCGGGAAGGGGCGGCGGACCGGGAATCCGGCGCCCTCGTAGGTGTGGAAGGGGCGGGCCGTGCGGGCGACGGTCCGGCGGCGGGCGGTGGGCTGCTGCGGCATGCGGGGAGTGGTCATGACTCGAATGAACTACACCATTCAGTTCACTGTCAAGACTGAACCGTTTCGTTGACAGAATGAACCGATCGGTTTAGTTTCCTCGGTAGCGAGTCCGGCACCCGCCGGCTCGCCCGACGAAACGGGGTTCCCATGACCGAGACCGAGACCGAGACCGAGTCCACGATTCCCGTCACCGTCACCGTCACCGACACCGACACCGACACCGGCCCGGGCGCGGTGAAGGCCCGGCCGGGCACCGTCACCGCCACCTACCTCGGCACAGCGACCGTCCTCCTCCGCATCGGCGACCTCACCCTCCTCACCGACCCCGCCCTCGACCCGGCCCCCGCCGACTACCCGGGCGCCCGCCCGCTCCACCGCACCGCGGGCCCCGCCCTGACCGCCGCCGAACTCCCGCCCCTCGACCTGGTCCTGCTCTCGCACGACCAGCACGCCGACAACCTGGACACGGCCGGCCGTCAGGTCCTCGCGGGAGCCGGCCTTGTGCTGACGACCCCCGAGGGCGCCGAACGCCTCGGCGGCCGGGCGGAGGGCCTCGCCCCCTGGGAGAGCAGGACGGTCACCGTCGGGGCGACGACCGTCACGGTCACGTCGACCCCGGCCCGCCACGGCCCGGAGGGTACGGAACACGTCACCGGCCCCGTCACGGGCTTCGTCGTCGCGTACGAGGGCGGCACGCTGTACGTCTCCGGGGACACCGTTCGCCACGACGCCCTGACGGAGATCGCCGACCGCTTCCGTATCGACACGGCCTTCCTCCACCTCGGCGACGCGCACTTCCCGTCCACCGGAGACCGCGCCTTCTCGATGAGCGCGAACGAGGGCGCCGCCCTCGCCCGCACCCTCGGGGCCCGCACCGTGATCCCCCTCCACTACGACTCCTGGGACCATCTCGCCGAGGACCCGGCCCGCATCACGAAGGCGTTCGAGGCCGACCCGGAGCCGGCGGGGCGGCTGCGGTGGCTGCGACCGGGCGTGCCCGAGACACTCTGAGCGCGAGTCCGAGTCCGAGTCCGAGTCCGAGTCCGCCTCCGGCCTCAGCGGCCCCGGCGCGCCCCGGCCGTCACGGCGACGGCCCCCGCGACCGCGAGCACCGCACCCGCCGCCATGACGCCCCGGCCGGAGCGGTACGAGAGCACCGACCAGCACGACCGCGCCGACAGCAGGGAGCCGACGCTCGCCCAGGACCCGACGGACAGCGCGGAGGCGGCGGAGCCGATCGACCCGACCGAGAGGAACGACCCGACCGAGCCGATCGACAGGGTCGAGTTGACCGAACCGATGGACAGGAACGAGTCCCGGGACCAGAGCGAGAGACGCGAAGAGGAGCTCGAAGAGGCGGTCATGGCCCGATCGTAGGCGCTCACGCGACGAACGCCCCGGGACCGAATCGCCCCCACCGTGACGCCCCGCACCTGAGACCTGGATCACACGGGAGGTCATGTCACAGGACGCGGCGCCGTCTCGTCTCGGGAACGTAAGCCCACCGACCCGCACCGACCCGCGCCGACCCGCACCGACCCGCATCGAACCGAGGAGACACGACCATGGACGCGCGACTCGACTTCTTCGCCAGCCCCACCGCCGGCAAGGCCCTCAAGCACCTCATCGCCGCCGGCCGGAGCCTCAAGGACTCCACCCTCCCGGCCGCCGTCCAGGAACTCGTCTCCCTCCGCGTCAGCCAGATCAACGGCTGCGGCGCCTGCCTCGACATGCACACCAAGGAGGCCGCCGCGGCGGGTGAGAGCGCCGTCCGCCTCGCCCTCGTCGCCGCCTGGCGCGAGGCCACCGTCTACACCGAGGCCGAGCGCGCCGCCCTCGCCCTCGCCGAGCAGGGCACGCGCGTCGCCGACGCGGGCGAAGGCGTCAGCGACGAGGTCTGGGACCGGGCCGCCCAGCACTTCGACCAGGAGCAGCTGACCGCCCTAGTCCTCCTGGTTTCCTTGATGAACGCCGCCACCCGCATGAACATCATCAGCAAGCAGCCGGCCGGCGGCTACGAGGTCGGCCAGTTTCACTGAACGGGGAGTGACATGGGCAAGGTCGAGGAGTTCCAGGAACTGCGGCCACTGCTGTTCTCGATCGCGTACCGGATACTCGGCAGCGTCAGCGAGGCCGAGGACGCCGTGCAGGAGACGTGGCTGCGGTACGACGCCTCCCCGACCACGCCCACGTCCGCCAAGGCGTTCCTCTCGGCCACGGTCACCCGGATCGCCATCGACGTACTCCGCTCCGCGCGCGTCCGCCGCGAGGAGTACGTCGGACCGTGGCTCCCCGAGCCGCTCCTCGACGACCCGTACGAGGACCCCGAGCGCGCCGCCGAGCTCGCCGACTCCGTGTCGATGGCCGCGCTGCTGCTCCTGGAGCGCCTCAGCCCCCTCGAACGCTCCGTCTTCGTCCTGCGCGAGGTCTTCGGCTTCGGCTTCGACGAGATCGCCTCCGCCGTCGGCCGTACGGAGGCGGCCTGCCGCCAGCTGTCGGTACGCGCCCGGCGGCACATGCGCGACGGCCGCCCCCGCTTCGAGGCGGACCGCGCCGAACGACAGGAGCTCGCCGCCCGCTTCTTCGACGCGTTGAAGGGCGGCGACGTCGACGGCCTGCGGGGCCTCCTCGCCGCCGACGTCCAGATGGTCGGCGACGGCGGCGGGAAGGCCCCGCAGCTCGCCCGCGCGATCACCGGCGCGGACAACGTGGCCAAGCTGCTTGCCGTCGTGTTCCCCGCGATGCTCCGGGTGGACCTCACCCTTGAGCCGCACGAGGTCAACGGCCAGCCCGGCGCGATCGTCCGCGACCGCGACGGCAAGGTCCTCCACACGCTGGCCCTCGACATCACGGAGGGCCGCGTGCAGGCCATCCGCTCGGTCATCAACCCCGACAAGCTCGCCCACCTGGGCCCGGTCGCCGACGTCTGGTCGATCCACGACCAGGTCCGCGAGGCCCGTCGGGGGTAGGCCGTCAGCCCGCCTTGACGGCCTCGACGAACGGCGCCCAGGCGGCGGCGGCGAGAAGGAGGACGGGGCCGTCGGGACGCTTGGAGTCACGGACGGGGACGATGCCGGGGACGTTGTCGGCCACTTCGACGCACTCGCCGCCGTCCCCGTTGCTGTAGCTGCTCTTACGCCACACGGCGGCGGTCAGATCAAGGGCGCTGCTTGCCATGTCGGTAGTCCTCAGCCGCTTCTTCGATCAGGGCGAGGGACGCCTCTGGCGGCAAAGCGGCGGCCCTCAGCCGATCGTATGCCTTGCGGTACTGCTTCAGGAGGGACGGATCATCGATGGTCTGACCGTGGTACGGACCCTCCGTGTACATCAGCGGCGGTTCGTCCGCGAACTCCATGAACATCATCGACAGCTCCATGAACGGCTGCGTAGGTGCGTTCCACGGCAGGATCTGCAAAGTGGCGCAGCCGCGCCGAACGAACTCGGCGATGTGGTCAAGCTGCTCTGCCATCTCCACTGGTGTGATCGTGAAGTTGCGCACCAGCGACTCGTGCATGATCACCCAGTAGTCGGGACTCGTCGGAGCGTCGAACAGCTCCGCACGCTTCAGACGCGCGTCGATCTTGGCCTGGGCCTCCTCGGGGGTGTCCCTCGGGTGCGTGGACCGAATCACCGCCCTCGCGTACGTGGCGGTCTGGAGCAGGCCAGGGATAAGCGCGTTGCTCCACCGCTCGATCGCGAGCGCGCGCTTCTCCGACTCGGCGATCGCCGCGAAGTACGCAGCGTGCGCGCCCTGCCTGGCCTTCCTCACGTCCTCGCAGCGCCGCTGGAAGAAGCCGTCCGTCTTAAGCACCCGGTCCACGTGCTGGGCCAGGTCAGCAGGCATCCGCCGCTTGCCGTGCTCGATCTCGCTCAGATAGGTCGCTCCATAGAAGCTCCCCTCCACCAGTCTCTCCAGCGTCAGCCCCGCCTCCTCCCTCTTGAAGCGGAGCTCCTTCCCGTAGAACTGCGGGACGCTCGCCGAGCCGTCGATGTCCTTGCGCGCAGCCACCGTTGACCGCCTTTCGCACCTTGCTCCGTTCCCTCTGGTTCGTGAGGGCGTCGCGCACTGTCGCTTCACCCACAGGTGGGATGTCGTGTACGACGCTTCACGTTGGCGTGTCGTGCATGTCGGGATCGTCGTTGAAGGCGTGTGACTCATCAGATCTTCGGAAGACTCCGACCCTTTCCTGTGGTGATGCCGTCGGGGCAGCGGTACTGGACCGTGCTGGACGAGGACCGTCTGGTGCCCGTACCGGCGGCGGACGAGTTCCTGCGGCACGTACGGTTCGGCCGCGGACAGGCAGAGTCGACGACTCGTACGTATGCGGGGGCGGTCGCGCTCTACCTGACCTGGTGCCGGTGCACCAAGCGGGACTGGACGACGGCAGCGGGCCGTCTGGGCAGCTTCATGTTCTGGCTCCAGTACTCCCGCGGGGACGACGGCCCGGTGGTGGCTGGGCCGGGGAGTGAGCCGGTCCGCGGGCCGCGCCGGATCAACACCGTGCTCGCTGGGGTCCGCGAGTTCCTCGCGCACGGCACGTCCCTGGGCACGGTGCCGGTGATCGTGCTGTCCCAGCTCTACGAGATCGCCGACGACCGTGACCTGCCGGCCGAGGCCCGTGGTGAGGGCAGTGGCCTGCGCTACTACGCCAAGGCCCGGCACCGGGCCCCCGAAGTGGACGAGCCGGTCGACCGAGCCGCCGATGAAGAGGTCCTGGCCCTGCTGCGGGCCTGCCGCAACGCCCGTGACCGGTTCATCGTGCTGCTGCTGGCCCGAGCCGGGCTGCGCCGAAGCGAGGCGGTGGGCCTGCGCCGGGAGGACATCCACTTCGTCCTCGACGCCAGCAGCCTGGGTTGCCGGGTGCCGGGCTCGCACCTGCATGTGGTGCGTCGGGACAACGCCAACGGCGCCTGGGCGAAGTCGAAGCGCTCGCGCGCCGTCCCGGTCGACTTCTTGCTGGTCCAGGCTTACGACCAGTACGCCGTCGAACGCGACACCTGTTCCGAAGCGAGGGACAGCGATTTCGTACTGGTCAACGTCTTCCGGCCGCCACTGGGAGCACCCATGCCACCCGCGGCCCTGAACGACCTGTTCGACCGGCTCTCGCGCCGGGCCGGCCTGGAGGACGGCGTCCACCCGCATGCACTGCGGCACACCTTCGCCAGCAACGCCGCCGACGCCGGCGCGATGGTCGACGAGATCGCGGACTTGCTGGGCCATGCCAGCCCGTCCAGCTCCCAGGTTTACCTGCACCCCGACCCACAGCGGTTGCGAGCTGCAGTCGAGCGGGTGGCTGCCCTCGCGCCGGGGAGGGGCCGATGACCTCGCCGCTGCAACTGGTGCCCCCTGCGGCCTCGAATCTCCTGCCGGCGCGAGCCGAACGGCTGCGAAGCCTGATCCGACCGGACTCACTGGAGGTGCTGAACTGGGACGAGACTGCCCGGGTCCTGCGCCCCTCGCCGGACCACGCCCTTCTCGGCATGAACATCTGCGCCCGTCGCGGATGCTGGGCCGCGGCCCGCAAGACGGAATTGGGCCTGTGCTCGGCCTGCCGTGGCCGCTGGAGGCAGAGCGGAAAGACGCCCGAGGAGTTCCTGACCACCGAGCCGAAGCAGATCAGCAACGTCTCCGGCGGCTGTGCCGTTCCGAAGTGCCAGCGGCCCTGGACGTCGTCGAGGACGCAGATGTGCACCCGGCACCGCGAGCAGTTCGTCAAGCTGGGCCGCCCTCCGCTGGAGGAGTTCCTTGCTCACCCACGTGTGCTTCCGCTGCTGGGCTTTGGCCTGTGCTCGGTGGACGCCTGCCACCGGTATCGGGCAGGCGAAACGCAGTTGTGCTGCCCTCCGCACTGGGTGCGATGGAAGGAGACCCGGGGCAGCGGTGTCGACTTCGAGCGGTGGTGTCGCACTGAACCCGGCACCTCCGAGTCCACAGCCGTGAGCCTTCGCGGGCTGCCGGACCTGGTGACCTACGAGGTCCTCTATGTGCTCCAGGCCCGCACCGACGCCGAGATCAAGAGCCCGCCCGTCCAGCTGCGGGCCCTGGTTCAGCAGCTGCGCGGACAGCAGGTCAAGCAGTTCGATGACGTCGAGATCGCCCGCAACACTCACGTGGCCGGCATGGCCAACAGCATGCGACGCATGCTCGCCGCGGCCGTATCCACCCCGGAACTGGAGCAGATCAAGGACGTCTGGAACATGGGCGTCTTCGGCCTGGGCCAGTGGCGCAGGATGGACTTCACGCCGCTGCGTCAGGAGTGGATGCGCAGGGCCTGCAAGACCTGGGTCCTGGACGAGATCCCCCGCCGCTACGGCAAGAACATCCCCAACAGCCTCTCCGAGATGATCACCTGCGTCCGCTACCTCTCGCAGAACCTGGTCCGCACCCGCGAGGACGGCGGGGAGAACATGGCCGCGCTCGGCCGACGCGACATCGAGGCGTTCACCCAGTACGTCGCGCACCTGGAGCACACCGGCGAGGTCAGCTCGTTCCGCCGCACGACGATCTGCCGCTTCACCGGCCGGTTCCTGCGCGAGATCCGAGACATGGGCTTGACCCGCCCCGGCGAGATCCTCGCCGACCTCCCGGACGACTTCGCCCTGCGCCGGCACGACATGCCGCCGGTCAGCACCGAGGAGGGACCGGGTCGGGCCCTGCCCCGGGAGATCCTCACCCAGCTCTGCGAACGCCTGCCCACCCTGGACCAAGTCCGCTACGGCACCGCGGACATGCGCAACGCCATCGAGATCCTCATCGACACCGGCCGACGCCCGGACGAGATCGGGTGCCTGCCCTGGAACTGCCTGGAGACCGACGAACACGGCAAGTCCGTACTCGTCTACACCGACTTCAAAAACAACCGCACCGGCTGCCGCCTGCCGATCCCGGACTCCACCGCCCAGATCATCGTCGAGCAGAAGAAGGCCATCCGAGCCCGCTTTCCCGACACCGAGCTGACCGAACTGGTCCTCTTCCCCCGGCCCCGGCAGAACTCCGGCGGAACCCAGCCCTACCGGATCAGCCACATCGGCAACGTTCACCGCCACTGGGTCAACGCCATGCCGCCGCTGCTGCTGGCCGACGGCACGGAGTTCCCCAAGCTCGACGTCGTCCCCTACTCCTACCGGCACTCCTACGCGCAACGGCACGCGGACGCCGGCACGCTGCCCGACGTGCTCCGCGAACTGATGGGACACCGGTCGCTGCAGACCACCCAGGGCTACTACCGGGTCACCGAGAAGCGCACCCGGGCCGCGGTCGACAAGCTCGTCTCGCACCAGTTCGACCGGCACGGCAACCGGGTCTGGACCGAGGCCCGCCAGCTCCTGGACCACGAACACGCCCGCCTGCGGATCGGGCAGGTCTCGGTCCCCTACGGCATCTGCATCGAGCCCAGTAACGTCAAGGCCGGCGGGCACGGCTGCCCGTTCCGGTTCCGTTGCGTCGGCTGCGATCACTTCCGCACCGACCCCTCCTACCTCCCCGAGCTGCGGACCTACCTCGACTCGCTGCTACGAGACCGAGAACGCCTCACGGCGGCGACCGATCTGGACGACTGGGCCCGCTCCGAGGCGACCCCGTCCGAGGAGGAGATCAAGCGCATCCGCACGCTGATCCGCCGCGTCGAGACCGACCTCGACGGACTCACCGACGACGAGCGCATGCAGGTCAAGGACGCGACACGGACCCTGCGGAAGACCCGAACGGTCTCGCTCGGCATGCCCGGCATCCGGCCGCCCGAGCCGGACCTGCGACTGGAGCGCGACGCATGACGACACCACCCCACCACCTGGCCCGGGCCCGAGCCGTAGACTCCGAGCGCCGCCGGGCCCGGGTCCTCAAGGCTCTTAACCAGCTTGCCGCGAATGGCGAGGAGATCACCGTGTCCGCGGTCGCCCGCGCGGCCCGGGTTCACCGCAGCCTGATCCACCGACACGGCGACCTGCATGCGGCCGTCCTCGCCCGCGCAGCTGAACCGCCGCCCGGCGCGACCGTCGGGTCCCAGGTCAGCCGCCAGTCGCTGCTGGCCGACGTCGCGAACCTCACGGCCCGCAACGGCCGGCTGACCGCACACATCACCCGGCTCGAACGACGCCTATCCGAAGCGCTCGGGCAGGCCGCCTGGGAAGCCTCCGGACTCGGTGCTCCCGCCGACGTCGAAACACTCACCCATCGCATCAGCGAGCTGGAGCAGCAAGTCCTCGACCTCCGCGCCGAACTCGGTGAACGGGACGAGGACCTCGCTGCTTCGCGGGCGGCCAACCGCGAGCTGATGGCTCAGCTCAACCGCTGACCGAGACTCCCGGCGGCATTGAGGCGGAAGCGCTATGCCGCAGAATGCAGCCATGCCGAGTCGAAGACCGCCTGAGCAGCCGCCGCATCAGGGCGGTAGGCCCTATTCATACGAGCCGCCGCCCCGTTGCGGACGTCCCACGCTCCTTGGCCCGTCGTGCCTTCGACCACCTGAGATCGGCGAGGGATGCCGCTTCCACGCGACAGACGAAGAGCGCGCGGCTCACGAACTCGAAGAAGCAAAGAAGCGTGCTGCTCACGCACTGGAAGAAGCAAAGAAGGCAGAGAAGGCCCAGGAAGCAGCCCAAAGAGTAGAGCGGCAGCGTGCAGCACGTAAACGAGCTGAACAGAGCGCTCAGCGCTGGAGTGCCGGCTGCTGCTCCGTGTTCGTGCTGGTCATACTCGCCGGGCTAGGAACGTTGGGCTGGTCAAGTGTGCAGGACCACAACCGCCAGCAGGCATGCCACCCACATCAGGAACAGGCCAACCACCTGGACGAGAAGGCCAAGGCGATCAACGTGCCGCTCGTCTCCGCCTTTGACCCTGCAATCAGCGAGCTCCAGCTGCGGGATGCAGACCTGGATCAGATGTTGACTGATGGCATCGCGAAGCTGGGCGAAACCGCCACACCCGATGAGGTGGCCGACGCCTATTCTGATAGATGGATCGCTGCGAATCAGGCTGCAGACGAAGTCCTCGACCACCAGGACTGCTTCAGCCAGCGGGTACGAGAGAGAGCGGAACACATACGCCAGGCGCCGGGATCGGTTAAGAGCGTCACAATGCCCGAGCCTGCCCGGTGCGCCGACGGTTGGCCATCCCGGTCCATCGGCCGACAGGGCGCCTGTTCTCATCATGGCGGCGTTGTCCCAGCCAGGCCCTGGGCCGTCCTGAACTTCTGAGGTCCTAACGCCACGAAAAGCGTCTGGCAGGTGGGAACACCAGCCGTGGGGCGCCTCTCGTCCTCAGGAATTTTGCCCCCTGACGGATCCGACCACCGCCCGTGACGATGAGCGAGTGCTGCCGGAAGTCGTGAACTGCGACACCTGTCGCGCACCAATTGGCCACGGGCACACATCGCTGAGCTGCACAGGCATCGCGCCGCCCGAACTCACGCCCCGTCCCACCCCAAGAGAAGCTCCGTGGAGCGGGAAACGCTTCCCACGGTAGGGCGCGGGGCGGCAGCGTGTGAGGGGTTCGTCACGGCACGCAACGAAAGGTGGACGCCCCATGGACGACGACATCACCCCGGACGTCGACGCACTCCGCACCGCTCTCGCAGCTCACGGCATCACCCTCCCCTCCCTGAGGGTGGACCTGGTCACCTTCGCCGGGACCGGCATCCGCCCCCCGCTCGTCGCGCTCGGCAACTGCAACCTGGCGACCGCACGCCAGCTGACCGACGTGCTGCGGAAGGCGGCCGGCGGGTGAGGCTGCCCCTCACGGTCGAGCTGCTCGCCCTGCCCAAGGAGGTCGCGGAGGTGCGGCGGATGGTGGAGGGGGACGACGTACGGCTGTGCGTGAGCGAGCTGCTGACGAACGTCATCCGGCACGTGGGGGAGGGGACCCCGGTGACCGTGCGGGTCGCCGCCGCGCAGGGCGGGCGGACGAGGGTGGCGGTCACCGACCCCGATCCCCGCGTCTGGCCCGTACTCCAGGTCGCGGCGGACGACGCCGAGTCGGGGCGCGGGCTGGCGCTGCTCGACGCGGTGGCGGCGCGGTGGGGCGTGGACCAGGGGCCGTACGGGAAGACGGTGTGGTGCGAGCTGGGCGGGCCGGCCCGCGACGTGCGGTCCGGCGGGGCCTTTCCGGTCAGGTGAGGGACGACGTCTCGGCTTCGACCGCGCCGGCGGGTACCTGGACCTTGACGAGCTCGTCCTGCCCGGTGAGGGTCAGCGTGGTCGTGGACCGGACCGTTCCCTTGATGTCCATCTCCAGCCGGACCTGCACGAGCCGGCCGCGTTCGTCGATCCAGACGTCGGCGGTGGCGGGGATCGTGCCGCCCAGCATGTCGCGCATCTGGTCGGTCTTCTTCCGGGCCTCCGCGGACATGTTCAGGGTCAGCGCCGCCTGGGGGAGGTGGCCCCGGTAGCGGGTGGCGGAGACGCCGGCCGCGTCATCCACCCCGAGCCGCTGGTAGCGCTTGCCCAGGACCACTTGGCGCAGCAGGAATTCGGGGTCGTTGCCGGGGGCCTTGAGGATGCGCTCGGTCGTGATGTCGGCCCGGTCCACGAACATCCAGTCGGCGGACTCCGTCTTCGTGTCGCCTCGCAGGTAGAGCCGCTTCGGGGTGAAGACCTGCTCGAAACGGATCGTGTCCTGCAGGTTCACGCAGGAGGAACCGGCGCCAGCCCTTTGACATGTCCGCCAGCTACCCGGCGGTGCGACGGAGGAACCGCTTCCGGCGGAAGGCTGCCGGACCTTGGCTCGCTGGACCAATCCGGCCGTCCGCGCGCATCGCGCCAGGACCCGCCCGTACTGGCTGGACGCACCACGTACCGAACCCTGAAATTGGTCTAGTCCAAGTTTGGTCCAGGCCATTGACGTGGTCATGGTCGCGGGGGTTTCGTCGTATCCCAACAGGTGTGCGTGACAACGGCGTTGGCGCACCCGGCATCCCGGCATCCCCGGTATCCCGGTATCCCGGTATCCCCCTATTCCCGCCCCCCCACAGTCATTGGATAGCGATAGCCATGAGACGACGCGTACGTTCGCTCCGCTCGGCCCTCACCGCCGCCGTGACCGCCGTGGCCGCCCTCGGGCTCGCCGCCGTCGCCGCCGCTCCCGCGCAGGCCGACGCGCAGGCCGCGACCCCGCTCCCCGCCCGGGTCTTCGCCCCCTACTTCGAGTCCTGGACCGGGGAGAGCCCGGCCGCCCTCAGCGCGCAGTCGGGGGCCAAGCACCTGACGATGGCGTTCCTCCAGACCGCGACGAAGGGCTCCTGCACCGCGTACTGGAACGGCGACACCGGCCTCCCGGTCGCCCAGTCCTCCTTCGGCGCCGACATCGCGACCATGCGGTCCCGCGGCGGCGACGTCATCCCCTCCCTCGGCGGCTACACGGCCGACACCACCGGCACCGAGATCGCCGACAGCTGCACCGACGTCAACCAGATCGCCGCCGTGTACGAGAAGGTCATCACGACCTACGACGTCACCCGGCTCGACATGGACATCGAGGTCGACTCCCTCGACAACACGGCGGGCATCGACCGCCGCAACAAGGCCATCAAGCTCGTCCAGGACTGGGCCGCCGCCAACGGCCGCCAGATCCAGATCTCGTACACCCTGCCGACGACCACCCACGGCCTCGCCGCCAGCGGGCTCGCGGTGCTCAAGAACGCCGTGACGAACGGCGCGAAGGTCGACGTCGTCAACATGATGACCTTCGACTACTACGACAACGCGGCGCACGACATGGCCGCGGACACCAAGACGTCCGCCCAGGGCCTCTACGACCAGCTCGCCAAGCTCTACCCGACGAAGACGGCCGCGCAGCTCTGGGGCATGGTCGGCATCATCGAGATGATCGGCGTCGACGACTTCGGCCCGGCCGAGACGTTCACCCTCGCCAACGCCCGTACGGTCTACGACTGGGCGGTCTCCAAGGGCATCAACACCCTCTCGTTCTGGGCGCTCCAGCGTGACAACGGCAGCTGTGCGGGCGGCGCCGCGGCCGACGGCTGCTCGGGCATCCAGCAGAACACCTGGGACTTCTCGCACATCTTCGCCCCCTTCACCAGCGGGACGACGGCCCCGGCCGACGACTTCTCGGTGACGACCTCCCCGGCCGCCGCCACCGTCACGGCGGGCGGCTCCACCTCCGCGACCGTGAACACCGCGGTCACCTCGGGTGCGGCACAGACGGTGAACCTCACGGTCAGCGGCCTGCCCGCCGGCGTCACCGCCACGGTCAGCCCCGCCTCGGTGACGGCCGGCGGCTCCGCGACCCTCACCGTGAACACCACGGCGGCCACGGTCTCCGGCACCTACCAGATCGTCGTCAACGCGGCGAGCCCCTCGGCCGGTCACGCGGCGGTCCTCTCCCTGACCGTCACCGGCGGCGCCCCCCAGTGCACGGCGGCCCCGTGGGCGTCCTCGCAGGTGTACACCGGCGGCCAGCAGGTCTCGCACAAGGGTCACACCTGGAAGGCCAAGTGGTGGACCCTGGGCGAGGAGCCGGGCACCACGGGCGAGTGGGGGGTGTGGCAGGACCTCGGCGCCTGCTGAACCTTCGGCGTCGAACCGGGGCCCGCCGCGTGGAGGCGGGCCCCGGTTCCGTGCGGTCAGGAGACGCGCTTGAGGGTCCAGGCGTTGTTGTTGAAGCCGGAGTTGGGCCACGCGACGCAGGAGCTGCTGTAGTAGGAGCTGGTCGCGGTCCAGCCGGCGGGGTAGTACGTGGACCCGCAGGCCTGGACGACGGTACCTATGGGCAGGCCGGTGAGCTGCTTGATCTGCTTGATGTTCGGGTCGAAGTTCTGGGTGCCGCAGCTGGCGCTGTAACCCCAGCTGACGTCGACGTAGCCGTACGGGGTGGCCGAGCTCGCGCACGTGGTCGTCACGTCACCGGGGGCCGCCTGGGCGGGCGCGGTGCTGAGGGCGAACATCGCGGCGGCGCCGGCGAGGGCCATGGTGGTGGTGCGGAAGCGGGTCACGGTGGGCTCCTTGGATCCGGAAACGGCCAATGGCGTCTGGCATATGGCAGCCCTGTTTCTACGGCGTGTACGCGTGACGTAACAGCCTGTTTCGAGTCCGTTGGGATCAGGCCACGCCGACGGCGGCGCCACCGGCGCCCGGTTCGGTGGCTCAGTCGATGTGCACGATCTGGAAGGCCTCCGCCATCCGGCCCGGGGGCAGGCCGCCCGCCGTGGCGTGTTCGCCGAGCCAGTCGCGCAGGAGGCCCGCCAGGTCGTCGAAGTGGGCCGTCTGCGAGGTGTGGATGCGCAGGGCCTCGACCTTGCGGTCGAAGACGGAGGTGACGTCGACGTACTGGTTCGGGGTGGGGCCGGTCATCAGCCACAGCTCGTGGACGGTCCACGGCTCCAGGCCCTCCTCCTTGAGGAGCTCCGCGTGGGCGAAGGGGTTGCGGGCCTCGGGGTAGACGGCGCGCAGGCAGGCGTCCCCGACCGCGCGGTGGTCGGGGTGGAGGTCGGCGACCCGCGCCCAGTTGATCTCGGGGGAGGGGACGATCGCGCGCTGCGGCCGTACTTCGCGGATGACCCGGCACAGATCGCGGCGGAGCTCCACGGAGGCCTCCACGAAGCTGTCGGGGTAGCCGAGGAAGCGGACGTCGGCGACGCCGCTGAGCTTGGCCGAGTGGACCTGTTCGGCGCGGCGCAGGTCCGCCATGGCCTGGCGGGGGAGCGCTTCGTCGTAACCGCCCGCGCCGCCGTCGGTGACGATGCAGTACGTGACGCGGGTGCCGCGCTCGATCCACTGCATGACGGTGCCGCTGACGCAGAACTCGATGTCGTCCGGGTGCGCGGCCACGACCAGCAGGGACTCGGGGGCCGTCCGGTTGAAGTCCTCCATGGGGCCAGCCTGTTGGGGCGGCAGGGGCGTCGCAAGGCCAACTCGTGGCGTGAACAGGACATGGCACTTACGCGCCATTCAAAAACTTGGTAGATTCAAATCATTGGGTAATCCGGGTGACGTGCTTGGAGGGTGACCGGTATGTGCAGGATCCTCGGCTCCTTCGCCGCCGGGGCGGACCGCCCCGAGCAGGCCCAGCTCGCGGCGGTCTCCGCCCGCCAACGCCACGGCGGCCCCGACGAGCACCAGGTGCTCACCGGGCCCGGCTGGTCGCTCGGCTGCGACCGGCTCGCCGTGACCGACCCCTGCGGAGGCCAGCAGCCCTACCGGCTGCCCCACCTGCCCGGCATCCTCGCCGTCCTCAACGGCGAGATCTACAACCACGCCGATCTCCGCCGCACCCTCGCCGCCCGCGGCCACCGCTTCCCCGACCGCTGCGACGGCACCGTGCTCCCCGCGCTCTACGCCGAGTACGGGCCCGCCTTCGCCGAACACCTCGACGGCATGTTCGCCGTCGCCGTCCTCGACCTGCGGCCCGGCTCCACCCGACTCGTCCTCGCCGTCGACGACATGGGCATGAAACCGCTCCACCTGCACCACGACCCGTACGACGGCTCCACCCGCTTCGCCTCCGAGATCCCCGCGCTCCTCGCCTTCGAAGGGGTACGGATCTCCCCCCGCGAGGACGCCCTCGACACCGTCCTCGCCACCCGCACCTCCTTCTCCACCCACACCGCGCTCGACGGCGTCGACGTCCTGCCGCCCGGCGCCACCGCGCTCGTACGGCCCGGGTGCGCGCCCGTCGTGCGCAGGAGGGGCCCGTACCGGGCGACCCCCCTCGGTGACACCCAGGACGTCCTGCGCCACGAGGTGCGCCGGCTCGCCCAGGCCGAGGTGCCCGTCTGCGCGGTCACCAGCGGCGGGCTCGACTCCGGGCTCGTCACCGCGCTCGCCGCGGAACACGCCCGCGAGACCGACGCGCCGCCGCTGCACACCTTCCACCTCACCTACCGGGGCCGCTGGCCCGACTCCGAGGCCCCGTACGCCCGTTCCGTCGCCCGGCGCGCCCGGACCGTCCACCACGAGGTCGCCGTCGACCCCGACGAACTCGGCTCCCTCCTCACCCGGACCGTCCGCCACCTCGGCCAGCCCAACGCCGACCCCATCACCCTCTCCACCTACGCCCTCTTCCGCGCCGTCCGCGAGAACGGCTTCACCGTCGCCCTCGCAGGGGACGGCGCCGACGAACTCTTCGGCGGGTACGACCGGATGCGGGCCGCCCTGACGGCGGGACCGGACTGGGCCGCCGCCTACACGGACGCGCTGTCGGCGGCGCCGAGGCTGCTGCGGGAGCACCTCTACACGTCCCAGTACCGCGCGTTCATCGCCGACCAGGGGTCCGCCGCCGACCGCATCGAGCAGGAGCTGCGCTCGGCGGAGGCCGTCGGCGCGGACCGGCTCACCGCGATGACCGCGTTCGAGACGCGGTGGCGGCTCCCCGCGTACCACCTGCGGCGCCTGGACCACCTCTCGATGGCGTGGGCGGTGGAGGCGCGGCTGCCGTTCTGCCAGCCGTCGGTCGTCACGCACGCGCGCTCCCTGCCGGTGGGCGCGCGGACGGGCAAGCGGGCGCTGTACGAGGCGGGCGCGGAGCTGCTGCCTGCGTCCGTCCTCCGGCGCCCGAAGCAGCCCTTCACGCTCCCGGTCGCGGCGATGCTGGCCCCGGGCGGGCCCCTGCTCGACCTGGTCCGCGAGATGCTGTCCCCGGCGCGGCTGGTCCTCGGGGGGAAGATCCGCGCGGACCGCGCGGCGAAACTCCTGGCCCGGCACCTGGAGCACCCCACGCCCCAGGCGGCCCTGACGCTCTGGTCCCTCGCCGTCCACGAGCTCTGGACGGAGGTCGTCCAGGGCATGCGAATCCCGGTGGGCTGTGCGGCCTGAATCCCCGGGACCCCACCGTCCCGAACCCGCCGTCGCCGGGGTCACCGTCGTCCGGGCCCTCGACGCGCCCGGGCCCACCCTCGTCGTGCCCCTCGACCAGCTCCCCGCCGGCGTCCTCGCGTTGGGCGGCGAGCTGGCGCAACTGCGCCACGCCCTCGCCGCCACCCCCTACGCCCGCATCGCCAAGATCGCCCTCTACGACCCCGTCTCCCTCCGCTACCGCTTCGTCCAGGCCCTCCCCGACGGCCGTTTCGACTTCCGGGCCGGGTGCGGGCACTCCCTCCTCGCCTGTGTCGTCGCCGACGGGAGACGACAGCCCGTCACCGTGCGGGCCGTGACCACCGGCGACACCGTGCTCTGTGAGCCGTACGGCGACACGTACACGCTCAGCTTCCTCCGCGCTCCCACCGCACCCGGCACCCTCCCGACCGGCCGTCCCGTCGACCTTCTCGACGGCGTGCCCGTCTCGCTCGTGCGGTACGGCAATCCGTACGTGTTCGTCGACGCCCGGCACCTGCCGGAGGACGCCCCGTACGACCGGCTCCTCGCGCTCCGGGCGGAGGCCGCCCGTCTCCTCGGGCACCCACCGGACTCCGCCCTCCCCAAGATCGCCGCCTTCAGCGACGGCCCCGACGGGCTCTCCGTCCGCGCCCTCACCGTCGGCGGCTGGCACCCCCGGCTCGCGCTCACCGGGGCCGCCGCGCTCGCCGCCGCGGGGGCGATCGACGGGACCGTCGTGCCCGCCGTACAGGGGCCCGTCCGTACCCCCACCGGGATCGTCACCGTCTCCACCGCGCCCGACCGCGTCCGCGTCCACCACAAGCGCGCCGAGGTCCTCGGGACGCTCGAACTCCCCTGGCGTATCCACGCAACGGCGTGAACGCGCACCCCTCTCACCAGGACCGCAGCCCGATTCGTCTGCCACGCTGAAATGGACCGGCCATCGGTATCCGTGGCGAGATGGGGAGAGCGGACACACATGAAATTCGAGAATCTGCGTGTCGTCGTGACCGGGGCGTCCCGCTATTTCGGCCGCGCGCTCGCCGTCGGATTCGCGCATCTCGGCGCCGAGGTCTACGTGTCGGCGCGGACCGTCGAGGCCGCCGAGCGCACCCGTACCGAGGTCATGGGATCGGCCCGTGACCGTATCCACGCCTTCGGCTGCGACCTGAGCCGGCCCGCCGAGATCCGGGAGTTCGCGGCCCGGGTCGGCGAACGGACCGACCGGGTCGACCTGTTGGTCAACAACGGCGCCCGCTGGCTCGACGGCATGGACCTGGAGGCGGCCAGCGACGCCGAGATCGTGGAGACGATCGAGTCGACGGCCGGCGGCACCGTCCTCATGGTGAAGCACTTCCTGCCGCTGCTCCGGGGCTCGCTGCGGCCCGACATCGTGAACATGGTCGCCGTCCGCGACGCCGAGGGCGCCTCCGCCGCGACCGCCGGCGTCGCCCACGAGGCCTTCTGGGCGGCGAAGAGCGCCCAGGCGGGCTTCGCCGACATCCTGTCGCGCCGCCTGCGGCCCTCCGGGGTCCGCGTCTTCTCCCTCTTCCCGCCCGACTTCTCGACCTCGGACCCGCGCTTCGCGGAGTGGGACGGAGCGAACCCGGACGGAATGGCACCCGACGAGAAACTCACCACACAGGCCCTCTTCGAGTGCATCGTCTACGCCGTCGAGCAGCCCCGCGACTGCTTCATCCGCTCCTTCCACTTCGAGCCCCGCTGACCGCCCTGCGCCCCACGGCGCCCCGTCAAGGAGGTCCCATGAGCACCCCTGTCTGGATCACCGCGACCCCTCCCGCCACCCACGGCGAACTCCACATCGGCCACCTCGCAGGGCCGTACGTCGCCGCCGACGTCCTCACCCGCTATCTGCGCGCGGAGGGCGAGGCGATCCGGTTCACCACCGGCACCGCCGATCACGCGAGCTCCGTCGAGGTGCGGGCGCTGCGCCACCACCGCAAGCCGGAGGAGGTCGCGGAGGGCTACCGTGCCGCGATCACCGCCGACTGGCTGCGTGCGGGCGTGGAGTTCGACCACATCGTGCGCCCGCGCCGGGACAAGGGGTACGGGCGCTGGGTGCAGGACCTCTTCGCGAAGCTGTACGCGCAGGGCGTCATCGCGCCCCGGACCCGGCTGCTCCCGTACTGCGAGCCCTGCGGCCGCTGGCTGCACGGCGCGCACGCGACCGGCACGTGCCCGCACTGCGGCGCGGCCAGCGACGGCGGGATGTGCCACGAGTGCGCCCGGCCGAACGACGGCGGCGACCTGATCGCTGCGCGCTGCGCGCTCTGCGACACCCCGGCGGTCGCCCGCCGCTGCCGCCGCCTCTACGTGCCGCTGGAGCCGTTCCGCGACACGCTCGCCGACTACTGGGCGACGGCGGGCCTGCCGCCGCGGCTCGCGGCGCTGTGCGAGTCGCTCGTCGAGGACGGGCTGCCGGACATCGCCGTCGGCCAGCCCGGCGAGTGGGGCCTGCCGGTGCCCGTCGAGGGCTTCCCCGAGCACCGCATCGACGGCTGCTTCGAGGCCGCCGCGATGCACCTCTTCGGCTACGACGTGAAGGGGCCGCTGCCGCGCCGCGCGATCCACTTCTGCGGCTTCGGGCACGCCTTCTGCCATGCCGTGCTGCTGCCGGTGCTGCTCCTCGCGCAGGACGTCAAGCTGCCGCAGGACTTCAACGTCAACGAGTCGTACGTGATCGAGGAGGGCGTCCAGGAGGGCCACGTCTGGGCGCTCGACCTGCTCACCGAGTACGGCTCCGACACCCTGCGCCGGCACGTCCTCCAGGCCCGTCCGCTCGGGCGCCGCACGGTCTTCCGGCGGGAGCGGCTCGCCGCCGCCCGGCACGAGCTGGACGAGAACTGGAACAGCTGGCTGTCCCGGCTCTTCGCGGCCGTACGGGAGGAGTGCGGCGGCCTCGCCCCCCAGGCGCTGCCCGGCGGCACCGGCTGGGAGATCCTGGAGCGGCGGCTGCACCGGGGCGTGGACGACCTGCGCGAGGCGTACGGCCCCGACGCGTTCGACCCGCGCCGGGCGGTCGCGGTCCTGGACGAGATGGTCCGCTCGACGGCCGACTTCGGCCACGTCAACGCCCACGAGCGGTGCCGGCCCAGCACCTCCTGCCGTCATCTCCCGGCCCTCGCCGCCCAGTTGGCGGTGGCGTCGGCGCTGGCCGCCTGGTCGCGGCCGGTGATGCCGGAGGGCGCCGACCGGCTCGCGTCGGCGCTCCGGGTGGAGCCGGGGCGCCCGGTCGACTGGCAGGCCCTGACGGGGCCGCTGCCGGGGACCAGGCTGGCGCCGCCTTCGGGACCGGTCTTCGGGTTCTGAGCCTCGCCCGCCTCCGTACTACTAAGCAACTAAGTACTTTCTTAGGAAAGTTCGTCAGGAAGTTCGTCAGGAATCTTCGTCCCCTGCCGCGTGACCGTGCGCGCGAGCGACGCGCAGGGACACGTGGCCCCCCACCTCCCTCTCACAGGAGCCCCACGTGTCCCTGCGCGTCGCCATGCTCAGCGTCCACACCTCCCCGCTCCACCAGCCCGGGACGGGGGACGCCGGCGGCATGAACGTCTACATGGTCGAGCTCTCCCGCGCCCTCGCCGAACAGGGCGCGGAGGTCGACCTGTTCACCCGCTGCCGGGGCGAGGACGCGCCCCCGCTCGTCGAGCTCGCGCCGGGCGTGCGGGTCCGGCATCTGCACGCCGGTCCGCGCCGGGCGCTGCCCAAGGAGGCCATGCCCGACCTGGTGGTGCCGTTCTCGCTGGCCCTGCTCAAGGAGGAGCGGCGCTACGACCTGGTCCACTCGCACTACTGGCTCTCCGGGCAGGCGGGCCGGATCGCGCAGGTGGGCTGGCGGATACCGCTCGTGCACACCGCCCACACCCTGGCCCGGGTGAAGAACGCCTCGCTCGCCGAGGGCGACACCCCCGAGCCGGAGCTCCGCGTCCGGGGCGAGCACCTGGTGGTGGGCAGCGCGGACCGGCTGATCGCCAACACGGCCGACGAGGCGGAGGCGCTGCGTTCGCTGTACGGGGCGGAGGGGGCGCGGACCGAGGTCGTACGGCCCGGGGTCGACCTGCGGACCTTCCGTCCCGGGGACGGCCGGGCGGCGGCGCGGGCCCGGCTCGGGCTGCCGGCCGGGGCGTTCGTGCCGCTGTACGCCGGCCGCATCCAGCCCCTGAAGGGACCGGACGTCCTCGTGCGGGCGGTGGCCGAGCTGCTGCGGGAGGCGCCGGAGCTGCGCCGCCGGCTCCTGGTGCCGGTGGTGGGCGGGCATTCGGGCGCCACCGAGCGGGGCTCGGCCTGGCGCCTCGCGGAGGAGCTCGGGGTCACCGATGTGCTGCGGCCCTGCCCTCCCGTACCGCAGGAGAAGCTGGCGGACTGGTACCGGGCGGCGGACGTGCTCGTGGTGCCCTCGCGCAGCGAGTCCTTCGGTCTGGTGGCGGTGGAGGCGCAGGCGTGCGGGACGCCGGTGCTCGCGGCGGCGGTGGGCGGGCTGCCGACGGCGGTGTGGGACGGGGTGACGGGGATGCTCGTGCGGGGTCACGACCCGGTGGAGTACGCGCGCCGGCTGCGCTGGCTGGCGGCGCACCCGGAGGCGGTGGAGGCGATGGGGGCGGCGGCGGTGCGCCATGCGCGCGGGATGAGCTGGCGGGTGTCGGCCGGGCGGACCATCGAGGTGTACCAGGGGGCCCTGGAGCGGGGGATGGGGCAGGGGCGGCGGCACGCCCCTGCCCCGGCGGCCCCTCTCTCCTGGAGGAACGAGAAGGCCGTAGCACAAGTCTAGCATCTCTTTTGGTTCGACCAAAGGTATGGGGAGCTCTGGATGCCTCAATTCCGTTGCCCTGCTGGCGCATTGACGCATCCACGCCATGGCGGGTCCACGCACGAACTATCACTGGATTCGATACGGGGACCGGGACAGTATGGAGATGTCTTCAGGGAACGCCCGGCGGCACGGGCCCCCGGAAGACGGAATTCACATTCCAAGCCCTGGAGGAATCATGTCCGTTGCGCAGAACACCGGTATCCGCGAGACCGCCCGCCGGCTCATCGTCGCGATCGTTGCCTGTACGGCCGTCGCCGCCGGCGCAGCTGTCGCCGTCTCCGCCGACAGCACCCCGGTCACCCCCCACACCAACGCCGGTGTCAGCGGGAACGGCTGGCCGGTCCCGCCGGTCACCCCGACCCCCACCCCCACCAACTGAATCCCCACCAACTGAATCCATTACCAGGGATATTCAACGGGCAATTCCCCCGGGCGATCCCCCCCCACCGTGAGGCCCCGCAATCGCTGCCACGATTGTGGGGCCCCGCGCATTTCCCGTGAGCACCGCGGAAAGGGTCAGTCCAGCCAGCCGAGCCGCACCGCCCGCGCCCCCGCCTCGAAACGGCTCGTCGCCCCCAGCTCCTGCATCAGCTCCGAGATCATCCGGCTGACCGTCCGCAGCGACACCCCGAGCGTCCGCGCGATCCGCTCGTCCTTCATCCCCGAGGCCAGCATGTGCAGCGCGGCCCGCTGCTGCTCCGAAAGCCCGTCGCCGCCCGCCTCCGCCGCCATCTCGTTCCCGTACGGGGTCGCCGTGTGCCAGCAGTGCTCGTACAGGCTCAGATACGGCCGCACCAGCGCGCTGCCCCGCGCCAGGATCGCGCCCTCGCCCGGCTCGTCCGGCCGGATCGGTACCAGGGCGAACTGCTGGTCCGCGATGATCAGGTTCATCGGCACCACCGGCGCGAGCCGGATCTCCACCCCGAGCTCCGCCCGCTGCCCCAGGAACTTCTCCATCTGCGGGTCCGTGGCCTCCTGGCGCCCGTAGATGGCGCGCACCCGCACCCCGTTCGCCAGCTGCCGCCGGTCCCGGTCGAGCATCAGCTCCGGGTTCTGTCGGCCCGGCGTCCCCGGGTGCAGCGAGGCCGAACTCTCCTGCATCACATCGGTGATGTCCTCGATGGCCTGCTGGATCCTGCGGTAGTCGGTCAGCGCCTCGACGTGCGCCTCCGCCCGGGTCAGCGCCTCCGCCCGCAGATACGAGCCCGCCAGGACCTCCAGCGTGCTGTACGCCTCGTCCGCCTCGGCCAGGTGCTCCCGCAGCCGCTCCCGCTCCCGCTCCAGGAGCCGGAGCAGCGCGATCTCCGGATCGATCACCGCCACCGTGTCCGCCTCGGACCGCCAGCTGCCGTCCTGCACGGCGTCGACGGTGGCGTGCACCTGCCCCGTGGGCACGATCAGGCCCAGGGAGAGCAGTTCGCGACGACATCGCTCGTACTCCTCCGGCACGAGGCCGAGTTCCCTGCCGACCTCCTCGAAGTCCGAGACGCCCCGGCGGCGCAGCTCCTGGTACACGGCAAGCAGGACGCCGGTCGTGCCGTCCCCGATGCCGTCGCCCGCGGTGACCATGGCGAAGTGACCCCCTCATTCTCCGAGTCGCCCCGCCCCGCCCTGTCACCCGGCGCGGCGGGAGTCCGTCGTGCGCTTCCTCCGGCCCGCACGGCCCCCGGTGCCTGACCGGCGGGCCGTGCGCGTCCTCCATGACATCCGAACTCCTCGTACTAGGCCACGGGTTCCGGCCCCTCGCCGTCGAGCAGTCCGAGGCGTGCCGCCTTCACGCCGGCCTCGAAGCGGCTCGCCGCCCCCAGCTCCTGCATCACCTCGGAGAGCAGCCGGCTCACCGTCCGCAGCGAGACGCCGAGGCTGCGCGCGATCTGCTCGTCCTTGATGCCGGACGCGAGCATGTGCAGCGCCGCCCGCTGCTGGTCGGAGAGGCCGTCGCCGCCGGACTCCCCGGGCTCCTCGCCGTACCGGGAGGCCGCCTGCCAGCAGTACTCGTACAGCGCGAGGTACGAGCGGACCAGGCCGGGGCCGCGGGCCAGGATGGTGGGCGAGTCCGGGTCGTGCGGGTCCGTGGGCAGCAGGGCGAAGTTCTCGTCGGCGAGGACCATGTTCATCGGGACCACGGGGGAGAGCCGCAGCTCCACGCCGAGCGCCGCCCGGTCCTCCAGGTGCTGGGTCATCTCGGGCACGGTCCCGACCCGGCGGCTGTACATGGCGCGGACCCGCACCCCGCGGGCGGCCCGGGAGCGGTCCCGCTCCAGCTCGGCGGCCATGTCCTCGCGGCGTACGGACCCGGTGTGCATGACGTGGACGGCGGTCCGCACGGATTCCGTCAGCTCCGACAGCTCGCGCAGCACCCGCTGCGGGTCGGTGACGATCTCGACCTCGACCTCGGAGCGGGGCGCGGCCCCGGCCCGCAGGAACGGCCCGGCGAGGGCTTCGAGGGCGGTGTGCGCGCGGCTGGTCGCGGCGAGGCGGTCCTGGAGCCGGTCGCGCTCCCGGCGCAGCAGCCGCAGCAGGGCGACATCGGGGTCGACGACGGTGTGGGCGCCGGGCTCGGACGCGCCGGGTTCGGACGGGTCGGGGAGGGCGGTGAGGCCTAAGGAGACGAGTTCGCAGCGACATCGCTCCCGCTCCTCGGCGGAGAGCTCGAACCGGTCCGCGACCTCGTCGAAGCCGGCCTCGGGGCGGGCGCGTAATGCCTGGTAGACGGCGAGGGCCTGATCGCTCCCCGGCCGGGACACGGCGGCGTTTCTGGACACGGCGCAGCAGACTCCCCTCGGATCCGGTGGACCCTGTTGAATCGCCCCGCTAGACCCTGCCACAAAATCGAACGACACGCACGGAGTTGACCGTGGCCCAGCTGCCGGAGCGTACGGCGGTGACTGCGGCTCAGGCGGCGGGTGCGTACGGCGGTGACTGCGGCTCAGGCGGCGGGGTCGCTCGCCCGGCAGTCGGGGCACAGACCCCTGAAGACGATCTCGGCGTCGTCCACCCGCCACCGCGGCAGTGCGCCGCGGGGCGGCTCGGGCGCGGTCGCGGACACGTTCTCCACGCGGCCGCATCCGGTGCACAGGGCGTGCTGGTGGGGCGGCCCGGAGATCTCGAAGACCGCGGGCAGACCGGGGCGGTCGAACTTGCTGACCAGACCCGTCTCCTGGAAGTGCCGCAGCATCTCGTACACGGCCTGGCTGGTCAGCGTGCCGAGCCGCTCGCGGGCCGTCGTCGTGATCGCCTCGACGTCCAGATGGCCGCCGGCGGCGAGCACCGTGAGCACCTCCAGGCGCGGGCCCGTGACCCGCAGCCCGACATCGCGCAGGCGCTGGATCACCGCCTCGCGGCCCGTCAGCTCTTCCACGACTGCCATCTTCTCCGCCCGCCACCTGGTCGGCTCAAACTTTTGTGGGCATCGTACCTCTTGCTCGTCAACCTCGGCAGGTCCGTAATCGGTCAGTCGTCCGTCCTGCGCACGCGGAGGAGTCAGTCGTCCGCCCTGCACACCAGGAGCACCGACTCGGTCCTCTCGTCGATACGGTGCCGCCGCCGGCCCTCGATGTGCAGCCCTGCCGAGTGCAGCTCCGCCGCGAGCCGCTCGGGGTCGACGATCCACTTGTCGGTGGTCAGCACCACCCGCTCCGAGGAGACCTTGCCGGTCCTCGCCGCGTAGTACGTGATCCGCTCGCTCATCGACGGCAGGTCGAAGACCTGCCGGGCCACCACCCACTCGTCGATCCCGTCGAACCGCGGCACCTGGAAGGCCCAGGTCCGCCGCGGCTCCGCGATGAGACCCGGCAGCAGGTGCGCGGTGTAGTCGAGGGCGAGCGCCCCGCCCGACTCCAGATGGGCGGCGACCTCGCGCAGCAGCCCCGGCCGGCTGTCCGGCGGTACGGCGGTCACCATGGCGCCCGCGAGCAGCGCGAGCCGGTAGCTGCCCGCCAGCCGCAGCTCGGCGAGGTCGGCGCGGTGGGTGACGACGAGCCCGGCCACCTGCGGGCCGATCCGGCGGGCCCAGCCTTCGAGGCGCTCAAGGGCCGAGGCGTCCCGGTCCACGGCTTCCACGGCGAAGCCGTGCCGGGCGAACGGGACGGCGAGCCGCCCGGCGCCGGAGCCGAGGTCGAGGACGGGTCCGCCGGTGGAGCGGGCGAGGCTGAGGTAGCGGACGATGTCCGCGCTGTGCGGGCCGAGCAGGGCGTCGTGCAGCCAGACCGAGCCCTCGTCGGCGGGGGAGACCGATTCGAGCCCGGGGAGCGTGTCGGCGGCGACCCGGATGCCGGCGCAGGGCGCCGGGTCCCGGTCGAAGCCGTATCGGGACGGCAGGACCGGAGCGAGCGCTGCGGGCACGACGGGCAGGGAAGTGCTCGGTGTGTGCATCGCTCCTCCAGGGGCTCGCTCGGTCCATGCCGTCCGGACGAGGTACCCGTGCCGCCGGGCCCGCGCCGCTGAACCCATCCTGACCTGGGGAGCGAACCCCGATCCACCGGATCGGGCTGCGTGAACACGCGATGGCGTGGATCTGCCACGGGGGCGGTCAGGAGAGCGGCCGGCTCCAGCGGGTCGGAGCGAGGGCCGCGAAACCGAGGTGCGCGTAGAAGGGGAGCGCCGGATCGGGCGCCGCCGGGAGTTCCACGCGCTGCTCCCGGGCGCCGTAGTCACGCATCCGCTCGGTCGCGGCGGCGAGCAGGGCCGTACCGACGCCGGCGCGGCGCGAGCCGGGCTGCACCGCGAGGGCGTACACCTCGCCCTCGCCCGGGACCGGGACGCCGCCCGCGGCCACGCCGACGACCGTGCCCTCCGGGTCCGTGGCGACCAGCCAGCCGAGCCAGCCGGGAGCACCCCCCGGAATTTCAATTTCCGCGCGTATGCGGGGGAGTGCGCATTGGGCGGAGATCAGCCGCCGCATCGGGATTTCGTCCAGTATTCCGGCGTAGCTGCTCCGGATGATGTCGGCAAGCAGTCTGGATATCGTGGTCGCGTCGCCGGCCGCTGCCGTACGAACGCCGGCGAGCTGCATTGGTTGTGCACCCTTCGACGTGCCGAGTCCGAGCCCCAACGTACCCACAATAGCGGCGCATTCCGTGATCTGTGACCGATGCGAAATCTACGAATTCACTTAGTAAATAGCGGTGTTCGGGGATTACTGGGGGAACGAGCAGCAGGCGATCACCAGCGGCGCCATCGCCAGTCCCCCCGCCGCGATCGTCAACACCCCGTACAGCACGGGGTGTCCGGCGCTGTGCGGGGCGAGGATGCGCCGCATCCGCAGCGCCGCCGAGGGTCCGCCCGCGCCGAACGCGGACCGCGGCGCCCGCCCCGAGGCCAGCGCGTACAGCGCCGTCGCCAGCGCGTCCCGCGTGCACCGGCGCAACGCCCGGTCGTCCGCGGTCATTTCGAGCAGCAGGGGTACGGCGGACCCGCCGCGCCGCGCGAGCGGGAGGTGCGGGAAGACCGCCGCGAAGGCGTCCGCCGCCGCGACGAGCAGGTGGTGCCGCCCCGAGATGTGCGCCCGCTCGTGCGCGAGGGCCGCCCCGAGCTGGGCCGGGGTCAGGGCGTGCACCGCGCCCGAGGAGACGACGACCCGGCGCGAACGGCCCGGCAGGCAGTAGACGGCGGGCCGGTCGTCGTCGAGGACGGTGGCCCGCAGCGTCGCGTCGTACCGCCCGACGAGCCGCAGCACGCCCGCGTGCCGCGTCCGCATCCGCCGGGCGCGGGCGAGACGGCGTACGAACGCGGCGGTGGGCGCCGAGAGGACGAGGAGCGAGAGGGAGAACGCGAACCGCTCGCGCCCGTCGAGGTTCAGGAGCTGGTCGAGCGTGGGCGGCCGGAACGTGAACATCATGTCGCTCAGGCGGTGGCTCGCGGTGCCCGTCAGGACCAGCTGGGCGGGCAGCAGCGCGGCCCCCACCGCGAAGCCCGCGCCGCACGCGGCCCAGACGCCGAGCGCGAGCCGCGGCACCTGCTGGACCCAGCGGGCCCGGGCGAGCAGCCAGGGCACGAGGACACCGGTGACGAGCACGAGCCCGAGCGGGATGAGCAGGTGGTGGTTCACGCGTGACCTCCGGCCGGCGCGTCCGGGTGCGGGCCCCCGCCCCGGGCCGCGCGGAGGGCCGCGTCCAGGGCGGCCATGTCCTCGTCCGAGATGACCTCGACGAAGCGGAGGAGGGCGGCCGGGCGGTCCTGGCTGTCGCCGAGCGCGTCCCGCATCAGGCCCGCCGTGTACTCCTCGCGGCTGCGGACCGGCTCGTACAGCCAGGCCCGCCCGGACTTCTCGCGGCGGAGCCAGCCCTTGCGGTGCAGGATGTCCGCCACCGTCATCACCGTCGTATAGGCGACCCGGCGTCCCCGATTGATGTCGTCGACGATCTCGCGGACCGTGGCGGGCCGCTGCCACGCCCACAGCCGGTCCATGATCTCGGCCTCCAGCTCTCCCAGCCGGCGCACGTGCATCCCCTCACCCTCCCCTTGCGGGCGGCTCATCGTACGGGCCGCTCCCCCCGCCCAGGTATACCCCCCAGGGGTACAGTGGCAGGATGTCGACCCTCATGAAGAACCGCCCTTGCGCGAAGGTCTGCGACTCCGGTCTGCCCGGTTCGGTGGAGCTGGTGCTCCTCCGCCAACTGCTCGGCCTGTGTCTCCGGCTGAGTCTCACGCTGTCCGCCGACTGCCCTTCACGCAAGGGCGGTTGATGTCTCCTCGGTGAGTCCTGGCGACTCCGTCACGTCCGGATCAGCCGGGCGATGGCCTTCGACGCCTCACCCACCTTCACCTTCGCCTGGTCCCCGCCCTGGGCGATGGCCTCCGTGACGCAGCAGCTCAGGTGCTCGTCCAGGAGGGCCACCGCGCAGGACTGGAGGGCCGCGTTGATGGCGGAGACCTGGGTGAGGACGTCGATGCAGTAGACGTCCTCGTCCACCATCCGCTGCACCCCCCTGACCTGGCCCTCGATGCGCCTCAGCCGTCTGATGATGTCTTCCTTGTGCTGTCCGTAACCGGCCACGACGGGCTCCTAGGAGATCAGGGATTCAGATCGGGGATTCAGATCGGGATTCCAGGTCCGGGATTCAGATCCGGGATTCACAGGGCGGGGGGCGGAGGGTGGTTCAGCGGTCGATGGGCTGGAAGCCCCGCAGGCGGAGGCTGTTGCCGACCACGAAGACCGAGGAGAAGGCCATGGCCGCGCCCGCGATCATCGGGTTGAGCAGTCCGGCCGCGGCGAGCGGCAGGGCGGCCACGTTGTAGGCGAAGGCCCAGAAGAGGTTCGAGCGGATCGTGCCGAGCGTCTTGCGGGAGAGCCGGATCGCGTCGGCCGCGGCCCGCAGGTCCCCCCGTACGAGGGTCAGATCGCCGGCCTCGATGGCGGCATCCGTACCCGTGCCCATCGCCAGACCCAGGTCGGCCTGGGCGAGCGCGGCGGCGTCGTTCACGCCGTCGCCGACCATGGCGACCGAACGCCCCTCGCCCTGGAGGCGCTTGACGACGTCCACCTTGTCCTGCGGCATGACCTCGGCGATGACCTCGTCGATGCCGACCTCGGCGGCGACGGCCTCGGCGACCGCCTTGTTGTCACCGGTGAGCAGGATCGGGGTCAGACCCAGCGCACGGAGCCGCTTGATGGCCTCGGCACTGGTCTCCTTGACGGCGTCGGCGACCTCCAGGACCGCGCGGGCCTCCCCGTCCCAGGCGACCGCGATGGCCGTCTTGCCGGCCCGCTCGGCCTCTTCCTTCGCGGACTTGAGCGCGGCGGGCAGGGCCATGGCCCACTCGTCGAGCAGCTTCTCGCGGCCGACGAGGACGGCGTGGCCCTCGACGATGCCCTGGACGCCGAGTCCGGGGATGTTGGCGAAGTCCTCGGGGGTGGGCAGGGTGCCGACCTTGGCGGCGGCGCCGGTGGCGACGGCCTGGGCGATCGGGTGCTCGGAGGAGTGCTCCAGGGCGCCGGCCAGGCGCAGGACGTCGGTCTCGTCGACGCCCTCGGCGGTGTGGACCTTGATGAGGGTCATGCGGCCGGTGGTGACGGTGCCGGTCTTGTCCAGGACGATCGTGTCGACCTTGCGGGTGGTCTCCAGGACCTCGGGCCCCTTGATCAGGATGCCGAGCTGGGCGCCGCGGCCCGTACCGACCATGAGGGCGGTCGGGGTGGCCAGGCCGAGGGCGCACGGGCAGGCGATGATCAGGACGGCGACGGCGGCGGTGAAGGCGGCGGTCAGGCCCTGGCCGGTGCCGAGCCAGAAGCCGAGGGTGCCGAGCGCGAGGGCGATGACGATCGGCACGAAGACGGCCGAGATCTTGTCGGCGAGGCGCTGGGCGGCGGCCTTGCCGTTCTGCGCGTCCTCGACGAGCTTCGCCATGCGGGCCAGCTGGGTGTCGGAACCGACGCGGGTGGCCTCGACGACCAGACGGCCGCCGGCGTTCAGGGTGGCGCCGGTGACGGAGTCGCCGACGGAGACCTCGACGGGCACGGACTCGCCGGTCAACATGGAGGCGTCGACGGCGGACGAGCCCTCGACGACGGTGCCGTCGGTGGCGATCTTCTCGCCCGGACGGACCAGGAAGCGGTCCCCGACCTGGAGTTCGGCGGTCGGTACGGTGACCTCGCGGCCGTTCTTGAGGACGGTGACCTCCTTCGCGCCGAGCTGCATCAGCGCCTTGAGCGCGGCGCCCGCCTTGCGCTTCGAGCGGGCCTCGAAGTACCGGCCGGCCAGGATGAAGGCGGTGACGCCGGCCGCGGCCTCCAGGTAGATGTTCCCGGCGCCGTCGGTGCGGGCGATCGTGAACTCGAAGGGGTGCGTCATGCCCGGCGTACCGGCGGTGCCGAAGAACAGCGCCCACAGCGACCAGAGGAACGCGGCGATCGTGCCGACCGAGATCAGGGTGTCCATGGTGGCCGCGCCGTGCTTGGCGTTGGTCCAGGCGGCCTTGTGGAAGGGCCAGGCGGCGTAGACGACGACCGGGGCGGCGAGCGTGAGGCTCAGCCACTGCCAGTACTCGATCTGCAGCGCCGGGACCATCGCCATCGCGATGACGGGCACGGCGAGCGTCACGGCGGTGATCAGGCGCTGCTTGAGCGGCCGCAGCTCGGCATCGGCGATCTCCTCGTCGGAGGGGCCGCCGCCGCTGCTGTCCTCGGCCTTCGGGGGAGTGGGCTCCTGCGCGGTGTAACCGGTGGCCTCGACGGTGGCGATCAGGTCGGCGACGTCGATGTCGGCGTCGAAGGTGACCTTCGCCTTCTCGGTGGCGTAGTTGACGGTGGCCTCGACCCCGTCCATGCGGTTGAGCTTCTTCTCGATACGGGCCGCGCACGAGGCGCAGGTCATGCCGCCGATGGCGAGCTCGACCTGGGCGGTGCCCGGAGTGGTCGTGGTCATTTCCTGCTCCTCGGTGCAGCGGGGTTCGGGGGCCGGGGCCCGGGCGTGGAGGTCGGGCCCCGGCGGCCGGGGGGTGCGGGCGGTCGTCCGCCTGCCGGGCGGACCGTCGGGTACCGGGACGGGGGACGCCGGCGGGGTGTCGGTCTGCCCGGCGGCGGATCAGGCCCGGCCGGTCAGCTCGTAGCCCGCGTCGTCGACGGCCGCGGTGATCGCGGCGTCGTCGGGCTCGCCGCCGGTGGTCACGGTCACCAGGCCGCCGGCGACGTCGACGTCGACGGAGAGGACGCCGTCGAGGGCGCTGACGGACTTGGTGATCGCGCTCTTGCAGTGGCCGCAGGTCATGCCGGAGACGGCGTAGACCGTGACGGTGCTGTCGGCGACCGCGACGGCGGTGGCCTCCGTGGTCGAGCAGCTGTTGTCGGGGGTGCAGCAGGAGCCCATGGCTTCCTCCTCGGTCGGTTCCACTCGGAGATACCCTCGGGGGGTATCCGGTTGTGAGTCCATGTATACCCCCCGGTGGTATCCGGCGCAAGTGTGGGCCGGACTTGACTTGATACCCCCCAGGGGTATGGTGAAGTGCATCGAACGGTTACCCACGCCGTCCCACACGTACGGGAGAGCAGTCATGAACACCGGAGTGAAGATCACTGCGTTTGCCGCCGCGCTCGCCGCGACCTTCGGGACCGCGTACGGGGTCGGCAAGGGGATCGGCCCCGTGGACGAGCCGAAGAAGGCGGAACACGCGGAACATGCGGAACATGCGTCGCAGGACCCGCAGAAGAAGGAAGCCGGCGGGCATGTGGGCCACGAGGAAGGCGGCACCACGGCAGCCGCCGCGGCTCTCCCGGGCGGCCTCCAGATCTCGCAGGACGGCTACACCCTCGCCCTGGAGACGCCCACGCCCGCCGTGGGCCGGAGCACCCTGAAGTTCTCCATCAAGGACGCGACCGGCAAGAAGGTCACCGCGTTCACCACCGAACACGGCAAGGAACTGCACTTCATCGTCGCCTCGCGCGACCTCAACACCTTCCGCCACCTGCACCCGGTGAAGGCCGCGGACGGCACCTGGTCGGTGGACGCCGACCTGCCGGTGGCGGGCGGCTACAAGGCCTTCGCGGACTTCAAGCCCGCGGCCGCGGCGAAGGGCGTCACGCTGGGCGCCGACCTCTCGGTCCCGGGTGCGTACGCGCCGAAGCCGCTGCCGGCGATCGCCCCGACCGCGACGGTCGACGGCTACCAGGTCCGGCTCGGCGGAGTCCTGGACCCGGGCAAGCCGGGCGAGCTGAAGCTCACCGTCACGAAGGCCGGGAAGCCGGTGACGAACCTGGAGCCGTACCTCGGCGCGTACGGACACCTCGTCGCGCTGCGCGACGGCGACCTCGCCTACCTCCACGTGCACCCGAACGAGGGCGGCCCCGGCCCGGACGTCTCCTTCACGGCGGAGGCGCCCAGCGCGGGCACGTACCGCCTCTTCCTCGACTTCCAGCACGAGGGCAAGGTCCGCACGGCGTCGTTCACGGTGAAGGCGGGCGGGGCGGCCGGGGCGCCCGGGCAGCCCGTCGGTGCGACGCACGATGCGGGAGGCCACAGTCACGGCTAGTCTGGTCATTGGACTAGACCTGTAGTCGTCATTCATGGAGGAATGGGCTCGATGAGCAACCGTGCTGTCCTTGAGGTGATCGCCCTCGACGAGGAAGACGCGGTCGCTGCCCAGACCGGTGGCGCCGACCGGCTGGAACTCGTCACCGACATGGCGGCGGACGGACTCACCCCGTCCACGGCCACCTTCACGGCCATCCGCCGCGCGGTCGACATCCCGCTCCGCGTGATGCTCCGCCTGGCGGACGGCTTCGCGGCCGGCGACGTCGACGCCCTGGTGGGCCGGGCGGAGGAACTCCGCGCGGCGGGCGCGACCGAGTTCGTCCTGGGCTTCCTCACGGCGGACGGCGAACCGGACCTGGTGGCGGTGGAGCGGCTGATCGCCGTCCTGGACGGCTGCGACTGGACCTTCCACCGGGCGATCGACCGGGCGGCCGACCGCGACGGCCTCCGCAAGCGCCTCGCCGACCTGCCGGGCCTCGACACCTACCTGACGGCGGGCGCGGCGACCGGCGTCGACGACGGCCTCGCCACCCTGAAGGCCGAAGCGGCCCGCGCGGGCGAACCGGGCTACGAACCCCAGATCCTCGTCGGCGGCGGCCTCCGCCTCGACCACCTCCCGACCCTCCGCACGGCAGGCCTCACTGCCTTCCACATCGGCGGCGCGGCCCGCCCGAACGGCTGGACGTCCCCGGTCTCGACGGAGGCGGTACGGGTGTGGCGGGGGGCGGTGGACGCGTAGGCGCTGCCGCTTGGGCGCTGGGGGGCCTGTGAGGGGAGCCGTCGCTTTGGCTCTCGGGGTGGGCCGGGTCGGTGGGCTTCTGGTGGGACCGCCCTCTTTCCGAGAGTCGCTCCTTCCGGCGGCGCGTCAAGGGCGCCTCCGGCGTCGCTGCGCGATGGGCTTCGCCCACCCTTGACCCGCCACCTCCAGAAGCGAAAGACCTCTCGGAGGGCGGTCCGGGGGTGGGGGTCCACGCCGCCAGTCCGGGGGTGCTTCCCGCCGTAGGCGGGGAGCACCCCCGTGGGTGGGGGCGAGGCCGGGCATCGGCGGGCCGGGTGTTGGCCCTGAAGCTGGGTGGGTGGGGGCTTGGTTCGTAGCGGGTGTGGGTGGGGCCGGTTCCGTCTCGTCGGGGTGCGCTGTCGTTGAATGGGGCGGCCCGGCGGCGCTGAGCGGGTTGCGGCCGTCGGGTTGTTGGGCTTCATGCCCCGCTGGTCACTGCCGGTGGGTGGTGGGGTGCGAATAACTGCGCGCTACTCCCGGTAACGGCCCCCAATCGGGGCCCCAAAAGGGGCGCATCGCCCATCCGTGTCGAGTTACTGCGGGAAACCACCACCGGGGGCGACCAGCGGGCCGGATGTGAACCGAGCCCCCCACCCATTGGCCTGTCAGTCGCTTCACCCGCCCCGGACACCGCGAGGCCCGGCCGCACCAGGAGCCCGCCAGGTTCCCCGCCCCCAGGGCCCCGGCTGGGTGAGGTCATCGTTTCGGCAGGCGCTCCCGGTTGCGCCAGGCGGATTCCCAGCGGCGGGTCAGGGACGGGTAGACGATCGTGTGGCGGAAGGGGGCGATCAGGGCCATGTAGACGCGGCCTTGGCGGCCGTTGGGCTTTACCAGGACCGCCATGCGCAGTTCGTGGTCGCCCGCGGGTGTCCGTACCCACGCCAGGTGCATGATCCCGTGGACGGTCGAGTTCGCCAGCTCTCCGGCGCTCTCGTCGTGGAGCTGGTAGAGCGGCGTGAACGGGCTGCCGTCGGGGGCGGGGGGCGCCGTCGACGTCAGTTCCCCCGGCATGCGCTCGCGCACCGGCCGGACCCGGGTGCCGAGGCCGGCCTGAGGCTTGTCCCAGCCGAGCAGGGCGCCCAGTTTCCAGCGCACCGCGAACAGGAACCGGGTGGCCGGGGACTGCCGGGCGAAGCCGCCGTCCGACAGCATCGCGGCGAGCATCACGGGGAAGTCGTCGGGCCCCGCGCCCGGAGTTCGGAAGGACCAGACGTCCAGGACCGTGAAGTCCGCGGTGAACTCGTGGATCCGCCACGGACGGCCGGTGTGCTCGCTGACGGGAAGTCTCATGGCTGCTGCCGCCTTTCCCCTACGTTCTATACGCTTGCGTATAACGACGAGGCCAACCATGCCAGACCTGATGTACGGAGGCGTATATTCGGTCGCCGAGTGAGGGAGGACACACCGTGGGCGCTCCGCGCACGCCACGCGACCGATGGGTGGAGGAAGGGCTTCGCGTCCTCGCCGACAGCGGGCCCGACGCCGTACGCGTCGAAGCCCTCGCCAAACGCATCGGCGTCACCAAAGGCGGCTTCTACGGGTACTTCGCCGACCGTGACGCCCTCCTCGCCGCCATGCTCGACACCTGGGAGCGCGAGGCCACCGACCAGGTCATCGACCGCGTCCGGCATGACGGGCACGGAGACGCCAGGGCCCTCATCACCCTCGCCGGCATGCTCACCTTCTCGGGCGACCGGCTGCGCCCCATCGATCTCGCCGTCCGCGACTGGGCCCGGCGCGACGAGGCCGTCGCCGCGCGTCTGCGCCGCGTCGACAACCGGCGCATGGAGCTGCTCCGCGAGATGATCGGCACCTTCTGTTCCGACCCCGACGAGGTCGAGGCCCGTTCGCTCGTCGCCTTCTGCGTGGCCATCGGCCACCACTTCCTCGCCGCCGACCACCCCGGCCGCACCCGCGCCGAGGTCCTCGCCCGGGCGGGGGATCTGATTTTGGACCGGCCGGCGGGGGGCGAATCCCGTGGTCCGGACGGTGAGTGATCGTTAGCCTCGCCCGTATGACCACCCTCGCCATCGACACCGCCCTCGTCGAGCGGCTCATCGCCGCACAGTTCCCCGACTGGGCGGGGCTTCCCGTGCGGGAGGTGGACTCCGCCGGCACCGACAACGCCATGTTCCGGCTGGGGGACGGCCTCGCCGTACGGCTGCCGAAGGCCGACTGCGCCGCCGGGCAGGCCGAGAAGGAGCAGCGCTGGCTGCCGCGCCTCGCGCCGCACCTGACCCTGCCCGTTCCCGTGCCCGTCGGGCAGGGGGCGCCCGGTGAGGGGTTCGACCAGCCCTGGTCCGTGTTCGCCTGGCTCGACGGGGCCGACGCCTACAACGCGCCGATCACCGATCTCGCCCACGCCGCCGTCGAGTTGGGCCGCTTCGGCGTCTCCCTGCGCGGGGTCGACGCGACCGGCGGGCCCGCCTCCTCGCGGGGCGGGCCGGTCGCCGACTGGGAGGAGGGCTGCATGGCGCCCGCCCTCCGTGAACTCGGCGCCGACGGCACCCTCGACGCCGAGTTCGCGGGCGAGGCCTGGGAATCCGTGCTCCGCCTCCCGGCCTGGCAGGGCGAACCCGTCTGGCTCCACGGCGACCTGCTGCCCAGCAACCTCCTCACCCGCGGCGGGCGCCTGCGCGCCGTCATCGACTTCGGCTGCCTCGGTACGGGCGACCCGGCCGTCGACCTCATGGCCGCCTGGACCCTGCTCACCCCCGACACCCGGCCCCTCTTCCGCGAGGCCGCCCAGGTCGACGACGCCACCTGGGCGCGCGGCCGCGGCTGGGCCCTGTGCTGGGGCGTCGTGACCGAGCACTACTACCGCGGGAAGAACCCGGTCCTCGCCGACACCGGCCACCGCGCGTGGACACAGGCGCTTCCGGAGTACGTGTTCTAGGTCCCGTCCATGCCGGGACCAGGTCCCGGCCGCGTCGGCCAGGATGGTGTCGAGCAGGCCGGGGAAGCGGGTGTCGAGCTCCGTGCGGCGCAGTTCGACCAGCTTGGTGCGCCCCTCGCCCGCACCCTGTAGCCGTCTCGCGGCCTGGCCGCCTCCTAGGAGGCCACCAGCTCCACCTCGAACCCGTCCTCGTTCTCCAGGTACGCCGCGTAGTGCCCCTCCCCGCCCGCGTACGGGTGGCGGTCCGTGAACAGCAGCCGCCAGCCGTGTGCCGGGGCCTCGGCCGCGAGGGCGTCGACGGCCGGGCGGTCGCCCGCGTGGAAGGCGAGGTGGTTCAGGCCCGGGCGGAGGCGGTCGTGGCCGCCCGGCGTACGGGCCGGGGACTGCTCCACGACCAGGTAGCAGGAGCCGAGCGCCCAGCTGCGGCCGCCCTCCCAGGACTGGAAGGGCGTGTAGCCGAGCGCCCCGAGCAGCCAGCCGAGGCTCCGCTCGGCGCGCGGCAGGTCGTCCACCCACAGCTCGACGTGGTGCAGCGCACCCACGGGGGCGGTCACAGGCCGCCTCCCCGCTCGACGCCGACCGAAGCGCGCCGGTCCGTGCCGCTCACAGCGTGCCCAACTGCTCGGGCACCGGCGCCGAGTGAACGACCGTCAGGCCCGACACCGCACGCGTCAGCGCCACGTACAGACGGCGCAGGCCCGTCCGTTCGTCCGGTTCGCCGTCGACGACCGCCGCCGGCTCGTCCAGGACCACGTAGTCGTACTCCAGACCCTTCGCGAGCGAGGCCGGGACCAGTGTAAGCCGGGACTCGGCCGTCGTCTCCTCGCCGGGGGAGAGGTACGCGAGACCCGCCGCCGTCAGCGCCTCCGCGAGCGGCGCGATCCGCGCGTCCGCGGCGATCAGGCCGATCGAGCCCTCGTGCGTCAGCGCCTCCACGCAGGCGGCGACGACGTCCTCGTCGAGGGCGTCGCTCGGCCGGACCGCCAGGGATCCGGGGTTCTCTCGTACGGACTCCACCGCCGCGAGCCCCGGCGACATGTGCGGAAGCAGCCGCGAGGCGTACGCGATGACCTCGCGCGGCACGCGGAAACCGGCCGTCAGCTCCTCCACCAGCGCCTCCGGCTTCCCCAGGTGCGCGAGCGCCTGCGCCCAGCTCTCCGTCGCCCACGGCGTCGTGCCCTGCGCCAGGTCGCCCAGGACCGTCGCCGAACCGGTCGTGCAGCGGCGGCCCACCGCCCGGTACTGCATGGGGGACAGGTCCTGCGCCTCGTCGAGGACCACGTGGCCGAGCGAGTGCGTCCGCTCGACCAGGTCCTTCGCCTCGTCGATGAGGACGGTGTCCGCCGCCGACCACTTCGCCGTCTTCACGCTCCGCGCCGGCTTCGCCCACAGCAGCAGCTTCTGCTCGTCCTCGGTGAGCAGCCCCTCGGCGTGCTCGGCGAGGAAGCCGGCGTCGCTCAGCAGCCGCAGGACCAGCTTCGCGGGCTCGACGAGCGGCCAGCACTCCTTCACGACGGCCTTGACCGCCGTGTTCCGCGCGACCGCGTTCTGCACGCGGTCGTCGGGCGCCTCGCCGGCCTCCTCCATGCGGACGAGCACGGCGTGCGCGATGCGCTGCGGGAGGGCCTCGCGGGCGGCGCCGTACCGGATGTCGCGGTCCAGCAACTCCCGTACCATCTGCTCCAGTTCGTACGCGGGGACCCGCCAGCGCCGCGAGCCGCGCACCACCATCAGGGACTCCTTCGGCAGCGACACGTGCGAGCGGACCGCCCGCCGCAGCACCTCCGCCATCCGCGCGTCGCCCTTCACGACCGCCGTCGCCGCCTCGTCCGTGCCCCGCACCTCGACGTGCGCGACGAGGTCGTCGACCGTCGCCTGCTGGACCTCCAGCTCGCCGAGCGCGGGCAGGACCTGCTCGATGTAGTGGAGGAAGGAGCGGTTCGGCCCGATGACCAGGGTGCCGGTGCGGGCGAGCCGCTCCCGGTGCGCGTACAGCAGGTACGCGACACGGTGCAGGCCGACGGCCGTCTTGCCGGTCCCGGGGCCTCCCTGAACGCACACCGTCCCCGACAGGTCGGAGCGGACGATCCCGTCCTGCTCCGGCTGGATCGTGGCGACGATGTCGCGCATGGGGCCGACGCGGGGCCGCTCGATCTCCGCCTGGAGGAGACGGCTGGTGTGTTCGAGCTCGTGCGGGTCGGAGAGGTGCTCGTCCTCGTACGCGGTGAGGTCGCCGCCCGTGTAGCCGAAGCGGCGGCGCAGTCCGACGTCCTGCGGGTCCTTCTTCGACGCCTGGTAGTACGGCTGCGAGACCGGCGCGCGCCAGTCGATCACCATCGGGTCGCCGCCGGCGTCGTGGACGTGCCGCCGCCCGATGTAGAACCGCTGTCCCTCCTGCGTGGTGTGCAGGTAGTCGAGGCGCCCGAAGAAGAGCGGGGTGTCGGCGAGGTCCGCGAGTGCCTTGATCCGTTCCTCGATCTGCCGCCCGAGCACCAGGGAGTTGACCCAGTTCGCGGTGACGTCCTTGATGTCGAGCGCCTCGACGTCCTCCCGCATCGCGCGCAGCGCGGCGCGGGACGAGGTCAGATGGGCCCGCTCGTGCGCGAGCGGGTCGGATTCGGGCACGGATACGGACACGGACACGGACACGGTGAAGCCTCCGGGCAGGTACTACGCGGACACGACAAGGTGGCCGCCGGTTTCCGACCGGGCGGCGGCGCGCTCCACGAGCGGGAGGCGGGGAAGCGGACGAGTCTAACTCCGGGCGGTCGGCCGGGCGAATCCCTTTTCCCTTAGGGGGACGGGTCCACCCGGGGGTGGACCCGGATTCCACCCCGGGGCCGATGTGTTCTGAATGTCCGGATTCCATCATGGAGTCATGAGTGCGACGACCTTCACCCTCGTGACCACCGTCCCCCGCCCCCGCACCCACCTGGGCACGGCCCTCCGGGCGATACGCGCCTTCGGCGGCGCGGCGGCGTCGGTCGCCCTCCTCGGCGACTACGGACCCCCGGAGGCGGGGGTCCGGAACCCCCGCCCGACGCACCGGAGCCGTTGAACCGAAACGGACGTCGCGGAACCGGACGTCACCGATCGCGCTCCGGCGTGCAACTCTTCGCCGTCCTCGACGGTCTCCTCATCGCATCGATCTTTCCCCGAAGCAGTGAGGAACACAGGAGATCATGAGGAAGCCCTCCTTCGGCCGTCTCGCGCGGCTCGCCGCGTGCGCCACCGCGGCCGGCCTGGTCACCGTCGGCGTGACCGCCGCGCCGGCCGCCGCGGACAGCGACCAGCTGTGGATCGTGTCTCCCTGGGAGCTCGCGCTGCCCAAGGGCGTCGACGGCGGCGAGGCCCCGGCCGTCACGCTCGGCCTGGGGATGTACCACGACAACCCCGGCGTCCGCGTGACCGACGGCGAGCTCACCGTCGACGTCTCCGGCCTGACCGGCGTCGCCGACGTCACCTGGCCGGACACCTGCGCCCCGTTCGGAGCCACCGCCGTCTGCTCCTTCCCCGAGGTGCCGCTGACCGGCGAGGCCCCCGTGGAGGTGAAGCTGCGCGCCGCCGCCGGTACCGCGGCGGGCGTCACCGGCCAGATCACGTACCGGGGCACGGCCCACACCGACACCGGCACCATGACCGCGTCCAGCGGCTCCACCACCGTCCGCGTCGCGTCCGGACCCGACCTCGCCGTCACCCAGGCCGCACCGGTGACCGGCGTCGTCCCCGGCACCACCGTCCCCGTGCCGGTCTCCGTGGTGAACCGGGGCAACGAGCCGGCGAACGGCGTCCAGGTCACCCTGTACGTCACCCGCGGCCTCGACCTCGGCACGGTCGCCCCGCAGTGCACCAGCGAGCCGCTCGGCGCGGGCACGATCAAGGCCCTCACCAAGATCGACTGCGCCTTCGACGACGTCGTGGCCCCGGGCGGCTCCTTCGCCCTGCCGACGGCGCTGCAGGCGAAGACCGCCCCGTACGCGCTGTCCGAGCGCATCGACATCGTCGTGCAGGCCCGCGGCGGCGCCGAGGACCTCGACCCGGCGAGCAACGGCACGGTCGCCACGATCGGCGTCAGCAACACCGCGGACTTCGCGGTCCGCGGCGGGCGGCTGACCGCCGCCGCCGGCGAGACCGTCCGCGCGGACGTGACCTTCCGCAACCGCGGCCCGGCCTGGATCGCCAACCTCGGCTCCGGCGACCCGGTCGGCTCCGTCGACGTCACCGTCCCGCAGGGCGCCACCGCCACCACCGTGCCGGACGCCTGCGAGCCGCGCACCGCGGACGGCGGCTGGTGGGAGGGCGAGGTGCGCACCGGCGCGCCGCGCTACGTGTGCCAGCTGCCGATCTGGGTGGCCGAGAAGCAGACCGTGACGTTCCCGTTCGACCTGCGCGTCGACACGGTCGTCACCGGCGCGAAGGGCGCGATCACCCTGAACCCGCCGTACGGCGCGGGCTTCCCGTTCGACCCGAACGCCGCCGACAACAAGGCGAAGCTGGTCCTGAACCCGGCGGCCTGACGAACGCGGCGGAGGAGCCCCGATGCGGGGCCCTCGGCCTGACGAACGCGGCGGAGGGCCCCGACGCGGGGCCCTCGGCCTGACGAGCACCGCGGAGGGCCCCGATGCGGGCCCTCCGCCTTCTCCTCAGCCGAGCAGCTCGTCCGCGTCCACGATCCGGTACGCGTAGCCCTGTTCCGCCAGGAAGCGCTGACGGTGGGCCGCGAAGTCCTGGTCGATCGTGTCGCGGGCGACCACCGAGTAGAAGTGCGCCTGGTGGCCGTCCGCCTTCGGGCGCAGCACCCGGCCCAGGCGCTGGGCCTCCTCCTGGCGGGAGCCGAAGGTGCCGGAGACCTGGATGGCGACGGTCGCCTCCGGCAGGTCGATCGAGAAGTTCGCGACCTTGGAGACGACCAGGACGTTGATCTCGCCGTTGCGGAACGCGTCGAAGAGCCGCTCCCGCTCCTTGTTCGACGTCTCGCCCTTGATGACGGGCGCGTCGAGATGCTCGCCGAGCTCGTCGAGCTGGTCGATGTACTGCCCGATGACGAGGATCTGCTGCCCGGCGAACTTCCTCACCAGCGCCTCCGTCACCTTCCGCTTCGTCGCCGTCGTCGCGCAGAAGCGGTACTTCTCCTCCGGCTCGGCCGTCGCGTACGCGAGCCGCTCCGAGTCGGTCAGGTTCACCCGGACCTCGACGCAGTCGGCGGGCGCGATGTACCCCTGCGCCTCGATCTCCTTCCACGGCGCGTCGAACCGCTTCGGCCCGATCAGGGAGAAGACGTCCGACTCCCGCCCGTCCTCGCGGACGAGCGTCGCGGTCAGGCCGAGCCGCCGCCGCGCCTGGAGGTCGGCGGTGAACTTGAAGACCGGCGCGGGCAGCAGGTGCACCTCGTCGTAGACGATGAGCCCCCAGTCCCGGGAGTCGAAGAGCTCCAGGTGGGGATAGATCCCCTTCCGCTTGGTCGTGAGCACCTGGTACGTGGCGATGGTGACCGGCCGGATCTCCTTGCGGGTCCCGCTGTACTCGCCGATCTCGTCCTCGGTCAGCGAGGTCCGCTTCACCAGCTCGTGCTTCCACTGGCGCGCGGAGACGGTGTTCGTCACGAGAATGAGGGTCGTCGCCTTCGCCTGGGCCATCGCCCCGGCGCCGACCAGCGTCTTGCCGGCGCCGCAGGGCAGCACGACGACACCGGAACCGCCGTGCCAGAAGCCGTCGACGGCCTGCTTCTGGTACGGGCGCAGCGACCAGCCGTCCTCGGCGAGGTCGATCCGGTGCGCCTCCCCGTCCACGTACCCGGCGAGGTCCTCGGCCGGCCAGCCGAGCTTCAGCAGCGTCTGCTTGATCTGCCCGCGCTCGGAGGGGTGCACGGCGACGGTGTCCGGGTCGATCCGGTCCCCGACCAGCGGCTGCACCTTCTTCGACCGCAGGATCTCCTCGAGCACCGGCCGGTCGGTCGTGGTCAGCACGAGCCCGTGCGTGGGGTGCTTGGAGAGCGTGAGCCGCCCGTACCGGGACATGGTCTCGGCGATGTCGACGAGCAGCGCGTGCGGCACGGGGTACCGCGAGTACTCGACGAGCGCGTCGACGACCTGCTCGGCGTCGTGCCCGGCGGCCCGCGCGTTCCACAGCCCGAGCGGCGTCACGCGATAGGTGTGGATGTGCTCCGGCGCCCGCTCCAGCTCCGCGAACGGCGCGATGGCCCGCCGGCATGCCTCGGCGAGCTCGTGGTCGACCTCCAGGAGCAGCGTCTTGTCGCTCTGGACGATGAGTGGCCCATTCACGTGCGATCGGTCCTTCCCGGGCCGCTCCGGTGACGGCCAATCCTCCAGTCTGCCTGATGCGCGCTAGACTTGGTCGTCCGCCAGTTCCGCCACGCCCGTGATGCGGTGCAGGGGGTACGTGCGGACCTCGTCGGCCGTGTGGTCGTAGCCCGTCACGAAGCCGCCCTCGACGCGGACCGGGGCGATGACGCGCTGGCTCGCCGCGCCCTCCGCGTTGACGTAGCCGATCCACACCGCCGAGCCCGTCAGCGCCGCCGCCTGGACGGTCGCCAGGGTCTCGGCGGCGGAGGTGCGGGGGAGGCCGCCCGTCGTCGCCGGGGCCGCCGGTTCCTTCCGTACCGCCGTCGCCGCCCGGTCGCCCGCGCGGATCGCCTTCACCGCCGCGCCGAGGAGCGTGGCGTCCGGGGACGGCGGGCCCTCCGGGACCGGTACCGGGGCCGTACGGGCAGGGGTGCGGTACGCGTCGGCGCGGGTGATCAGGACGTCGCCCTCGGCGGACTCGGCGGCCGGGGCGTACCCCATCGCCCGCAGCCCGTCGAGCAGCGACGCCGGGTCCGTCTGCGCCGCGAGCACCGTCGGCGCGAGCCGGCGGAGCCCCAGGACGTCGGACCTCCGGTCGGCGAGGATCTCGGCGAGGACGGTGTCGTCGTCGCAGCGCACGTACGCGGAGGCGGCCCCGATCCGCAGGTGGCCGTGCCTCCTCGCCACGTCGTCGATGAGGTACGCGAGCGGCTGCGGCACCGGTGTCCGGGAGTGCGCCGTCAGGAAGTCGTGCAGGTCGGAGGCCGACCGCCCGGAGTCGAGGGCGCGCCGCACGGAACCGGGCGTGAACCGGTACACCGTCGCACCACCCTTCGATTCCACGTCCGCCAGGACCGCGAGCGCGTCGGCGAGCGGCCGCCGCAGCGGCCCCGGCGCGACGGCCGTCAGGTCGGCCTGGAGCAGCACGTGGTCGACGGCCTCGGGCAGCAGCGGCGCGAGCAGGGTCGCCGCCCGCCCCGCCGCCACCGCCAGCTCGACCCGGCCCCCGTGGTCGGCGGGCGTCGCCGCCTCCGCGAGCGGCAGGTTGAGCAGCGCCCGCGCCGGGCCCGCGAGCGCGCCCCGGCCCGTGAGCCCAAGGAGCTCCGCCTCGGCGAGCGTCCAGCGCGCGAGCCGGGACCGCAGGTCGAGGGAGGTGTCGGGGGCGGGGGCCGTGGAGTCGTCGGGACCGCCGGATGCCGTCTGCGGCGCGCGCGGCGGGGCCGCCTGCGCCGCGCCCCGCAGCGGCCGCTCCCACCGCATCCGGGCGAACACCGTCTCGGGGTCCGCGGCCGCACCCGGCGGCAGGGTCGCGAGGAGTTCCAGGACCCGGTGGCGGACCTCCGGCGCGGGCGCCCGGTCCAGGTCGGGGCCGAGCGCGGCGAGCGTGCGGCCCTTCGCGTCGGCGCCGCCCACCAGGCCGGCCGTGCGGGTCGCGACGAGCCAGGGCGCGACGAGCCGGGCCCAGCGCTCGGCGGCGGGCAGGTCGAGCCAGTCGTCGTACGCGGGCGTCGGCGCGTACCGCTCGTCCGCCTCGCCGTCCGAGGCGAGCAGCCCCGCCCCGAAGCACAGCTCGATCCAGAACGCGGCGAGCTGCTCCGTCACGTCCAGGGCCGCCGCCGTCCGCTTGAGGTCCCGTACGGACATCCCGCCCGCCCGCAGCACCTGCGGGCCGCCCTGGTCCCAGGACTTGAGCAGCTCCTCGACCGTCGCGAGCGTGGCGTACGCCTGCCCGGCGGCCGCGCTGTCCACAACCTGGGGACGGTAGTCGCGCGCCGTCACCACCACCGGCGCCGCCGGCTCCGGCGCCCGGTGCGCCCGCCCGCCCCGCAGATGCAGCGCCACCTCACGCGGCAGCACCATCGTCCGCGCCGACACCGGCAGCAGCAGACCCCGGTCCCGCAGCCACCGCACCGGCGGCGCCGGATTCGCCGTCACCTCGCCGTACGGCGGACCCCACACCAGCCGGTCCAGGACGGCGAGGGCCTCCGGGGACGCCTCGTCGAGCAGCGTGCCCATCCGCGCCCGGTCCGTGAACAGCTCCGTCAACGCCGCCACCGCCGACACCGGATCGTGCGTCGGCGCGAGACCGGCCGTCGCGATGATCTCCTGCACCCGGCCGGGCGACATCCCCGCCGTCGCCTCCGCGACCGTCGGCCCGAGACCGGTCGGCGAGGGGTGCTGCGGCGACGGCGAGAGCAGCTCCCGCGCGGTCCGTACGAGCCGCAGCCGGTCGTCCTCGCCCCACACCAGCGCCTGCTCGCGCAGCAGCGCCACCGCGCCCGGCAGCGCCGCCTCGATCTCCGGACCGCCCTCGTCGCCGGTGAGCAGCGCGAGCAGCACGGGGTACGGGGCGGGGTCAGGGGCCACGGCCAGCGCCTCCGCCGTCTGGAGCGCGAACCGGTCGAGCCGTTCGAGCGCCCGCACCACCGAACCCCGCGTGCCGGCCCGCGTCGCCAGCTGCGTCAGATCGTTCGGTACGGGGCTCAGCAGGTCCGGGCGGGCGCGCAGCAGCGCGGCGAGCCCCTCGTCGCCCCGCGCGCGCAGCGCCTCCGCGAGCGTGCGCGGCGCCGCGCCGGCGCTGGTTACCTCGGGCACGTGCGCCTCCCGGTCGAGCTCACCGATCCCCATCCGCACCACGTTAGCCGCTGTCCAGGCGCTAACGTCGGGCCGTACCGGGCGAACCGGCCGTGGAGGGGCACCGTGGGGATCGAGAGCGACCGTCTGGTCTACGACTATCTGAGCCGGGTCGGCGATCTGGCACAGCAGCGGCAGCTGCCGGCGAGCGACCGCATGAAGCTCGTCTCCGGCCTGCGGAACGAGATCGACCGCCGGCGCGCCACGCGCGGCGAGGAGAGCGAGGCGGCGGTACGGGGCATCCTCGGCTCTCTGGGCACCCCGGACGAGGTCGTGGACCGCGCGGGCCCTTCGGACGGGCGGCCGGTGCCGGAGCCCCGCACGGGGCAGCGGCCGGTACCGGAGCTCCGCACGGGGACGGGCCGGACACGCGGTCTCCGCCGCACCCGCGAGACGGGACCGGACGCCTCCGGAAACCCGCGCACGGCTCCGGGCGCGTCGGCGTCCGCAGGGAAATCGGACCGTGCGGCGCGGGGCTCGGGGGCGGCCGCCCCCGGCGCGTCGGGCCCGCGCAGGCCGGGCGGCGAGGGCGCGCACCCTGGTGGGGCGGGTCCGGCGGGTCGCGGTGCCGCGGGTCCCGGTGCGGCGCGCTCCAGCGGGTCGGGCTCCGGCGTGGCGGGTCCCGGCGCGGCGCGCCCGAGCGGATCGGACCCCGGTGCGGGTCGCCCCAGCGCGGCGGGTCCCGCGATCCCCGCCCAGGACGGCCGTGGCACGTCCGCCGCGGCCGACCGTGCGGCCGACTGGTGGCGTACGGACACCGACGACCCCTCCGACGAGGACGGGTTCTTCGGCTTCGTCGGCGGCATCGAGCGCCCCGACCTCTTCGCGCCGCCCGCGCCGGAGGAGGACGAGGACGACGCGGCCGAGGAGCCCGCACCGGGGAGGACCCGGCGCCTGGCCCGCATCCTCCGCCGACGCAAGGCCGAGGCACCGGCGGAGGCCCCGGCGGCGGAAGAGGAGGAGTCGGCCCCGGCCCGCCCCCGCCTGGCGAACCCCTTCGTCCTCCTCGCCGCGCTGCTCCTGCTCGGCGGCGCGGTCTTCGGCTCGCTCGTCGCCCTCGCGGCGGGCTGGCTCCTCGCGTACGCCTCCCGCAGGCTGACCCCCGGCGAGGTCAAGGCCGCCGTCCTGGTGATCCCCGGCCTCGCCGCCGCGAGCGGGATCGTCTGGCTGTGGGGCCGCGTCCAGGGCCGCTGGGGCGAGGCGGTGGCCCCGGGGGGCGAGGCGATGGGCGCGGCGATCTCCGAGACCTGGCCGTGGGTGCTCCGGGGCGCGGCGATCGCCTCGGCCCTGTTCCTGGTCTGGCGCTCCCGCAGGCACTGAGCCTCAGGAGACGACCGGGGCCGCCCACGGCGCCCCCGGCACCACCAGGGGTGAGCCCGTCACCGGGTCCGGGACGACGACCGACGTGAGGCCGAAGACGTCGCGTACGAGGTCCGCCGTGACGATGTCCGACGGCGGGCCCTCCGCGACCACCCGCCCCGCCTTCATGGCGACGAGGTGGTCGGCGTACCGCGCGGCCTGGTTGAGGTCGTGGAGGACGAGGACGACGGTCCGGCCGCGCAGCCGGTTGAGGCGGCGGAGCAGGTCGAGGACCTCCACCTGGTGGGAGATGTCCAGGTAGGTGGTGGGCTCGTCGAGGAGCAGCAGGTCGGTCTCCTGGGCGAGGGCCATCGCGATCCACACCCGCTGCCGCTGCCCGCCGGACAGCTCGTCCACGGAGCGGTCGGCGAGGGCGGTCACGTCCGTACGGGACATGGCGTCGGCGACGGCCCGCTCGTCCTCCTCCGACCACTGCTTCCACCAGGCCTGGTGCGGCTGCCGGCCCCGGGACACGAGGTCGGCGACGGTGATGGCCTCGGGCGCGACGGGCGTCTGCGGCAGCAGGCCGATGGAGCGGGCGATCCGCTTCGTGGGGAGCTTCGCGAGCGACTCCCCGTCGAGGAGGACGGCGCCGCCGGCGGGCTTGAGGAGCCGGCCGAGGGCCCGGAGGGTGGTGGACTTGCCGCAGGCGTTGGGGCCGACGATCACCGTCACCCTGCCGTCGGGGACCGCGAGGTCGAGCTCCTCGACGACGGTCCTGTCCTCGTAGGCGAGCGAAAGCCCGCGCGCGGTCAGCCTGCTCACGTTGTGCCTCCAACGGCTCGGCTCCGGACGATGAGCCAGATCAGGTACGGGGCTCCGACGGCCGCCGTGAGGACGCCCACCGGCAGTTCGACGGGCGAGAAGAGGCGCCGGCCGAGCAGGTCGGCGACGACCACGATCAGCGCGCCCGTGAGCGCGGAGCAGAGCAGCGGGATCTGCGCCGTCCGGGTCGTGCGGCGGGCGATCTGCGGGGCGAGGAGGGCGACGAAGTCGACCGGCCCGGCGACGCCCGTCGCCACCGACGCGAGGACGACGCCGACGGCGACGAGCCCGAGCCGCACCCCGCCGAGCCGGTCGCCGAGCGCGGTCGCCGTGTCGTCGTCGAGGGAGACGGTCCGCTGGGCGCGGGCCGCCCACACGACGGCGGGCAGCAGGAGCAGCAGCGTCCAGCGGATCGGCGCGGACTCGTCCCAGCCGCGCCCGTTGAGGGAGCCGGTCATCCAGATCTGGGCCTGCTGGGCGACGAGGTAGTCGCCCTTCGTCATGAAGAGCGTGATGAGGGACCGCAGGGCGATCGCGATGCCGATGCCGATGAGCACGAAGCGGGTCGCGTGCAGCCCGCCGCGCCAGGCGAAGGCGTACACGAGGGCGGCGGCGAGGATGCCGCCGGCGATGGAGAGGTACGGCAGGACGGTGTACGAGGTGAGGCCGAAGGTCATCGCGGCGACGGTGACCGCCCCGGCGCCCTGGCTGATGCCGATGATGTCGGGGCTGGCGAGCGGGTTGCGGGCGACGGTCTGGATGAGGCCGCCCGCGATGCCGAAGGCGGCGCCGACGGCGAGGGCGACGACGAGCCGCGGCTCGCGCAGCTCCCCGACGACGAACGCGGACGGCGACGACTGCCCGAGCAGGATCCGTACGACCTCGGCGGGCGCGACGAACCGCTCGCCGACGCAGAGGTACGCGACGCAGGCCGCGGCCAGGACGAGCAGGAGGCCGGCGGCGACGAGGGCGGAGCGGCGGTGCACGAGGAAGGACGCCCGCCCGGCGCGCAGCAGCCCGTATCCGGCGGGCCGGAGGTCCAGGGAGGTCACGTCGGCACCGGAACTCACGCCGGCACCGGAACTCATGCCGGCACCGCCTTCCGTCGTACCAGCGTCACCAGGAACGGCACGCCGATCAGTGCCGTCATCACCCCGGCCGGGATCTCGCCCGGCGGGAAGACGATCCGTCCGGCGACGTCGGCGGCGAGCAGCATCACCGGGCCGATGAGCGCGGCCATCGGCAGCACCCAGCGGTGGTCGGAGCCGACGACGGCGCGGGCGATGTGGGGGACGGCGAGGCCGACGAAGGCGACGGGCCCGGCGGCGGCGACGGCCGCGCCGGTCAGGACGGTCGCGCCGAGCCCGCCCACGATCCGCACGGTCGCGACGCGCTGCCCGAGCCCCCTGGCGACGTCCTCGCCGAGGGCGAGCGCGTCGAGCCCGCGCGCCACGGACAGGACGAGGACCGTGCCGAGCAGCAGGAAGGGCCAGATCTGGCCGACGATCTCGGTGTCGCGCCCGTCGAGGGAGCCGATCTGCCAGAACCGGAACTCGTCGAGCGCCGAGGCCCGGGTCGTGAGGACGCCGGTGGTGACGGAGAGCAGCAGCGCGTTGATCGCGGCCCCGCCGAGCGCCAGCTTCACGGGCGTGGCGCCGCCGCGCCCGGCGGAGGCGGTCGCGTGGACGGCGACGGAGGCGAGGGCGGCGCCGGCGAAGGCGAACCACACGTACCCGCTGAGCTCGTGCACGCCGAGGAAGGCGATGGCGAGGACGACGGCGACGGAGGAGCCCTGGCTGATGCCGAGGATGCCGGGGTCGGCGATCGGGTTGCGGGTGATGCCCTGGAGGGCGGTGCCGGCGAGCGCGAGGGCGGCGCCGACCATCAGCCCGATGAGGGTCCGGGGGACGCGGAGCTGCCGGACGACCTCGGCGTCGTCGCCGGTCGCGCCGTGCAGCAGGGCGTCGAGGACGGTGGAGGGCGCGATGGGGCGGGCGCCGACGGCGAGGCTGAGGAGGACGGCGAGGAGCAGGGCGACGAGGGCCGCCGAGGTCGCGAGGACGCGTCTGGTGCGGAAAGCGGCTGGCATCGGGACCCATCGGGGGAGGCGCAGGTTTGGTTAGGCTCGCCTTATTTAACCAGCCACCCCTGGGCGAACACCTGTGCACCCACGGCCCCGACAATGGGTCCATGACGACCACACCGCCGCCCACGGACCGGCTCACCGTCGGTTTCGACCTCGACCTGACCCTGCTCGACACCCGCCCCGGCATCAAGGCGGCCTTCGTCGCCTTCTCCGCCGAGGTCGGCGTCCCGATCGACGCCGACCTCGTCGTCAGCCGCCTCGGGCCGCCCCTGGAGCAGGAGATGGCGCACTGGTTCCCGGCGGAGCACGTCACCGAGATGACCGCCCGCTACCGGGCGCTCTACCCCTCGTACGCCATCGAACCCACCCTCCCGATGCCGGGCGCCCTGGACGCGATCGAGGCCGTGCGCGAGGCCGGCGGCCGCACGATCGTCGTCACCGCCAAGAACGGCCCGCACGCCGAGCTGCACCTCGACCACCTCGGCATGAAGCCCGACGCCGTCGCCGGCGGCCTGTGGGCCGAGGGCAAGGCGGAGGCCCTGCGCGCGCACGGCGCAGGCGTGTACGTCGGCGACCACGTCGGCGACGTCCGGGGCGCCGCCGCGGCGGGCGCGTTCTCGGTGGCCGTCGCGACCGGCCCCTGCCCCACCGAGGAGCTGCGTGCGGCCGGCGCGGACGTGGTCCTGGCGGACCTGACGGACTTCCGTGCCTGGTGGGAGGGCTACCGCGGCTGAGCGGCCGTGGCCGAAGCCTTTCGGGCCTGCCGCCGCTGGGACGCGACCGACGTCAGCAGCCCGGCGGCGGCGACCAGGAAGCCGACGCCCATCAGCATCGACACGAGGTACGCGACGGTGGGGAACGGGTCCGTCCCGAGGAACAGCGGGGCCACGGTGACCAGCGTCGCGACCGCGCCGACGATGAAGACAATCGCACCGGCACGGACGAGGCCGTCGCCCGGAGCGTTGTCGTCAGACGCTCTTACAGAGCTGGTCACGGAAAGCCTCCAAGTCGGTCGGTGCGCATCTGCGGGGATGGGCATGAGTGTGATGGTACTGGCGCGTGAGAATGCGTACATATGTGCGGCACGGTCGCAAGGTCGGGTGACCTTGTGTGAATTTCGTCCGAGCGTGTGAGCAGTTGCCTACCGTCCGAGGTTGTGAAGCTGGTGGTACAGGTCAAACTGCTGCCGACGTCTGAGCAGACGTCGGCACTGGAGAAGACCCTGCACGCCTGCGACCAGGCCGCCACGCATGCCTCGAACGTCGCCTACGCCAGGAAACTGAACAATCGCAACGGCCTCCAGAAGGAGGTGTATGCGGATGTGAAGGCGACGTTCGGGTTGTCGGCGCAGCCGGCGGTGCGGGTGGTGAAGAAGGTCGTCGACGCCTATGCCGCTCTGAAGGCGAATCTGCGGGCCGGGAATCTGGGCCCGCCCTCCTCGAAGCGGTACCGCTCGGCTGTCGGGTCGCCGGTCGTGTTCCGGCCCGAGGCGGCTCAGCCGTTCGATGACCGTTGCCTATCGTGGCAGTACGACGCGCGCACAGTGTCGATCTGGACGGTGGACGGGCGGCTGAAGGGGGTTCGGTTCGCCTGTTCGCCTGATCAAGCCAAGATGCTGGTGGCTCACCGCAAGGGGGAGAGCGATCTGATCCAGCGAGGCCGGAAGTGGTTCCTGATCGCTACGTGCGACGTCTCTGAGCCTGCCCGTTACGAGCCGGTCGACTGGATCGGGGTGGACCGGGGCATCGTCAACCTGGCTACCACCAGCGACGGCGACAATCACCAGGGGCGGCGTCTCGGTCGTTATCGGCGCTGGCAGGTACGTAAACGCGCGGAACTTCAGGCCAAGGGCACCCGCTCGGCCACTCGCCGTCTTGCCCGGCGGGTGAAGAGGGAGCACCGCCATGCCACGCAGGTGAACCATCGGATCAGCAAGGAGATCGTGTCCGTCGCGCAACGCACGGGTCGCGGGATCGCCGTCGAAGAGCTCGACGGCATACGGGACCGGGTACGGCTTCGCCGCGACCAGCGGGCCACTTTCTCCTCGTGGCCGTTCCACCAGCTTGGACAGCACCTTGCCTACAAGGCCCGCAGGGCCGGGGTGCCGTTTCTTGAGGTGGATGCGGCCTATACCTCGCAGCGCTGTCCGCGCTGCGGGCACACCGAGCGGGCCAACCGCCCCACTCGGGATGATTTCCGTTGTCGTCGGTGCGGGCTCGCTGGCCCTGCCGATGTCGTCGCCGGGGTCAACGTGCGCGACCGCGCACGCTCGGCGTGGGTATTCGTCACCATGCCCGTCCTGCCACCGGCCTAGCCGAATGGCGGGAGATGCGCCCCGTGACCGTCCCGTCGTAGGGGGCAGTCGGGAGCGCGACGAGGTGTGGGCGCCCTGGTTCTTACGAGCCGGGGTGCTCACGGCCACAGGGGTGACTACGCATTCGGCCACGTCTTTCGGCTCGTCCGTGTCGGGAAGCCAAGGCCCGCGTGACGTATCAGGCCTCGAAGCCTGATACTCGGAAGAGGCGGCGACGTACGGTGTCGGCGTGACGACCGAAGACCTGGGCAAGACCCTGCGTCGCCTGCGCCGTCTGGCCGGGCTGACGCAGGAAGAGCTGTCGGAGCGTTCCAGCGTGTCCGTGGACGTGATCCGGCAGCTTGAGCAGAGGCGTAAGCACTCGGCGCGCCTTCCCACGCTTCACGCCCTGGCGAACGGGCTCGGGGTGGAACTGACGACGCTCCTGGGGGACCCTCCTGCGGTGTCGTCCAAGGGAGAGAACGACGGCCCCAAGTTCGTAGCGATGCGGCGCGCGATCATGCCCGCGCTCTGGGGACCTGAGCCCCGACCGCCGGCCTCTGGCTTTTCCCCGGACGCGCTCCGCGAGCAGATCGCAGAGGGCTGGACCCGCTATCACGGGGCCGAGTTCGACTCTGTGATGGATGCGCTGCCCGCACTGATCACGGATGCTCACTCGGCCACGGCCTCTGCCGACCAGGACGAGCGGGGGGAAGGATTCGCAGCCTTGGGCAAAGCGCTACAGCTTGCCGGACACGTCGCCGTTCGCATGGGGAAGACAGACCTGGCGCTGATCAGCCTCGAACGGGCGATAGACGCTGCCGCCCACTCTTCGAACCCTCTGCTGCTCCCTATGCTGGTGAACTCCACTGCGTGGACGTACCAGCGGCAGGGACGGCTGGAAGACGCTCTGACCATCGCTCTGCGTGCTGCTGAGGACATGAAGAACGCGGGGCTCACTGAGACGGCGGACGGACTCAAGGTCTGGGGCGGGCTGACGATGAGCGCCGCTACCTCGGCAGCCAGGAGCGGTGACTATGACCGCGCGGCGGACCTCATGGAACGAGCGGAGAAGGAAGCCGCACGCGTCTCCAAGCTCCCTGAGGGCGGTGACAGCCGCATGGTGAGCGTGTTCAGCCCGTCGTCGGTCCGTATCGAGCGCGTACGTCTCGCCGTCCAGTACGGCCACCCGCACGACGCGTTGGCGCTGGCCAAGGGAGTGAGGCTGAGGAAGGACACTCCGCCGTCCTGGCGGACGTGGCTACTCCTGGACGTGGCGCGTGCCCATACGGACATCGGAGATGCTGCTGGGGCGGTCAAGACTCTGGAGTCCCTGCGCAAGGTGGCACCGACATGGATGCAGCACCACACACTGGCCGTGGCGATCGTCCGTGACCTCTGGTCGCTCCCGAACCATCCCCCGGGGTTGCGGGCGTTGGCCGAGTTCCTGGGGGTCGTCGGCTAAGCGATCAGAACTAGGACGTTGTGTCCCTGTCGGCACTCACGCTCAGTCGATTGCATGAGAGGTCAGCGCTCCGGCGACCGCGCGAACGGCCCCGGAGCTTGGCCGACTGCAAGGAGTCGACACGTGAACGCTACCGCGCACGGCGCAGCGGAACAGGTCCCGGAGCAGACGCTTCCGCTCGATGTGCAGACGATGCGAGGGACGGCCCTGAGAGCGCTCGGGGAGGGGGCGGAGAGTCTGCCCCTGGAAGAGCTGGACAGCCTGACTCAGGCTCTCCGGGGGATGCTGATGCTGCTTCTCCCCGAGGTGGCCGCAGCAGCCGACAGGCACCCGAAGGGAGACCTGCCTCGTATCTGCGCCCTGGTGGGCGTCGAGGACGCCTCACGCTGGCTCAGGACTCGTCCCGTGCCCGCTGCTTCCCGGTGGGCTCTCAGACACACTCAGAGGCTCGCGCGGTCGGTCATGGCGCTCACCGACCATTACGTGAACCTCGGAGATCAGGTATGAGACAGACCCTCTACTTCTGCCGTGGCTGTGAGGGCGTGATCACCGAGGAAGCCGACGCTGTGTTCCTCTGGCATGAGCCGGGGAACAGCGGCCCGGGAAGGGACGTCTACGCCCACCGCGAGCACGTCCACCAGGTAAGGGAAGACGAGACCGCTATCCGTCTCCTGGCGCGCATCCGGGTAAAGCGCCTGAGGTCTCCGGATGCCGAGTGGCGTAAGAATCTCTGATCTCCCAGACAGGTCGATACCCCCGCGACCCGCCCTCAGGGTGTGGGGGTTTCGCGCAAGTCACCCCGTGCGCCCCACTGGGCCTCTGCCCTGCTGGTAGGGGCTTCCTTCATTTGGCGGCGCGATTAAGGCTGTCGGTCCCTGGGGACAGCCCCAGTAAGGTGATCCAGGGCATTTCTACGGGCGCCCAGGAGTGTCCGGGACCGACAGAGGGAGAGTGTGCTTTGCCGACTGGCAAGGTCAAATGGTTCAACAGCGAGAAGGGCTTCGGCTTTCTCTCCCGCGACGACGGCGGCGACGTCTTCGTCCACTCGTCGGTGCTCCCTGCCGGAGTCGACGCACTGAAGCCGGGACAGCGGGTGGAGTTCGGAGTCGTCGCCGGTCAGCGCGGCGACCAGGCGCTGTCCGTCACGATCCTCGACCCGACCCCGTCCGTCGCCGCGGCGCAGCGCCGTAAGCCCGACGAACTGGCGTCCATCGTGCAGGACCTGACGACGCTCCTGGAGAACATCACGCCGATGCTGGAGCGCGGCCGCTACCCGGAGAAGGCGGCCGGGAAGAAGATCGCCGGCCTGCTGCGCGCGGTCGCCGACCAGCTCGACGTCTAGCCCTTTCGGCCGCCCTCGCACTGCTGCGCAGGCTTCGGGCGGCTGCCGGACTCCGTCCGGCCTCCCGTTACGGGAACGCCAGCGCGTCCGGGCCGAGGGGCGGTACGAGTCCCTCGGCCGCGGCGCGCGTGAGCAGCCCGCGGACCGCCGCGTAGCCGTGCTCGCCGAGGTCGGCCGTGAACTCGTTGACGTAGAGACCGATGTGCTGGTCGGCCACCTTCGGATCCATCTCCTGGGCGTGCTCCATGACGTACGGCCGCGAGGCCGCAGGGTCGTCCCAGGCCATCCGCACCGAGGCGCGGGCGGACTCGGCGAGCAGTTCGAGCGTCTCGGCGCCCAGCGAGCGGCGGGCGACGATCGCGCCCAGCGGGATCGGGAGGCCGGTCGTGGTCTCCCAGTGCTCGCCCATGTCGGCGAGGCAGTGCAGCCCGTAGTTCTTGTACGTGAAGCGGGCCTCGTGGATGACGAGCCCCGCGTCGACCTTCCCGTCCCGGACGGCGGGCATGATCTCGTGGAACGGCATCACGACGACCTCGCCGACCCCGCCGGGCACCTTCTCGGCCGCCCACAGCCGGAACAGCAGGTACGCGGTCGAGCGCTCGCTCGGCACGGCGACGGTCTTGCCCCGCAGGTCCACGTCCGCGCCGCGCGTGAGCACGAGCGGGCCGCAGCCCCGGCCGAGGGCGCCGCCGCAGGGCAGCAGGGCGTAATCGTCGAGGATCCACGGCAGGACGGCGTACGAGACCTTCAGGACGTCGTGGGTGTCGGTGCCGCTCTCGGCCCAGCCGTTGGTGACGTCGATGTCGGCGAAGGTCACGTCGAGCCGGGGCGCGCCCGGGACCCGGCCGTGCGTCCAGGCGTCGAAGACGAAGGTGTCGTTCGGGCAGGGCGAGTAGGCGATCTTGAGTTTCACGCGTGCGCCTCCACGAAGACGGTACGGCTGAGCAGCTCGAAGGTGTGCCGGAGGGCGCCCAGGGCCTCGCCGATGCGCCAGGCGGCGCGGTCGCGGGGGCCGACGGCGTTCGACACGGCCCGGATCTCGACGACGGGCACGCCGTGCGCGGCGGCGGCCTCGGCGACGCCGAAGCCCTCCATCGCCTCGGCGGCGGCCGCCGGGTGGCGCTCCGCGAGCTCGGCGGCGCGACGGGCGGTCCCGGTGACGGTGGAGACGGTGAGAACGGGCGCGAGGGCGTACGCCGGGGCCGCGGCGGGCCGGCGGGTGGCGTCCGGGGCGGCGGAGTCCGGGGCGGTGTCGTCCCGGCCCCAGGTGTCCCGGCCCCAGGTGTCCCGGCTCCCGGTGTCCCGGCTCCCCGCGTCCAGCGCGGCGGTGATCCGCCCGGTCAGCTCCTCGGGCACGGTGTGGACCGAGCGGCCGAAGCCGAGGTCCTCGACGGTGAGGTACCCGTCCGGGGTCTCGGCGCCGAGGTCGGCGGCGACGATCGCCGAGGACACGACGACGGACCCCACCGGTGCCGCGGGCTGGAACCCGCCGGCGATCCCGGCGGAGACGACGAGGCCGTAGCCGCTCCCGGCCAGGGCCTCGCACGCGAGGGCCGTCCCCGTCGCGGCGGCGACGGCCGCGGGGCCGACCCCGCCGACGAGGACGTCGACGTGGTCGTGACGGCGCAGGACGAGACCCCCCGGCAGCGGGAGCGGCTCGGGGGAGCCGAGTCCGGCGGAGACGGAGTCCGCCTCCGCCGCCACGGCCGTCACGATCAGGATCCGGTGGACCACCGGCGGATCAGGAGTCCGTGTCCTTCTTCAGCTGGAAGTGCCAGATGCCGGTCAGCTTCTTGCCGGTGTTCTCGACGATGGTCACCTGGGTCTTGTCGGTGGACTCGCCGGACTGGCTGGAGAAGAAGGCGCTGGCCGGGATGGTCCGGTACGTCTTCTTGTACGGCTCGGGCTCGGCCTGCTGGCCGCCGAGGAAGATGGTCCAGCCGTTGTCCGCGATCTTCGGGTCCACCCCGAAGCGGATCTTGTCGTCCGTGGAGACCGTGATGGACGTCTCGGCCTTCTTGTTGAGGCACTGCTGGATCTGCGACTCCTTGATGGCGTCGCCGTCGTTGTAGCAGGCGGCCTCGGCGTGGACCGATTCGGTCCCGACCGTCAGGGTCGCGAGCGGAGTCGGCTTGTCGCAGGCGGAGAGTACGAGGAGCCCGGCGGAGACGGCCCCGAGGGCGACGGCGGCCCGGCGGCGCGAGCCGGAGAAGAACGCAACGGTCATGAGCCGAAGGCTATCGGGCCGTCGCGTCCGCGCCACGCGGGGGTACGGCGTGCCGCCACGGCGTACCACTTCGTACGGACTGTCCGGGTCCGTCCGGCCCTCCGGATCCGGGATCGGGCGGAGATCAGCTCACGCGGAGGCCGGCTCAGGCGGAGATCAGGCCACCTTCGCCTTGGGACGCCCCTTCGGGCCCGGGCGGCTGCGGGCGGCCGAGAGGAGCCCCCGGACGGCGAGGAGGGCGCCCACGGCGAGGATCCCGGCGGCGACGGCCATCCCGAGGGTGCCGTTCAGGGGCAGGGCGATGCCGATCCCGCCGCCCACCACCCAGGCCATCTGGAGCGCCGTCTCGGAGCGGGCGAACGCCGAGGTCCGCACCAGCTCCGGCACGTCCCGCTGGATCAGCGCGTCCAGGGACAGCTTCGACAGGGCCTGGGTGAGCCCGGCGACGGCGACGAGGACGGCGACCATGAGGCCGCCGAAGAAGATCGCCGCGCAGATGGCCGTACCGAGCACGGCGCTGATCATCGTGGCGATGATCACCTCGGGCCCGTGGCCCCGGTCGCGCAGGAGCGAGCCGGCGGCCGTACCGCAGGCGTTCCCCGTACCGGCCGCCACGCCCACGATCCCCAGGGAGACGGCGGCGCTCTGCCCGGACAGCGGGTGCTCGCGCAGCAGGAACGCCAGGAAGAAGATCAGGAAACCCGACAGCATGCGCTGCGAGGCGTTCGCCTGGAGCCCGTGCAGCACCGACGGGCCCACGGTCCGCAGGCTCGGCTTCTTCTCGCCGTGGGTCAGCAGGTGCGCCCGCCGCTCACCCTTCGCGGAGTCCACCTTGTGCGGCAGCCGCAGCGCCCAGAACGTGCCGAGCAGGAACAGCGCGCACGCGCCGTACAGCGGCCAGCCCGGCCCGACCAGCTGGAGCCCCGCCCCGATGGGCGCGGCGATGCCGGTGGCGAGCAGCCCGGCGAGGGTGACCCGGGAGTTCGCCTTCACGAGGGAGAAGTTCGGTGGGAGGAGGCGGGGCACGACGGCGCTGCGGACCACCCCGTACGCCTTGGAGGCCACGAGGACGCCGAGCGCGGCGGGATAGAGCTCAAGCCCGCCGGTCGCGACCGCCCCCGACATCATGATCGCGAGGACGGCCCGGGTCAGCATCGCGCCCGCCATCGCCGCGCGCCGCCCGTGCGGGATCCGGTCCAGGAGCGGGCCGATCACGGGGGCGAGGAGCGTGAAGGGGGCCATCGTGACGGCCAGGTAGAGCGCGACGCGGCCCCGGGCCTGGTCGGTCGGCACCGAGAAGAAGACGGTGGAGGCGAGGGCGACGGTGATCATGACGTCGCCCGCGCCGTTCACGGCGTGGAGCTCGATCAGCTTCCCGAGCCCCGACTCGCCCGCGCCGTGCGCGTGCGTCGCCTTCCGGATCCCCTTAGCGGTCCCGGTGAACGGCAGGTGCAAGGCACGCCCGACCTTCCGGCCCGCTCGGCGGAGCGGCCCGGCGGGATCGTGTGATCGTACGGGGGACCGTGCGGCTGCCACTCCGTCATAGTGCCCCACGGGCGCCCCGGACGAACCGGGGCACGACGGAGGACCGGAACGAGCCCTCGCGCGCACGGCTCCACCCCGGGGCACTTCGCGCGGCGCGTACGGGGTCGGGCGGGTCTCTTTCGCGCGGCGCGTACGGGATCAGGGCGGGTCTCTTCGCGCGGCGCGTACGGCGTCGGGGCGGGCCTTTTCGCGCGGCGCGTACGGGATCAGAGCAGGCCCCTTCACGCGGCGCGCACGGGTCGGGGCGGGGCGCTTCGGCCCCGGTTCGCGCGTGCCGGGCGTCCGGGATACGGGCCACTTGGGACGGGCAGGTGGGCGGAGGCCCGCGAACGGGGTAGCGTGCGTAGCGCGTCACCGGCGGAAGCTCTCGGCCGCGCGCCTCTTCGGCATCCCGCAGAATGGATGGCGTTAGGTGTGCCCGAGACGCGCGAGACAAGTCGGGTGCGGACGTCGATGCGGCCCTCTGGTCCGCTCCGCCCGTCACCCGTGGCTTCGCTCCCGCCCCTCGGCCGACGCACCCGTGAGACGGCGTAGGAGAGAAGCGAGACCTGTGAGTGCTGCGACGACGCGAAGCGGTACCCCGCGTACCCCGCGAGCCACGCGTACCCCCGACCGCCTGTGCGCCGAGGCCGTAGACCTCGCGCGGGAGGCCGCCGAGGAGGCGGCCGCGCCCGGCATCGTCGGCGCACACGTCGAGGTGGTCGCGGAGGGCGACCGCGTCGTCACGCACTACTTCGAATCCAAGGAGCCCGGCTACCGGGGCTGGCGCTGGGCGGTGACCCTCACCCGCGCCTCCCGCGCCAAGAACGTCACGCTTGACGAAACCGTCCTGCTGCCGGGCACCGACGCGCTCATGGCTCCGGAGTGGGTGCCGTGGAGCGAGCGGCTGCGGCCCGGGGACATGGGTCCCGGGGACCTGCTCCCCACGGAGCAGGACGACCTGCGCCTGGAGCCCGGCTACTCGGGCGAGGACGCGCCGCCGCCGAACTCCGCCGTCTCGGAGGAGATGGTGGAGCACCTCGACGAGGAGGACGCCGAGCTGACCTCGCGTACCCCGTCGCGGGGAGCGATCGCGGCGGTCGCGGAGGAGCTCGGCATGCGCCGGGCGAGGGTCCTCTCCCGCTACGGCCTGCACGTGGCGGCGGACCGGTGGGACGAGGCGTTCGGCGCGAAGACGCCGATGGCGCAGGCGGCACCGGCCTCCTGCGAGTCCTGCGCGTTCCTGGTGCCGCTGGCGGGCTCCCTGAAGCAGGCGTTCGGCATCTGCGCCAACGAGTTCTCGCCGGCGGACGGCCGGGTCGTGTCGCTCGCGTACGGGTGCGGGGGCCACTCGGAGGCTGCGGTCATGCCGAAGCCGCCGCGGCCCGCGGCGCCGGTCCTCGACTCCATGGCGGCGGACGTCTTCCCCCTCCGCCCGGCTAAGGACTCGGGCTCCACGACGGAGCCGGACGCGGCCTCGGAGGACCTGGGCCACTCTTGACATCCTCCGCCCCGTGCGCGGGGCGGAGTCCCTTCTCAGGCCGCGTGCGGCCTGAGGGGTGGTTGACGCTTCGCAGACCGGGTGTCCCCGAGGTCTCCACGTCCTGACACCGCCTGCCCGGCGGCGTGATCGATGTTGCGCCCCGCGTTGGTGTCCGCGTTGTCCTCGAACCCGCAGTCGGGGTTCTTGCACACGAAGCGGGCCTGGGTCTCCCGGTTGCCGGGGGTGATGCGGCCGCAGGAGGAGCAGCGCCTTGAGGTGTTGGGAGCGGGAACCCTGACCACGATGCCACCGCGGTCGGCGGTCTTTGTACTCCAGCATGGTCACCGTCCGGCCCCACGCCTCGCCGGCGATCGCCCGGTTCAGTCCGGCCTTCTGGCGGACATTCCTCCCGGGGGCTTCCACGGTCCCTCTGGCGGACTTGACCATGTTGGTGATGGTCAGGTCTTCCACCCCGATGCGTGAGAAGGTCTCGGCGATGTCGGTGGTGGTCTTGTGCTGCCAGTCGACCGCTCGGCGCTTGGCTGTCGCACGGAGCTGGGCGATCTGGTCATACGTGCGCGTCAGGCGACGAGAGTCCCTCTCGCCGGGCTTGCGGGCCCGGCGCCTCCGCTCCCTGGCCTTCTCCAGCCGGCGCAGCCGCTTCGTCTCACCCTCGGTGAGCCAGGGGCCGTGTTCTCGAAAGGTGCCGTCGGACAGTTCCTCCATCAGGTGATCGCCGATATCCCGGTCATCGCGCGTCCGCGTTGCCGGAGCGTCGCGAAGGGACCCCAGCGGTGTCCCTTCGCGAGATGTGGCTGGACTTCAACGGCGTGATCCATACGGGTCGCTGGCGCGGGGGCGGATACGCGCCCGGCCTGGACGGACGTGCCCCGTCGCCCTCCACCCCACCCCGCACGGTACCTTCGGGCCCCGGCACCATCACCGCCCCGCAGAGTGGAGTCAGACGTGAGCGTCAGCGTCCGGACGACGACCGACGGAACCGATCCCTTCGGCACCGCCCGGCTGCGGCGGGGCGTGCTCGACGCCTGGGGCGCGAGTCCCGCCCGGTTCCGGGAGGACGCGAACGCCGAGGAGGACCTGGCGCTCGGCGGCTACCGCGACCGCCTCGTCGTCGAACTGGCCCAGAACGCCGCCGACGCCGCCCACCGCGCCGCCGTCACCGGCCGTCTCCGGCTGACCCTGCACCCGGCGGACCACGAGGGCCCCGCCGTCCTCGCCGCCGCGAACACCGGCGCCCCGCTGGACGCCGCCGGCGCCGAGTCGCTGTCCACCCTCCGCGCCTCCGCGAAGCGCGAGCAGGCGCACGGCGCCGTCGGCCGCTTCGGCGTCGGCTTCGCCGCCGTCCTCGCCGTCTCCGACGAACCCGCCGTCCTCGGCCGGCACGGCGGCGTCCGCTGGTCCCTCGCCGAGGCCCGCGAACTGGCCGCCGAGACCGCCCGGTACAGCCCGGGCCTCGGCGACGAACTGCGCCGCCGCGACGGCCACGTACCCCTCCTGCGGCTGCCGCTGCCCGCCGAGGGCACCGCCCCCGACGGCTACGACACCGTCGTCGTCCTCCCGCTCCGCGACGCCGCCGCCGAGGACCTGACCGAGCGCCTCCTCGCCTCGGTCGACGACGCCCTGCTCCTCACTCTTCCGGGTCTCGCCGAGATCGTCGTCGAGACACCCGAAGGAGGGGTACGGACCCTCCGCCGCTCCGAGGACGACGGCTACGTCCGCATCGACGACTCGGCGACCGGAGGCGACGGCGGCCAGGGCGGTCACCGCTGGCGGACCGTCACCCACGGCGGCCCGATCGAGCCCGGACTCCTCAAGGACCGCCCGGTCGAGGAGCGTCTGCGCCCGCACTGGTCGGTCACCTGGGCCGTACCCGTGGACGCCGAGGGCGCCCCGCGCTACCCCCGTACGACCCCGGTCGTGCACGCCCCCACCCCCACCGACGAGCCGCTCGGCATCCCTGCCCTCCTCATCGCGTCCCTCCCGCTCGACACCGCCCGGCGGCACCCCGCGCCCGGACCCCTCACCGACTTCCTGGTGCAGCGCGCGGCCGACGCGTACGCCGAACTGCTCGCCGACTGGCAGCCGGTGACGACCGCGACCCTCGACCTCGTGCCCGGCCCGCTGGGCAAGGGCCCGCTCGACGGTGCGCTGCGCGAGGCGATCCTGGACCGGCTGCCGAGGGTCGCGTTCCTGGCGCCCGCCGCGCCGTCCGAGGAACTGCCGGCGCTCCGCCCGATCGAGGCCGAGGTCGTGGAGGGCGCGGGCGCGGAGACCGTCGAGGTCCTCGCGGAGGTCTTCCCGACCCTCCTCCCGGCCGGCCTGGAGCGGCGCCCCGAACTCCGTACGCTCGGCATCGGCCGCGTCCCCCTCACCGAGGCCGTCGACCGCCTCGCCGGGGTCGACAGGGCGCCGACCTGGTGGTGGCGGCTCTACGACTCCCTCGCCGGCGTCGACCCGGACCGTCTGACGGGCCTCCCGGTGCCGCTCGCGTCCGACGCGGACGAGGAGCGGATCCGTACGACGATCGGCCCCCGCCAGGTCCTCCTCCCGCAGGACCGCACCCCCGCCGAGCTGACCCGGCTCGGCCTGAAGGTGGCGCACCCGGAGGCCGCCCACCCGCTCCTGGAGAAGCTGGGCGCCCTGCCGGCCACGCCCCGCGCGGTCCTGACGACCCCGCAGGTGCGGGCGGCGGTCGCGGCCTCCCTCGACGCGGGCGAGATCTGGGACGAGGACACCGACACCCTCGACGCGGAGGAACTGGCCGAGACGGTCCTCGCGCTGGTCCGCGACGCGGAGCTCGACCCGGGCGAGGAGCCGTGGCTCGGCGCGCTCGCCCTCCCCGACGAGGACGGCGAACTCTCCCCGGCCGGCGAACTCGTCCTCCCCGGCTCCCCCTTCGCGTCCGTGATGCGCGAGGACGAACTCGCCTTCGTCGACTCCGAGATCGCGTCCCGCTGGGGTGAGCAGCCCCTCGCCGCGTGCGGGGTGCTGGCGAACTTCGCGCTGGTCCGCGCGACCGATCTCGTCCTCGACCCGGACGAGGTCGAGCCGCGCGAGGGCGACTACCCGGAGCCGGACGACGCGGGCCTCCTCGACGCCGTCGACGTGTGGTGCGAGGACGTCCTCGACCGCCTCCCGGAGACCCCCGTACCCCCCGTGGCGACGGAGATCGTGGCCGTACGGGACCTGGACCTGGTCGACGACGACTGCTGGCCGCAGGCCCTCGCGCTCCTTGCCCAGCCACCCCTCCGGGACGCCCTGACCCAGCCCGTACGGGTCCTCCTCCCGGACGGCACGACGGAGACCGTCCGCTCGTACACGGCCTGGTGGCTGCGCGACCACCCCGTCCTCGACGGCCGCCGCCCGGCGGGCCTGCGCGCGGAGGGCTCGGACCCGCTGCTCTCCGGCCTGTACGACTCCGCCGACGCGACCGGCTTCGAGGACGAGCAGGTCCTCCGCGCCCTGGGCGTCCGCACCTCGGTCGCGGCCCTCCTCGACGAACCGGGCGGCGCGGCGGAACTCCTGACGCGGCTCGCGGACCCGTCGCGGGAGGTGACGGGCGTCCAGCTCCACGCCCTGTACACGGCCCTGGCGGACCTGGACCCCGACCAGGTGACGCTCCCCGACGAACTGCGCGCGGTCGTGGACGGCGGCCTGGTCGTCGTCGACGCGGCGGAGGCCCTGGTGGCGGACGCCCCCGACCTGCTTCCGCTGGCCGGCGACCTGCCCCTCCTCCCGGTCTCCCCGACCCGCGCGGCGGACCTGGCCGAGCTCTTCCAGGTCCGCCGCCTGAGCGAGGCCGTGGAGGCGGAGGTGACGACGGTCGGCGAGGAGCACGAGGTCCCGTCCGCGGTCCACGCCCTCCTGGGCCCGTCGACGCCCGCCTCGTACATCGAGCACGAGGAACTCCAGGCGGGCGGAGTGGAACTCGACTGGCGCCGCACCCCGGACGGCGTCGTCCACGCCGCCACCCTGGAAGGCGTGGCGGCGGGCCTCGCCTGGGCGTCCGGCCAGTGGCCCCGCCGCTTCGAGGTGGCGGCACTCCTGGAGGACCCGTCGAGGACGTCGGAACTGGCGAGGGACCGCTGGTTCGACTAAAGGGGCGGTACGGGCCAGGGACCGCTGGTTCGACTAGACGGCGGTGCGGGGGAGGCGCTGGTAGAGGGGCCGCTCGGTCCGGACGGGCGCGGCCTTCCGCGCCGACCGTGCGGCCGACTGCGCCTCGCAGTTGACCACGAGGTCCGTCCCGCCCTCGCCGTCGCAGTCGTCGACGCCCGCCTGGCCGTCGAGGGCGTCGTCGGCGGGACCGCCCCGCAGGAAGTCGTTTCCGTCGCCGCCGCGCAGGGCGTCCCGGCCGCCGGTGGTGCCGAGCGTCTGGCTCCAGTCCGAGTTGTCGCCGAAGATCCGGTCGTCGCCGCCGCGGCCTTCGATCAGGTCGTCGCCGGCGGTGGCGCCGGTGGGATCGACGAGGGAGTTGTCGCCGATGAGGATGATCTCGCCGGTGGTGCCGCCGATGATCCGGTCGTTGCCTGAGCCGACCGCGGTGCCGCCGGCCGTGTGGTCGCCGACGGCGCCGAACGCGCCGTCCGTCCCCAGGTCGATCAGGTCGTCGCCGCCGGCCCCGGTCGCGGGGCCGAACCCGGCGAAGCTGTCTCCCGTGACGTCGCCGAGGGTGCCGGGGCCTTCGAGCAGGACGTCGTCCCCGGCACCCGACGCGGAGAGGTAGCCGACGGAGTCCCCGACGATGACGTCCTCCCCGTCGCCGCCGATGATCCGGTCCGGGGCGCCGCCGTCGGCGTGGTCGGCGTAGTCGTCCCCGTAGAGGACGTCCTCGCCGACCCCGCCGACGAGGACGTCGGGGGAGGCGCCGGAGGCGGTGCCCTGGATGGCGGCGTTGTCCCCGAGCAGGAAGTCGTCGCCGGTCCCGCCGTCGAGATAGTCCCGGCCGGTGGAGCCGATGACGTCGCCGGTGTACGCGCGCACGTCGCCGACGATCTCGTCGTTACCGGCGTCCCCGAAGACCCGGTCGTCGCCGGTGCCGCCCGAGATGCGGTCGTCGCCGTCCCCGCCGTGGATGGAGTCGTTGCCGCCCAGGCCGCAGATCCGGTCGTTGCCGCCCTTGCCGTCGATGACGTCGTTGCCGGACGTGCCGATGATGACGTCGTCACCCGGGGTGCCGACGGTGCCGGTGACGGTGGCGGCGGCTTCGAAACAGGTGGCGGCCGCGGAGGCGGGCCCCGCGGCGGTGACGGTGAGCGCGGCGGCGACGAGCGCGGGGGCGCAGAGGAGGCTGACGGCTGATCTGAGGGTCATGGGGGGCATGGGGTTCCTTCGGGAGAGCGGTCGCGTTGCGTGACATCTCCCCCGGATGAAGGGGGGAATGAATGTACGGAGAGTGATTTCACCCAATGGATCGGGGGGAACGCGTCGGAAATCTTTGACGCGTCGGAAATTCCCGACGTATCGTGGGGGCATGGCGACCGACGACGTCTTCGGCGTGCTGGCCAACCCGGTACGCCGCAAACTGCTCGAAACGCTGAGGGAAGGCCCTCGCTCCACGGGCGAGCTGGCCGGGATGTTCGAGCTCGGGAGGCCGGCGGTCTCCGAGCACCTGGCGGTGCTCCGTACGGCGGGACTCGTACGCGAGGAGCCGCGCGGACGGCACCGCTTCTACCACCTCGAACCGGCCCGGCTGGCCGAGGTGAGCGAGTGGCTGCATCCGTTCGAGCACTACTGGAAGCAGCGCCTGGACGCGCTGGCCGATCTCCTGGACGAGGAAGCGGAACGATGACCGAGAACACCGAGAACTCCACGATCACCTGCGAGAAGTTCCTGCCCCACGCACCGGCGGCGGTGTGGAAGGCCCTGACGGACCCGGACCTGCACGCCCGCTGGTGGGCGGCCGGCGACGTCAGGCCCGTCGTGGGGCACCGCTTCACCCTCGACATGGGCAACTTCGGGCAGCAGCCCTGCGAGGTGACCGCGGTGGACGAAGAGCGACTGCTCGCCTACCGCTTCGCCGAGGGCACGCTCGACACCACCATCACCTGGACGCTCCACCCGGAGGGCGAGGGCACCCGCCTGGTCCTCACCCACGCGGGCTTCGACCTCGACTCCCCGATGGGCCGCCAGGCCTACGAGGGCATGGGCCACGGCTGGCCCCACGTCCTGAACCGCCTGGAAGAGACGCTGCAGGACTGACCCGGCAACGAGGGTGCGGGTGCGGCCGCCCTCTTTCCGAGTGTGGCGGCCTCCACCACCGCGTCAAGGGCGCCTCCGGCGTCGCTGCGCGATGGGCTGCGCCCACCCTTGACCCGGCGGCGGAGCCCGCCTTTTCACACTCGGAGGGCGGCCGGGGGCGGGGCCGCGCGGGGGGCCCGGGCAGTATCCGGGGTGGGTGAAGCGGGTGACGGGCCGGTGGGTGGGGGCTTGGCTTGTGGCGCGGGTGGGTGGGTCCGGTTCCGTCTCGTCGGGGTGCGCGGCAGTTGAATGGGGCGGCCGGGCGGCGCTTAGCGACCGACGGCCGTCGGGTAGTCGGACTTCAGGCCCCGCTGGTCACTGCCGGTGGGTGGTAAGGCGCGAATAACTGCACGCTACTCCCGGTAACAGCCCTCAACCGACGCCCCAAAAGGGGCACATCACCCAACCGGCCTGAGTTACTGCAGGAAACACACCACCGGGAGCGACCAGCGGGGCCTGAAGCCCCACCAAAGGACCACGGACAGCCGCTCAGCGCCGCCGGGCCGCCCCATTCAACGACAGCGCACCCCGACGAGACAGAATCGGCCCCACCCACACCCGCTACGAACCAAGCCCCCACCCACCCAGCCGCGCGGCCGACACCCGCCCAGCCGATGCCCGGCCTCGCCCCCACCCACGGGGGTGTTCCCCGCCTACGGCGGGACGGGCCCCCGGCGCCCCGGCGTGGACCTCCACCCCCGGACCGCCCTCCGAGAGGTCTTTCGCTCCTGGAGGTGGCGGGTCAAGGGTGGCCGAAGGCCATCGGCGAAGCCGACTTGCCCTTGACGCGCCGCCGGAAGGAGCGACTCTCGGAAAGAGGGCGATCCCACCAGAAGCCCACCGACCCGGTCTACCCCGAGAACCCGACCGACCCGAAGAGAAGCGTGCGCTCGGCGAGGATGTCGCGGCCCGCCTCGCTCTTGTAGATCTCGTCGACGCTCCCGAACCGGGCCTCGCTGTAGTCGAGGTCGAGCAGGGCCGTGGCCTGGCGGACGGATGCCTCGTCCGGGCCTTCGATTTCGATGAAGGTGGGAAGGTCGGGCCAGGTGTCGAAGTCGAAGGCGACCTCGCCCAGGCGCCACTCCTCGCGGTAGTTCTCCTCGAAGCGGACCTCGGTGAGGCCGAGACGGCGAAGGATGTCGGCCATCGCGTGCGGGTCGGCGACCTCGGTCTCGATCTCGGTGGTGCCGTCGATGGTGGTGGAGTCGGTGACCTGCTTGAGGGTGAGGGTGGAGCGGGTGCCCTCGTCCCGCAGTCGGAGCCATGCCCCGCGGTCGAGAGCGTCGTTCTCGAAGATCTTGCGGGTCATGAGGGTGCGCGGGAAAGCCTGCGTGGCGCCCAGGGCTGCCAGCTTGTTCCGGAGGGCGGTGACGTCGACGTTCAGGAACTTGGCTTCGTACTCGTGCTGCATGTCCGTCCTTCTCACAGGGTGCCGTTACGGGGCGGTGCGGGCTGCGATGAGCAGGCCCGTGCCAGGTGGACGTTCCAGAACTCACCAACCCGGCCCACCCCAAAGCCTCACCCACACCTGCCGCCCTCAGGCCAGGTGATCGTCTGCGCCTCCGGGGCGACCGTGATCCGGAAGCGGTCGAGGCCCGGTGCCCCGGCCCGGCGCCAGCGGGCAACGTGGTCTTCGATCCGGTTCCAGAGGCGGTCCGGACCGCCATGGCGGGCGATCCAGCGGTCGCCGTCGCGGTGCAGCGCGGCCCACGACCCGGTGGTGACGTCGATGAGCAAGGGGTGCTCCTCACCTCCCTCGGAGGAGAGGCGAACGAGTTGCGCGCGAGGCGCGGCGAGTTGAGCGACGAAGCGGGTGGTCCAGTCGTCCAGGATGTCCGGGCCGAGAGCTGTCTCGGCCTCCTCATCGCCAGAGAGATCGGGGAGCACTCCCAAGGGTGGCGGGACATGGGGGCGGGCCGGCATGAAGGAGATCTGGCCGCCGAGGAGTCGGCCGTGCGCGGTACCGTCCTCGCCGACGGTGAGGCGGGCGAGTTCGGAAGAGTACATCCAGCCGCACACGGTGGCCAGGATCTGGCCGCCGGGCCGGCTCTGGGCGAGCCAGGCCGGTGGGATGGCCAGGACACCGCAGGTGGCCACGATGCGGTCGTACGGCCCGCTGCCCGGGTCCCCCGCGGAGGCCGTCCCCGACGAGCAGGCGGGGCGCGTGGCCGGTGGTGCCGAGGGCGGCGCGGGCCCGGATCGACACGTCCTCGTCGAGGGGCGTGAGCGCGCGGCACTCGGCGTGCGAGAGGACAGGGCCGAGTTCGTACGGCCCAGGGCGGCGAGCAGGATGTAGCCCGGGAACGGGTCGGCTTCGTCTCGCGCGGCACGTCACCTTGCTGGAAGGCGGCCCACCAGGCGCTGTCGCGTGGCGTTCGGGTGAACCACGTTCGGGTGATCCACCGACCCTCCAGGCACTCGCGTCCGCGCCGCGGATGACCGGCCCGCTGGATGCGGTTGAGGGCGGTGCGCAGGGCGCACTGGCCGTACGGCGTCTGCTTGGCCAGCGTCTTCACCGAGATGTCGCTGCCCTCGGGGAGCCGGTCGATGTACGCGGCGATGGCGGCCTCACGGGACGGGAGGTGGGTGAAATTCTGGGGCCCACGCGGCTCCTGGTGCGGCTAGAGGCGTATGACACTGCGTGGCAAATCAGCCACTCTGCGTCAAGTCGCAGGGTGGGTGGGTGGGTTGAAGACCAGGCCCGATCCCCTTCCCTGGAACAGCGCCCGAAGCACGGACCTTGAGTTTCGGGCCCGGCGGGCCCCTACGCCGGGAACCTTCGGTCCACCCAGCGCCAGGCCAGTTCCAGGAGGAGGCAGCCCGCTGCCGCGATGGCTACCGCTGTCCAGGGCATCGTCACGCCCACCAGTTTCAGGGCGAAGAAGTTCTGGAGCCAGGGGACGATCAGGACCAGGAGGAAGGCTCCTCCCATCGCCGCCACCAGGGTGAGGCGCCACCAGGTGTAGGGGCGGGCGATGATCGCCAGGACCCACATCGAGACGAGGAAGAGGGTGAGGGTGGCCGCGCTCGTCTCGGCGCCCAGGGCGTCCGTGCCCGTGTAGTAGTGGCGGGCCAGGAGGTACGTCGTGAAGGTGGCCGCCGCCGCGATGGCGCCGCCGGGGATCGCGTACCGCATCACCCGGCGTACGAAGTTCGGCTTCGCGCGTTCCGTGTTGGGGGCCAGCGCGAGGAAGAAGGCCGGGACGCCGATCGTGAGGGTGGAGAGCAGGGTCAGGTGGCGGGGGAGGAAGGGGTACTCCACCTGGGAGACGGCCACCAGGATCGCCAGGAGGACCGAGTAGACCGTCTTCGTGAGGAAGAGCGTGGCGACGCGCGTGATGTTGCCGATGACCCGGCGGCCCTCCGCCACCACCGACGGGAGGCTCGCGAAGCTGTTGTTCAACAGGACGATCTGCGCCACCGCCCTCGTCGCCTCCGAGCCCGAGCCCATCGAGACGCCGATGTCCGCGTCCTTCAGGGCCAGGACGTCGTTCACGCCGTCGCCCGTCATCGCGACCGTGTGGCCGTGGGACTGCAGCGCCGCCACCATCTCCCGTTTCTGCCGCGGCGTGACCCGGCCGAAGACCGCGTTCTCGTCCAGTATCTTCGCCATCTCCTCCCGGTCGGTGGGGAGCTGCCGGGCGTCGATCGTGTTCTCCGCTCCGGGCATGTCCAGTTTTCCGGCCACCGCGCCCACCGCGACCGCGTTGTCGCCGGAGATGACCTTGGTGGCGACCCGCTGGTCGGCGAAGTAGGCGAGGGTGTCGGCGGCGTCGGGGCGGAGACGTTGTTCCAGGACGATCAGGGCGGTGGGGTGGGTGTCGGTGGTGAGTTCGGGGTCGTCCAGTTCGTGGGTCGTACGGGTCAGGAGGAGGACCCGTAGGCCCTGTTCGTTGAGGTGGTCGATCTTCGGGAGGGTCGGGTCCTCCGGGGGGAGGAGGACGTCCGGCGCGCCCAGGAGCCACGTCGAGTTCTCGCCGTTCCCCTCGCTGAACGACGCCCCGCTGTACTTGCGGGCCGACGAGAACGGCAGGCTCTCCGTGCAGCGCCACTCCACCGTGTCCGGGTAGGCCTCGATGATGGCCTGGAGGGAGGCGTTCGGGCGCGGGTCGGATTCGCCCAGGGCGCCCAGTACTTTGCGGACGTAGCCCTCGTCGCTGCCGTTGAGGGAGTGGAGGGCCGTGACGTCCATGCCGCCCTCGGTGAGCGTGCCCGTCTTGTCCAGGCAGACGACGTCGACCCGGGCCAGGCCCTCGATCGCCGGCAACTCCTGGACGAGGCACTGCCGGCGGCCGAGCCGGATGACGCCGACGGCGAAGGCGACCGAGGTGAGGAGGACGAGGCCCTCCGGGATCATCGGGACGATGCCGCCGACCGTACGGGCGACCGCTTCCTTGAAGTCGTTGTTCTTGACGACGAGCTGGCTGATGACGAGCCCGATCGCGGTCGGGACCATCATCCACGTCACGTACTTGAGGATGGTGGAGATGCCCGTACGCAGTTCCGAGTGGACCAGCGTGAAGCGGGACGCCTCCTCGGCGAGCTGCGCCGCGTACGCCTCGCGTCCGACCTTGGTGGCGGTGAAGGCGCCGCCGCCTGCGACGACGAACGAGCCGGACATCATCCGGTCGCCGGGTTTCTTCACCACCGGGTCGGCCTCGCCCGTGAGCAGCGACTCGTCGATCTCCAGGCTGTCGGCCTCCGCCACCTCGCCGTCCACGACGACCTTGTCGCCCGGGCCGAGTTCGATGAGGTCGCCCAGGACGATCTCGGAGGTGGAGATCTCGGCGGCCGCGCCCTCCCGCCGGACGGTGGGTTTCGCCTCGCCGATGACGGCGAGCCCGTCGAGGGTCTTCTTGGCGCGGAGCTCCTGGACGATGCCGATGCCGGTGTTGGCGACGATCACGAAGCCGAAGAGGCTGTCCTGGATCGGCGCGACGATCAGCATGATCACCCAGAGCACGCCGATGATCGCGTTGAAGCGGGTGAAGACGTTCGCCCGGACGATGTCCGTGGTCGAGCGGGAGCTGCGCAGGGGGACGTCGTTGACCTCCCCGCGGGCGACGCGTTCGGCGACCTGGGCGGAGGTGAGCCCGGCGGGGTGGTGGACGACGGGCGGTTCCGCCGGCCCGGTGCGTGGGTCGGTCTCCGGTCCGGGCCGTGGGCCGGTCCCTTCGCCGTCCGTGTCGATCTTCGCCCGCTGAGTCATGTTTTCGACGGTACGACCGGATTCGGTCGTTCACCTGCCGAGAGGGGGCCTCTTACGCAGGGGCTACGGCTGCGCGTCCCCGCCGTCGGCCGTCTGCTGGGCCGCCGCGTGTCGCTTGATCGCCGCGTCCCGCTTCCGTACGTACCAGATGCCGATCAGGCCGAGGCCCGCGCCGGCCAGGCAGGTCCAGATCCACGAGGTGATGCCCCGGTCGTCGAACCAGCCGTAGAAGGGGAGCTGCGCGAGGAAGAGGACGAACCAGAGGATCGTTCCGCCGGTGATGGTGGCGACGACCGGCCCTTCGAGGGGCTCGGGTGCCTCGTGCTTCGGTGTCCACTTCGCCATGGGCTCAGTTTAGGCCGCCCGTTTCTGTGTCTACGCGCGGAGATAGACGCCCGCTCGTTCATGTGTTCATACTGAAACGGTTTGCCTCTGGCGGGTTCCACTCGTATGAACCGCCAAAAAGGACTTCTCTGAACCTCCGAAGAGGAACCCCCATGAGCTCGACGGCCACCGCCAAGGCCACGCCCCAGGAGACCCCCCAGGACCAGGGTCCCGTCTCCGGCCTCGACCGCTACTTCAAGATCTCCGAGCGCGGCTCCACCGTCGCCCGCGAGGTCCGTGGCGGTTTCGCCACCTTCTTCGCGATGGCCTACATCATCGTGCTGAACCCGATCATCCTCGGCAGCGCCAAGGACATGTACGGGCACCAGCTCGACAGCGGCCAGCTCGTCACCGCCACCGTCCTCACGGCGGCGTTCACGACGCTCCTCATGGGTGTCATCGGCAACGTGCCGATCGCCCTCGCCGCCGGCCTCGGCGTCAACACGGTCGTCGCGCTCCAGCTCGCGCCCAAGATGTCCTGGCCGGACGCCATGGGCATGGTCGTCCTCGCCGGCATCGTGGTGATGCTGCTGGTCGCCACCGGTCTGCGCGAGCGCGTCATGAACGCCGTCCCGGTCGGCCTGCGCAAGGGCATCGCGATCGGCATCGGCCTCTTCATCATGCTGATCGGCCTCGTCGACTCGGGCTTCGTCTCCCGTATCCCCGACGCCGCGCACACCACCGTCCCGCTCCAGCTCGGCGGCGACGGTCACCTCACCGGCTGGCCGGTCCTCGTCTTCATCCTGGGCACGCTCCTCACCCTCGCGCTGATCATCCGCAAGGTGCCGGGCGCGATCCTGATCTCGATCGTCGTCATGACGATCGCGGCCATGGTGATCAACGCGGTCGCGAAGGTTCCCTCGTGGGGCCTCACCACCCCCGAGTGGCCCGGCAACCCCGTCGCCTCGCCCGACTTCGGGCTCGTCGGCAAGGTCAGCCTCTTCGGCGGCTTCGACAAGGTCGGCGTCCTCACCGGCGTCCTGTTCGTCTTCACCGTGCTGCTGTCCTGCTTCTTCGACGCGATGGGCACGATCCTCGGCGTCGGCGACGAGGCCAAGCTGATCGACAAGGACGGCAACTTCCCCGGCATCAACAAGGTCCTCCTCGTCGACGGCCTGGCCGTCGCCTCCGGCGGTGCGACCTCCTCCTCGGCCACCACCTGCTTCGTGGAGTCCACGGCGGGCGTCGGCGAGGGGGCCCGTACGGGTCTCGCCTCGGTCGTGACCGGCGGGCTGTTCTCGGTGGCGCTGTTCCTCACGCCGCTCGCGACCATGGTGCCGTCGCAGGCGGCGACCCCCGCGCTGCTCGCGGTGGGCTTCCTGATCCTGGCCGGTTCGATCAAGGAGATCGACTGGGCCGACTACACCATCGCGGTGCCGGCGTTCCTGGCCATGCTGATGATGCCGTTCACGTACTCGATCACGAACGGCATCGGCATCGGCTTCATCTCGTTCAGCGTGCTGCGTCTGGCGGCCGGCCGGGGCCGTGAGGTCCCGGTGGCCATGTACGTCGTGTCGGCGGTCTTCGTCTTCTACTACGCGATGCCGGCGCTCGGCCTCACGTGATCGTCGGTCGCGGCTCCGCGTGAGCCGTAGAACTTCTCCGTCTCGTCGACGGCGGTCTTGAACCGCTCGTCGAAATCCTCGCGAATGAGCGTCCGGGCCACATAGTCCTGGACGCTCATTCCTCTTTTCGCGGCGTGACTCCTGAGCCGGTCGAGCAGCTCACCGTCGATGCGCAGGCTGAGCACTGTCGATCCCATGCCGTTCAGGGTCGGGGCAGGCGGTGCCTCTTTGCGTCACTTTCCGGATCCGACTCACTCATTTGGGTGATACATGGATGCCGAAGCGTGACCCGCGCACACCTCGGTTGTCGCCCCCTGTGACCCTTGTGGGCCTTATGGGTGTGATCCGTGCGACGTCCGCGCGTTCTCGTTGGTATTTAGACAGAGTAATGAGTTAGCCTAATGAACATGCCTGACCTGTCCCACGGCACCGCCGACGACGCCGCCGCCGTGAACGCGCTCCGCTCCGCCGTCATGCGACTGGGCCGACGCCTCAAGCACCAGCGCGTCGACGAGTCGCTGAGCCCCACCGAGATGTCGGTCCTCGGCACTCTCGCGCTCTGCGGCTCCGCCACCCCCGGTGAGCTGGCGCGCAAGGAGCACGTCCAGCCGCCGTCGATGACCCGCATCGTCGCGCTGCTCGAAGCCAAGGGACTGGTCCGGCTGGAGCCGCACCCCGACGACCGCCGGCAGAAGGTGGTCAGCCAGACCGAGCAGGCCGAAGCCATGCTCGAAGAGTCCCGCCGCAAGCGGAACGCCTGGCTGGCCTCCCTCGCCGAGGGTCTGGACGAGGACGAGTGGGCCAAGCTGCGCGCGGCCGCCCCGGTCCTGGAGAAGCTCGCCCACCTGTAACCGAGGCGCCAAGGAGGCGACGCACTTTGAGTACGGGACACGGAGCAGACTCCGCACCCGTCCATCAACCCACCCCCGACACCCGCGGGCGGGGAGGAAGCCTCTTCGGAGACACCTTCTCCTCGCTCGGGATCCGGAACTACCGGCTGTTCTTCACCGGAGCGATCGTCTCCAACACCGGTACGTGGATGGCCCGGATCACCCAGGACTGGCTGGTCCTGAGCCTCACCGGCTCGGCCGCCGCCGTCGGCATCACGACGGCCCTGCAGTTCCTGCCGATGCTGCTCTTCGGGCTGTACGGCGGTGTCATCGCCGACCGCTACCCGAAGCGGCGCCTGCTGCTCGTCAGCCAGGCCGCCCTCGGACTGTGCGGGCTCGCGCTCGCCGTCCTCACCCTCTCCGGTTCCATCCAGGTCTGGCACGTCTACCTGATCGCGTTCCTGCTCGGCATGGTGACCGTCGTCGACAACCCCGCCCGGCAGACCTTCGTCACCGAGATGGTCGGGCCGAAGCAGCTGCGTAACGCCGTCTCGCTCAACTCGGCGAACTTCCAGTCCGCGCGGCTCATCGGACCCGCCGTCGCCGGTGTCCTCATCGCCGGAGTCGGCAGTGGCTGGGCCTTTCTCCTCAACGGCCTGTCCTTCATCGCCCCGCTCGTGAGCCTCCTGCTCATGCGGACGAGCGAGCTCCACAAGGTGGAGCGCGCCCCGCGCGGCAAGGGGCAGCTGAGGGAGGGCCTGCGGTACGTGGCCGGGCGGCCGGATCTGATCTGGCCGATCGTGCTCGTCGGCTTCATCGGCACCTTCGGGTTCAACTTCCCGATCTGGCTCACCGCCTTCTCCGGCGACGTCTTCCATGTCGGCGCCGGCGCGTACGGCCTCCTCAACACCCTCATGGCGGCCGGCTCCCTCGTCGGCGCCCTCGCCGCGGCCCGCCGCGGCTCGACCCGGCTGCGGATGCTGGTGATCACAGCGGGCGTCTTCGGCGTCCTGGAGATCGCCGCCGCCCTGTCGCCGGCGTTCTGGCTGTTCGCGCTGCTGCTCGTGCCGATCGGGCTGCTCGGACTCACGGTGAACATCACGGCGAACTCGGCCGTCCAGCTGGCCACCGATCCCGCCATGCGGGGCCGGGTCATGAGCCTCTACATGATGGTCTTCGCGGGCGGTACGCCGATCGGGGCCCCGCTGCTCGGCTGGGTCACCGACACGTACGGCGCGCGCGCCGGCTTCGTCGCCGGCGGCGCGATCTCGCTCGCCGCGGCGGTCGTCGTGGGCCTCGTCCTGGCCCGGGTCGGCGGCCTCAAGGTCGCGATGCGCTGGTATCACGGGCACCCGCAGGTGCGGTTCGTGGCGCGGGAGCGGCTGGCGACAGCGGCGTAGCCCTTGGGCGGGCGGCGGCCCGGGCTCGGGTGCGGGGCCCTGGGTGGGCGGCGGCCTGGGCTTGGGTGCGGTCGTGTGCCCGGGGCCGGGGCCTCCGCGGGGGAGGTGGTGTCCGGACTGCGTCTCACCGCGCTTCGCGCGAGTTCAAGACGCTTTCACGTCCGGACACCACCTCCCCCGCTCCGGCCCCGGCCCCTCCCGCCGTCCTCGTCCTCGGTCGTACAACCTTCCGGCGGAGTGGGGAGTCGTAGCGGGCGTATCCATGGGGTTCGGGGAGGGAACACACCTTGCGTACTGCTTTGTCGCGCCGTGTCTCGATGTCGGTGGGGATCGTTCTGGCGGTGGCCGCCGTGATGCCGTTCGTCGCGGCCACGGCCACGGCCGCCCCCGTCGCGGTGGCACCGGCCGCCGGGACCGCCACCGCGCCGGTCAAGGTGCCGTTCCTGGCGTCGGGGGGTGAGCTGCTCAGCGCGGGTGCCACCGGGTTCCTGTCCGAGGACGTCGACGGCACGGCCCGCTGGACGCGGTACGCCGACGGGGTGTCGAAGGTCGTCCCGAAGGGCGTGGGGGAGGAGGTTCTCGGCTCTCCGGGCTCGGACATCGTCGTGGTCGCGTACTACCCGTACACCGCCGGGGACGAGAACCTCTACACCAAGACCGTGCGGCTGTACGACATGAAGACGGGTGCCGCACCCGTCACGCTCGACCTGCCGGCGAGCCCGGAGACCGCCGGGATGCTCGGCGGCGTGGTGGGCTCGACGCTCCTGATGACCGATCACCAGACGCTGAAGCTCATCGACGTCACCGGCGGGAAGGCGACCGTCCGCGTGGTGGGCGACGGGTACAAGGAGCCCGGGTGGATGCCCGGTGCCGTGCCCGGCACGGCGGTCGCGATCGACTCCGGCGAGTATCTGGTCGTCGACCTGGCCACCGGGCGGGAGACCGGCCGCTACCAGCTGTCGGGGACCGGCTGGCCGTGGGCCTTCTTCCTCTCGCCGAACCGTGTGGCCTGGACGGAGCGGACGGACGCCCAGCTGGCCCTTGCCACGGCGGTACGGGGGCAGAGCGAGGTCGTGCGCACGCCGCTCGGTCCCGACGGTTCGGCCGAGATCACCGGCGGGCTCCTGGGCGACTGGTTCGTGTGGGGCGCCACCACCGGGAACGCCACCCCGTGGCACGCCTTCTCGGCCCGCTCCCTGAAGGACGGGTCGACGGTCAAGCTCCTCGACCACGCCACGGACGCCGCACAGGGCGCCGACGGCAGCTTCCTCGTCCTCGGTACCACCGCCGCCCACGGCGCGGGCGTCTACCGGGTGGCGCTCGGCGCGGACGGTCAGCCGTCGGCCGAGCTGTTCGCCTCCACCGGCGAACCGAACGACGGGGCCACCCCTCTGGCGTACGCCGGTGGCGCTCCGGTCACCGTCGATCTGGACGGAGTCGCCAAGGCCCGGCTGGCCTGGAAGTTCTCCACGACGCGGGCGGACCTCACCGTCGAGCTGAGGCGTCAGGGGTCGTCGGAGAGTTTCCAGACGGTCGTCCGACCCGCGTCCGGCACCGGGGCGTACCCCGACGGAACCCTCGGGTTCGACTGGGCCGGCGAGATGGGGAACTGGGACCCGGAGCCCGCCGCCAACGGCGCGTACGACTGGAAGGTCACCGCCCGGCCGTGGAACGGGATGCCGTCGGTCACCACGTCCGGCACCCTGACCGTCACCCGTTCCCCCAAGGCGCACGACTTCGACGACGACGGGGCGCCGGACCTGGTCGCGCGGGCCGCGAACGGCTATCTGGAGCAGATCGGCACGCGCTGGGACGACGCCGCGGGACGGCTCGTCCCCCGGGAGTACAACGTCAACACGCAGCTCGGCTGGAACGTCTACGACCAGGTGGAGGCCGCCGGTGACCTCGCCGGTTCGAACGCCGCCGACCTGGTCACCCGCGACCGGGACGGGGTCCTCTGGCTCCACCGCGGCACCGGCAGTGACACCCGTGTGGGGTACGAGTCCCGGGTGCGGATCGGCGGCGGGTGGAACACGTACACCCGGTTCACCGGCGGCAGCGATCTGACGGGCGACGGGCGGGCCGATCTCGTCGCCGTCGACAAGGTGGGGGACCTGTACCTCTACAAGGCGACCGGTTCCACCACGGCTCCGTTCGCTCCGCGGAAGAAGACCGGTTTCGGCTGGGGAATCTACGACCAGATCACGGCCGTGGGGAACGTCGGCGGTGGACCGGCCGGTGATCTCGTCGCCCGCGACAAGGACGGGACGCTCTGGCTGTACCTCGGCAGGGGCGACGGGACGTTCGCGCCGCGCACGCGGATCGGCGGCGGCTGGGGCGTGTACGCCGACGTCGTCGGCATCGGTGACGGGAACAAGGACGGCCGGCCCGACCTGTACACCCGGACGGCGGCCGGTGCCGCCTCCTTCTACGCCGGTACGGGGGACTGGAAGGTCCCGTTCAAGCCCCGCGCGACGACCGAGGCCGGCAGGGGGACGATCTGGGGCGGTCAGGCCGTCCAGCAGGTCTCCTGACCCGACCGGCGGCCCCGGCCCCTGCCACACTGCTCCTATGAGGCTCTTCGCCGCCGTCGTGCCGCCGTCGGAGCAGCTGGACCAGCTGGGCGGGGTCGTCGCCCGGTTGCGCCGGCTGCCCGGTGCGGACGGGATCCGCTGGACTTCGCGGCCCGGCTGGCATCTCACGCTCGCCTTCATGGGGGAGGTCGGGGAGGAGCTGCTGCCGGAGCTGCTGGTGCGGATGGAGCGGGCCGCGCACCGGACGGCGCCGTTCCCGCTGCGGCTGCACGGGGGCGGGCACTTCGGGCGGCGGGCGCTGTGGGCCGGGGTCGCCGGGGATCTGGAGACGCTGCGGCTCCTCGCCGAGCGGTCCGACGCCGCAGCGCGCCGGGCCGGGGTCGCGATGGACGAGCACCGGCGCTACCAGGGGCACCTGACGGTCGGCCGCGCGCGGGAGGAGGGGGTGTCCCTCCGCCCGTTCGTGGACGAGCTCACGTCCTTCGAGGGGCGGCGGTGGCAGGTGACCGAGCTGGCGCTCGTCCGGTCGAACCTGCCGGTGCGCGGGGTGGTGGGGGAGCAGCCCCGGTACGAGACGGTCGGTGCCTGGCCCCTTGAGGGCCGGGAGGGGCTCTCGGGTTAACCTCGACGGGTGGATCCGAAGACTCGAAACCTGATCATGGCCGGCGCTCTCGTCCTGATGTTCGCGATCATCGCCGTGGCGTCGGTGGTCGGTCAGTAGCCTTTCGCGGCGGGTCGTCCGCGGGTGCCCCTGTTCAGGGGGTTCCCAGCCAGCTCGTGGCGTCCAGGCGGAACGCCGTCTCCTCGGGGACGACGGTCCGCAGGGCCGCCTCCATGTCGCGGACGCGGTCCGCGCCGAGTGCGGCGATCCATTCCGCCCGCAGGTCGTCGAAGATCGTGGCGGAGCGGGCGAGGGCGTCGTACCCGCGCGGGGTGAGCCGGACGAGTTTGCGGCGGGCGTCGGCGGGGTCGTCGGCGCGCTCGGCGTAGCCGGCGGCGAGGAGCCGGTCGACGGTCTTGCCGGCGGCCTGCTTGGAGACGCCGAGGCGCCGGCCGATGTCGCTGGCGGTGGCGCCGTCGACGCCGATGGCCTGCATGGCGAAGCCGTGGGCGGGGCGCATCTCGGGGTGGCCCTCGTCGGCGAGGCGGGCGTGGAGCCGGTCGATGAGGGTGCGGAAGCCGCCGAAGAGGAGCAGGGGCAGTTCGTATCCGGGAGTGTCGCGCACGGGTACCCCCTTGCTCATATCGACAACCTGGTTTACGTTTTCTCCAGCGACATGGTCAACCATGTTGTCCATTCTAGTCCGTCCACTCTGGGGGAATCGCCTTGTCCGCACCGCTCGACACCGCCCGCACCGCCGCCGCCGTCGCCCTCCTCAAGGAGACCTCGCCGGAGACCCTCGACGGCTTCCTCAGGCTCAGCGCGATCTTCGAGTCCACGACCCTCGACCCGCACTCCCGCGAGACCGTCATCCTGACCGTCGCCGAACGCAACCAGTGCCACCTCTGCGTCGACATGCACGAGGCCAAGATGGCCGCCCTCGGGCCCGCCCCCGACGCCGAACGCCTCGCTGCCGTGCGGAAGTTCACGCTCCAGGTCTTCGCCTCCTCCGGCGCGGTCAGCGACGAGGACCTCGCCGCCTTCGAGAAGGCCGGCTACACCCGCCGCAACGCCCTGGAGGTCGTCCTCGGCATCGGGACGTACACGGTGTCGACGTTCGCCAACCGGCTCACGCGAGCGGCCTGATCCCGTACGCCCGGTAGGGGCCGCCCAGGCCCCACGCCTGGTGCATCGCGTCGGCGAAGGCGGCGGCCAGCTTGCGCTCGCCGCTCGGGCCGGGGTGCGTGCCGTCGTAGGTGTCCGCCTCCAGGTCGTACGACTCCGGGATCGTCGCGAGGAGGAGGGGCGAGGCGGCCGTGTCCAGGTCGGCGACCGCCTTCGCGAGGAGCTCGTTGAAGCGGGCGCACTCGGCGGCGAACGGGGCGTCGTACCCGGCGCGGACGTTCGGGATGACCGGCAGGAGGACGGCCCGCACGTGCGGGTTCGCCGCCCGGGCCGCCGCGACGAACGCCCGGACGTTCTCCTCGGTCTGGTCGCTGTTCGTGTACCAGCCCAGGTCGATCAGGCCGAGGGAGATCAGGAGGACGTCCGCCCCGGTCGTCATGACCGTCTCGCCGATCAACGGCGCCATGTGCAGCCAGCCCTCGCCCCAGCCGGCCAGGTGCCGCCGGGCGTCGGCGGGGAACGCGGGGTCGGCGTACGCCTCCGACGACGGCGCGTCGGCGGCGGGGTCGTACAGGCCGGAGCGCGGGCCGACGATCTCGTACCCGCCCGGAAGCGTGGCCTCCAGGTGCTCCCACATGCGGTGGCGCCAGGTCCAGTCGCCGGCGCGTCCGATGGTCATGCTGTCGCCGACGAACAGAAAACGCATGGTCACATCATCGCGGACGGTGTCCCGGAGCGGCGACGTGATCCGGGACACCAGCGATCGGCCTCCGGGACACCGGCGGCCGCTACTACCTCAGGAAGGCGGCGACCGTCGCCGCGAGCCGTTCCGCGTCGTCGTGCCACGGGAAGTGCCCCGCCCCCGCCAGGACCGCGAGCTCCGCCTTCGGGAACAGCTCCGCGTACGCGGTGGCCGTCGGCACCGGCGTGTTCGCGTCGCCCTCCCCGGCCACGACGAGCACCGGGCGGCCGAAGTCCGCGAACGCCGCGCGCGTGGCCGCCGGTTCGAAGGCGCCCTCGCCGGCGTAGGCCCCCGCGGCCTCCCCGTTCCGCCGCCGGTGGCTCTCGGCGTGCCGCTCCCGTGCCGCCTCGTCCCAGGTCCCGTGGAAGAACGGCGCCACCGCCTGGAAGGTCTCCGCCGAACCGCGCCCCGCCGCCAGCTCCCGGAGCGCCGCGTACGCCGGACCGAACCACGGCTCCCGCTCCCGCCACGGTCGCCGCGCCGCCGCGAGCCGCTCCTCCCCGCTCGTGTCGAGCCCGACGGCCGCCGTGCCCGGGGTGAGGAGGACCAGACGGGCCGCCCGCTCCGGGTGGCGGGCCGTGTACAGCGCGGCCAGGTTGGCGCCCGCCGAGTGCCCGAGGAGGTCGATCGTGTCCAGCCCCAGGTGCGCGCGCAGCGCCTCGACGTCTTCGACCTGCCGGTCGCAGCGGTACGAGGCCGGGTCCTCCGGCACCGCGGAGGCGCCGGTGCCCCGCAGGTCGAGGCGGATCAGGGTGCGGTGGGCGTCGAGCCCGCCGAGGTCACCCAGATAGGCGGAGTCCTGCATGGGCCCGCCGGGCAGGCAGACCAGCGGGGCGCCGGAACCGGAGGCGTGGTACGCGAGGAGGGTGCCGTCGGGGGCGGGGAAGGTGGGCATGGGCGCGACCATGACAGCGGCTTAGGGGCAGGTCAAACAGGTTTCCGGCAGGGCGCGCGGGGCCGGCCCCGGTGGCCCCGGTGCTGGTCGGCCGGGCTTCCCGCGGCCCGCGCGGTCCGGCACGGCGGCCTCCGGCCGCCGGTCGGCCGGGTTTCCGGGCCGTCGTGGCAGGCTTGATCCATGCGATCTGCTCTGTGCGCCCTCGGCGCGGCCGCCGCCCTGGTGCTGCTTCCGGCCGGTCATGCCCGTGCCGAAGGGCAGGAACCCGACCGGGACTTCACGATCCAGGACCCCCGGATCACCGAGTCCAGCGGCCTCGCCGCGAGCCGGGCCCACCCCGGGATCTACTGGACGCACAACGACCAGGACGCGCCCCTGATCTACGGCGTCGACTCCCGTACGGGAAAGACCGTCGCCACCCTCACCATGGCCGGCGTCGGCACCCCCCGTGACATGGAGGGGATCTCCGTCGGCCCGGACGGCGACATCTACGTCGGCGACATCGGCGACAACCTCGACGGCTCCTGGGACCACGTCTGGATCTACCGCTTCCACGAGCCGGAGACCCTCAAGGACCAGACCGTCACGGCGAAGCAGTACGTCGTGAAGTACGCCGACGGGGCCCGCAACGCCGAGGCCCTGATGGTCCATCCGAAGACCGGCCGGGTGTACATCGCGAGCAAGAACGAGGACGGCGGCGGCCTGTACGCGGGCCCCGAGCGGCTCTCCTCGTCCGGCACGAACGTCTTCCGGCGCGTCGGGGAGGTCCCCTGGGTGACGGACGGCGCGTTCTCGCCGGACGGCGGCCGGCTCGTCCTGCGCGGCTACTTCACGGCCAGGGAGTACGCCTGGAAGGACGGCCGCCTCGGCGACGACGGCACGGCGATCGGCGCCCCCTTCCAGGGCCAGGCGGAGTCCGTGACGTACACGCCGGACGGCTCGGCCTTCATGTTCGGCTCGGAGGGGAAGAACAGCCGGGTGGTGCGGGTCGAGCGGGAAGCGGAGCACCCCTCGGACTCGCCGACCGCGCGGACGCCGGGCGCGCCGAAGGCCCCGGCGGGGCAGGACAAGCAGGACGGTCAGGGGAGCGCCACCACCGGCTTCCTCGTCCTCGCGGGCGCCACGGTCCTCGTGGTCGGCTTGAAGCGGCTGTTCCGCAAGGGCTGAGCCCTGCGCCGCCACCAGCGCCGCTGACGCGTACGCGAAGGGCCCCGCACCGGTCGCGACCGGTGCGGGGCCCCTCGTACCAGCTGATCAGGCTGTTACAGCTGACCGATGACGTAGTCGATGCAGGCCGTGAGCGCCCGCACGTCCGCCGGGTCGATCGCCGGGAACATCGCGATCCGCAGCTGGTTGCGGCCCAGCTTGCGGTACGGCTCGGTGTCCACGATGCCGTTGGCGCGCAGCACCTTCGCGACCGCCGCCGCGTCGATCTCGTCCGCGAAGTCGATCGTGCCGATGACCTGCGAGCGCTTCGCCGGGTCGGTGACGAACGGGGTCGCGTACTTCGACTCCTCGGCCCACGTGTAGAGGGCGTCCGAGGACTCCTTCGTCCGGGCCACGGCCCAGTCCAGACCGCCCTGGCCGTTGATCCACTTCAGCTGCTCGTTGAGCAGGAAGAGGGTCGAGAGCGCCGGGGTGTTGTACGTCTGGTTCTTCAGCGAGTTGTCGATCGCCGTGGGGAGGGAGAAGAACTCGGGGACGTGACGGCCCGAACCGTGGATCTTCTGCGCCCGCTCCAGGGCGGCCGGGGAGAACGCCGCGAGCCACAGGCCGCCCTCGGCGGCGAAGGACTTCTGCGGGGCGAAGTAGTAGACGTCCGTCTCGGTGATGTCGACCGGGAGGCCGCCCGCGCCGGAGGTCGCGTCGACCAGGACGAGCGCGCCCTCGTCGGCGCCCGCGACCCGCTTGATCGGGGCGGCGACACCGGTGGAGGTCTCGTTGTGCGTGTACGCGTAGACGTCGACGCCCGCCTCGGCCACCGGCTCCGGGTGGGTGCCCGGCTCGGAGGAGACCACGGTCGGCTCGGCAAGCCAGGGAGCCAGCTTGGCGGCCTTCGCGAACTTGGAGGAGAACTCGCCGAAGGTGAGGTGCTGCGACTTGTTCTCGATGAGACCGTGGGTCGCGACGTCCCAGAAGGCGGTGGAGCCGCCGTTGCCCAGGATCACCTCGTAGCCCTCGGGCAGCGAGAAGAGGTCGGAGATGCCGGCACGTACCTCGCCGACCAGGTTCTTGACCGGAGCCTGGCGGTGGGACGTGCCGAGGAGGGAGGTGCCGGTGGCGGCCAGGGCGTCCAGCGCCTCCGTACGCACCTTGGAGGGGCCCGCGCCGAAACGGCCGTCGGCGGGCTTGATGTCAGCGGGAATCTGGATCTCAGCCACGAGGCGGAGAGTATCGGGTCGGGGAGGCGCCGGTCGCCGGATGTCCGCCCGATGAGACGAAACGTGGGACATCCTGGCGTTGTGGGAAGACACGACGAAGACCCGTCCGGACTCGCCGCCGACCTGCGCGCCGCGGTCGCCGGAGACGTCGATTTCTCCGTCACCGCGAGGGCGCTCGCGACGATGGACGCCTCCAACTACCGCCGTGTACCAGCCGGTACGGTCGCGCCGCGCGACGCCGACGACATCGCGGCCGCCCTGGAGGTGTGCCGCGCGCACGGCATCACGCCGGTCGTCGCGAGGGGTGCCGGGACCTCCATCGGAGGCCAGGCGACCGGCACCGGCGTCGTGCTCGACCTCACACGGCACATGGACGGGATCGTCTCCCTGGACCCGTCTTCCCGTATCGCCGTCGTCCGGCCGGGCCTCGTCCTGGACCGGCTGCGGGAGGCCGCCCGGCCGTACGGGCTGACCTTCGGCCCCGATCCGTCCACGCACAGCCGCTGCACCCTCGGCGGAATGATCGGCAACAACGCCTGCGGGGCGCACTCGGTCGCGTGGGGGACCACGGCGGACAACGTGCGCTCGCTGGATGTGGTGACGTACCGGGGAGAGAGGTTGACGCTGGGGAGGGGCGGGGAGGGCGCCCCGGCGGGTCTCCTGGACCTCGTCGAGCGGAATCTGGCCCTCCTCCGTACGGGCTACCCGGCCGGGCTGCCGCGCCGGATCTCCGGGTACGCCCTCGACGCGCTGCTTCCCGAGCGGGGCGTCGACGTGGCCCGCTCCTTCTGCGGCAGCGAGGGCACGCTCGGGGTGGTGACGGAGGCGACGGTCGCGCTCGTCCCGCTGCCGGCCGAGCCCGTACTCGTGGTCCTCGGATACGCGGACGAGAGCGCGGCGGCGGAGGCCGCGGCCGGGCTGCTCCCGTACAGGCCGCTGACCGTGGAGGGCATGGCGGCGGACCTGGTGCGGGGTGGCGCGGAGGGGCTGCCGAAGGGTGGCGCGGAGGGGCTGCCGAAAGGTGGGGCGTGGCTGTTCTGCGAGGTGGACGGTGACGGCGCGGCCCGTGAGCTGGTCCGGGCGGCGGACGCGGTCGACGCGGCCGTGGTGCGGGAGGCGGCCGGGCAGCGGGCGCTGTGGCGGATCCGGGAGGACGCGGCGGGGACGGCGACCCGGATGCCGGGGGGCGGGGACGCCTGGCCCGGCTGGGAGGACTGCGCGGTGCCGCCGGCGCGGCTCGGCGCGTACCTCCGTGAATTCCGGTCACTCCTTGCGGAGTTCGGCCTCCGGGGGATCCCGTACGGGCACTTCGGGGACGGGTGCGTGCACGTGCGGATCGACTTCGACTGGTGGAGTGCGGAGGGCGTACGGGACTTCCGGCGGTTCTCGGAGGCGGTCGCCGACCTCGTGGTCGCCCATGGCGGATCCCTGTCCGGGGAGCACGGCGACGGGCAGGCGCGGGCCGAGCTGCTGCCGAGGATGTACGGGGAGGAGCTGGTCGGCCTCTTCGGCGCGGTCAAGGACGTGTGGGACCCGGACGGGGGCTTGAACCCGGGGATGCTGGTGCGGCCGCGGCGGCTGGACGAGGGGCTGCGCTTCGAGGGGCTGCTGCCGGTGGTGGGGGCGGGAGCCGGGGTCGGAGCGGAGTTGGGGAGGTCTGCCGCGCGGTGCGTGGGGGTGGCCAAGTGCCGGGTGGCGGGGAAGAGTTCGGGGCCGGAGGTGATGTGCCCCTCGTATCGGGCGACGGGGGAGGAGAAGCACTCCACCCGGGGGCGGGCGCGGCTCCTGCACGAGATGGCGCTCGGTGAGGTGATCACGGACGGCTGGCGCTCGGAGGAGGTGCGGGAGGCGCTCGACCTGTGCCTGTCGTGCAAGGGCTGCCGGAGCGACTGCCCGGTGGGCGTCGACATGGCCGCGTACAAGGCGGAGTTCCTCGACCGGCACTACGCCGGTCTGGGAGGTCTGTGGCGTCGCCCGCGCTCCCACTGGACGATGGGCCGCCTGCCGGGATGGCTGGCGCACTTCGGGCGCGGCCTGAACACGGCGATGCGGCTGCCGTTCGCGGCGCGCCTCGCCGGGGTCACGCCCGAGCGGACGATGCCGAGGATCGCGGAACGGTCCTTCGCGTACTGGTTCGCCCAACGCGCCTCGACCCGCCCGCCGTCGCTCACCCTGTGGCCGGACACCTTCACGAACTTCCTGGCGCCGGAGGTGGGCGAGGCGGCGGTCCGCGTCCTGGAGGACGCGGGCCTGGGGGTGGACCTGCCGCCCGGGCGGGTCTGCTGCGGGCTCACGTACGTGTCGACGGGGCAGCTGGGGGCGGCGCGGAAGGTGATGCGGCGGACGTTGGACGTGATGGGGGACGTGAGGGGGGAGGTGGCGGGCCCGGTGGTCGTCCTCGAACCCTCCTGCGCGGCGACCCTCCGCACGGACCTGCCCGAGCTGATGGGCGACGATCCGCGCGCGGCGCGGCTCGCGGGGGCGGTCCGCACCTTCGCGGAGGCCCTGGAGGAGCTGGCCCCCGACTGGACCCCGCCCCGCCTCGACCGCCCGGTCACCGGCCAGACCCACTGCCACCAGCACGCGGTCCTGGGCGACACGGCGGACCGCCGCCTCCGTGAACGGGCGGGCCTGACGGGCGACTTGGCGGGCGGCTGCTGCGGCCTTGCGGGCAACTTCGGCTTCGAACCGGGCCATTACGAGGTCTCGGTGACCTGCGCGGAGGACCAGCTCCTGCCCGCGTTGAGGGCTGCCGGGGATGCGGTGGTCCTGGCGGACGGCTTCTCGTGCAGGACTCAGATCGGCGACCTGACGGACATGCGGGGGCGGCACTTGGCGGAGGTGCTGGCGGAGGGGTTGGAGGAGGGGCTGGGCCCGCCGGCGCTCTGACGCGAAGGGGGCGAGGGCTCCGTGCGGAGTCCTCGCCCAGGGGTGGCGGTCAGGCGGATTCGACCGGGAGGCCCGCCTCGACCCAGTCCTGGATGCCCTCGCGGTACTTGCGGACGTGGGTGTAGCCGAGGGCGGTGAGCCGGTCGGCGACCTGTCCGCTGTTGGGGCACGCCGGGTTCGAGCAGTACGTGACGATCGCGGCGTCGAGGTCGGGGAGCAGGGTGGGCGCCTGGGCGTCGACGTCGGCCAGGACCAGCGCGAGGGCGCCGGGGAGGTGCTGCTGGGCGTAGTACTCGCCGCCGAGTGCGTCGATGACGGTCACGGTCCCGGCCTTGATCGCCGCTTCCAGCTCGTCACGCGTGATGAGTGCGGTCATGCCACTGCCTCCAGAGAATCGGACTACAGTCCTCTTATGGCTCATGACGATAGCGGACTGCGGTCCGGTTCTGCAATGCCGCTGGAACTGCTGCGGACGCCGCCGCCCAAGGAGCGCGCGGACGCGGCCCGGAACCGGGTCGCGGTACTGGAGGCCGCCGCCAGGCTGTTCGCCGAGCAGGGCGTCGAGGCGGTGTCCATGGACCAGATCGCCGCCGCCGCCGGTGTCGGCAAGGGCACGCTGTTCCGCCGGTTCGGCGACAAGGCGGGGCTCGCCGCCGCGCTGCTCGACGCCCGCGAACGCGTCCTGCAGGAGGCGATCCTGCACGGGCCGCCCCCGCTCGGCCCCGGGGCGCCGGACGAGGAGCGCCTGGCCGCGTTCCTCGACGCCTACTTCGACTATCTGCTTGAGCACCTGGCGCTGGTCCGGATGTCCGAGACCGCGACTCCCGGCGCCCGCTACAGGATCGGGGCGTACCGGTTCTGGCACCGGCACGCGGCGATCCTGCTCGCCGCCGCACCCGACCCCGACCACGCCGCCCACGCCCTGCTCGCCGCCGTCGCGGCGGACCACGTCGCGGCACTCCTGCCGGAACTGGGCGAAGACCGCATGCGCGCCGGCCTGCTGCGCCTCGCCCGGTCGTCGGCCCGCTGATCACCGCCTCACGCGTCGGGTACGGGCGTGGCCTGGTGGTAGTACATCCGCCAGCCGGACGCGTCATCCAGCTTCCGCCAGATCGAACTCCTCCGGGCCCGCCTGCCGTCGAGGACGGTCTCGAACGTCAGGTGCACGACCCCCGGCGCGAGGACGGTGCCGGTCATCCCCGTGGGGACGTACTGCGGGCCCTCGTCGGCCGCACCCTGCATGACCGGCATCGACGAGAGCATCGACTGCCGGTCCCACCTGCGCCCCGAGGCGCCCACCTCCGTGAACTCCGGATCGAGGAGCGCGTCCGACAGGGCCACGGACGCCCGCACGGCCGGGCTCATCAACTGCAGCTCCCGCTCGATGACCTCGGCCACGATGTCTTCGCTGTTCATGTTCATCGGGGCATCCTGTCGTGGCCGGTCCGGGCGCTCGCAAGCGAATTGACCGGTCACCCCCCGCTGACGATCTCCCGCGCCATCGCGACGAGCGCCCCGGTCGCCGGGTGCGGGAAGGCGTCCCGCCAGGCGAGGAGCACCGGGAGCGGGGGCGCGTCCGGGAGGGGGCGGTAGGTGACGCCCGGGTGGGGGTGGAGGGCGGCCGTGGAGGCGGCGGAGACGCCGATGCCCCGGCCGGCGGCGATCGCCGTGAGCCAGTCGTCGGTGTTGGCGACGGTGAGGGTGGCCGGGGGGCGGGCGGTGGCGGGCCAGAGCGCGAGGGTCGTCGTGCCCGAGACCGTGTTGAGGACGACGGTCTCGCCCGCGAGGTCGTCGAGGGTGAGCCGGGGGCGGCCGGCGAGCGGGCTGTCGGCGGGGAGCGCGGCGACCCGCTCCTCGGTGGTGAGTTCCGCCGTGGCGAGGCCGGGTGCCTCGACGGTCCCGCGCAGCAGCGCCGCGTCCACCTCGCCGCGGGCGAGGCCGGCGGTGCGGTCGTCGATGCGGAGGAGTTCGAGCGGGGTCTCGGGGTGGGCGCGCTGCCAGCGCCGGAGCAGGGGAGTGGTGTACGGGCCGAAGGCCGACCAGGCGTGCCCGAGGCGCAGGGGGCGGTGGCGCAGGCGCGCCGGGTCGACGGCGGCCTCGAAGGCGGCGAGGGCGGCGGCGGCCCGGTCCTGGAAGGCGCGGCCTTCGGCGGTGAGCGCGAGGTGGTGGGTGGAGCGGTCGACGAGCCGGGCGCCGAGGTGCTGTTCCAGGGCGGCGAGCGTGCGGGAGACGGCGGGCTGGGTGAGGTGGAGCCGGGCGGCCGCCCTGGTGAGGCTGGATTCCTCGGCGATGGCGAGGAAGCAGCGGAGGTGGCGTAGCTCGATGCTCATGCGTCCGGAGCATAACCGCAGCACAATCGGCATTTCCGGCGCCGCGCGGGGGCTCGTAGCGTGGGAGGGGATGGCGGGGCTATCCGGGTGTGGACCCGACGGGGGTGCATTATTCTGGACTTCGAGTCCAGTTCAGTGAACTAGCGTGGGTGAAGGAGTCGTCGGTGGACAGTCCGGTCAAGGAGGCGGCCCCGGCAGCGGTCACGGCTCCCGTGGTGGCGTCGGGGGCGGCGGCCGGTCATCGGCTCGGGCCCGTCGCGCTCGTCGTCGCCGGAGGGCTCTCCGTGCAGTTCGGCTCCGCCGTCGCCGTCCTGCTCATGCCCCGCGCGGGCGCGCTCGGGGTCGTCACCCTGCGGCTCGTGCTCGCCGCCGCCGTCCTGCTGATCGTCTGCCGGCCCAAGGTCCGCGGCTACGGCCGCGCCGACTGGGGGACGGTCGTCGCCTTCGGCACCGCCATGTCCGGGATGAACATCCTCTTCTACCAGGCCGCCGACCGGATCCCGCTGGGCGCCGCCGTGACCCTGGAGGTCCTCGGCCCGCTGATCCTCTCCGTGGTCGCCTCGCGGCGGCTGATGAACCTCCTGTGGGCCGGGCTCGCCCTCGGTGGTGTCGTCCTCCTCGGGGGCGGCGGCTTCGACCGCCTGGACCCGGCCGGCGCGGCTTTCGCGCTCGGGGCGGGCGCGATGTGGGCCACGTACATCGTCTTCAGCGCGCGTACGGGCCGCCGTTTCCCGCAGGCGGACGGGCTCGCGCTCGCCATGGCCTTCGGCGCCGTCCTCAGCCTGCCGCTCGGCATCGCGGAGGCGGGCGACAAGCTCCTCGTGCCGTCGACGATCGGCCTGGGCCTCGCCGTCGCGCTGATGTCCTCGGTCCTCCCGTACACCCTGGAACTCCTCGCCCTGCGCCGCCTGCCCGCGCCGACGTTCGCGGTCCTGATGAGCCTGGAACCGGCGATCGCGGCGACGGCCGGCTTCCTGGTCCTCAGCCAGGCCCTGTCGCTGACCGACGGCCTCGCGATCGCCCTCGTGATCGCGGCGAGCATGGGCGCGGTCCGCACGCAGTCCCGCCGGGTCCGGGCCGAGTAGAAGCGGCCGGCCGCCTCCTCGTTCAGGCCGAGGCCGCTTCAGGGCGGGGGTGTCAGTGCGTCGAGACCTGGAGGCAGGCCACGTCGTACTGGGACACAGAGTGGGGGTTGACGGAGTTCTGCGGCTGTTCGCCGGCGTAGCGGGTCCCGGCGACGCCGTCGGGGTTGAAGGCGGAACCGGGGGCCGACTGGGACTGACCCGGGCGGACGGGCTGCTCTTCGCAGGACTGGTTGGGCTGTCCGGCGAAGGCGGGGCCCGCGGCGATGCCCGCGGTGCCCGCCGCGAGGGCGACGGAGGCCACCGCGAGAGCCGCACGCTTCAGCGGATGCATGACCACTTCTCCTTCCGCGGAGTGCCTGTCATGGGTACGTGCGCGGGGAGGGGATGGATTGTGCGGGCGACCGCCGTCCGGGTGGGCGAGGGGCGCCGGGCCGGGTGACCTCGGCGCCGCGCGCCTCGACGAGGCTCCGGCCCGGTCCGGCCCGCCCGCCGCCCGCCTATGATCCGCCCATGATCGCCGACCTGCAGTGCATCGTCCTGGACTGTTCCGCGCCCCGTGAACTCGCCGTGTTCTACCGGGCCGTGCTCGGCGGGGACGTCGATCGGCCCGACCCGCGCTGGTCCCTCGACGAGGCCTGGTCCACGCTGCACGCGCCCGGCGGTCTCGTCCTCTGCTTCCAGGGCGTGCCCGATCACCGCCCGCCGACCTGGCCGGACCCGGAGCGCCCCCAGCAGTCCCATCTCGACTTCGGCGTCCCAGATCTGGACGCGGCCGAGGCGCAGGTCCTCGCGGCCGGGGCGAAGCTGCTCGACGCCGGGGCGGGCGCGCGGAGCTGGCGGGTCTACGCGGACCCGGCGGGTCACCCGTTCTGCCTGGTCAGGCACTGACCCGCCGGGGGCCGTGCGCCTGGTCAGGCACTGGTCCGCCAGGGGCCGTGCGCCTGGTCAGGCGCCGACCCCCGCCGGGCTCTCCCGCTGACCCGATCCTGTTGATCTTTGGCCCTCGGCCTGTTTCCGCCGGTCGCGCGGGCGCGGACGATGGAGGGGTTCTCAGTCGTACGAGGAGGGGGAGCCGATCATGGCCCTGGAGATGCGTGACCGGTGCGAGCGCTGTGAGACGGCGGTCCTGACGCCGGACGGGCCCGCGCGGATCTGTACGTACGAGTGCAGCTTCTGCGTCCCCTGTGCCGACGCGATGGACGACGTCTGCCCCAACTGCGGCGGCGAACTCGTGCCCCGGCCGCGCCGGGCCGCCTAGCCACTGGCTGTCATCGCCGCTGGTCGGCCGGGGGGTCCTCCCGGCCGTCCATCACTCTCGCTGATGATAGTTGATACCTTCGCGAAGGTTTTTATTTCATGGGTCCATGACCGCATCCACCAGCTCCACTCCGGAGCCGGCGACACTGCCGGCTCGTCCCGGGGCCTACCCGGACGGCAGGACCCCCCTCGCTGACGCCGTGCTCGCAGTCGCCCGACGTGACATCGCCACGTTCCACGCGCTGCCGCTCTCGCACGGCCGGTCTATCCGCGACTCCCACATGCGGGAGACCTACGAGGCGCTCTTCGGCGTCGCGCAGCTCGCGGCCGACGTGTCCTACAGCGGCACGATGCTCGACTCCTTCTTCCGGCCCCGGGGCCCGCTCCGCGAGGCCCAGCGCCTCGCGGCCCGCAGCTTCGGCGCCGACGCCACCTACTTCCTCTCCGCCGGCACGAGCACCGCCAACCGGGTCGCTCTGACCGCGCTGACCCAGCCCGGCTCCCGCGTCCTCGCGGACCGCTCCTGCCACCAGTCGGTGCACTTCGCCCTCAACTCGCTCGGCGTCCAGGTCGCGTACGCCCCGATGCAGCGCTGCTGCGACGACTGCCCCCGGACGTACGCGGACCTTCCCCGGCTCCTGGAGATGTTCCGGACGGCCGCCGCCGAGGGCCGGCCCTTCGACACCGTCGTCCTCTCCGCCGTCTCCTACGACGGCGTCCGGTACGACCTGCCGACCGTCCTCGCCGAGCTCGCCGCCGTCCACCCCACCGTCTCCGTCCTCGTCGACGAGGCCTGGGGCGCGGCGCACCGCTTCCACCCCCGGCTGCGCCCGCTCACCGCGCTGCACGCCGTCGAGACCCTCCGCGCCGCCGACCCGCGCCTCGCCATGAACGTGGCCGTCACCCACTCGGCGCACAAGTCGATGTCGGCGCTCCGCCAGGGCTCCTACCTGCACCTCATCGGCGACGGCGAGGCCCAGGAGCGCACCGCGCAGGCCCTGTTCCAGCACCACACCACCTCGCCCAGCTGGCCCGTGCTCGCCAGCCTGGACCTGGCCCGGCTCCAGGCCGAGACCGAGGGCGAGTCGCTCCTCGGCCGGTCCCTCGGGCTCGCCCGCACCCTGCGCGTCGAGCTCGCCACGGACCCGCGGCTCTCCGCGTACCGCCCGCTCGGCCCCGACGGCCACCTCACGGACGCCGCGCAGCTCGTCAGCGACGACCCCACCCGGGTCCTCGTCGACATCAGCGCCCTCGGCATCACGGCGGCCGACTTCCGGCGGATGCTCTTCGACGAGTACGCGCTGTACGTGGCCCGGGAGAGCGGCGACGCCGTCCTCTTCCACATCCACATCGGTGTGGACGAGGCGACGCTGCTGCGGCTGCTCGACGCCCTGCGCACCATCCAGCGCACCTACCGGAGCGCCTCCGCGGCCCTGGCCACGGGCACCTCCGAGCACTTCATCATCGCCTACCCGCCCGGCATCCCGATCACGGTGCCCGGCGAGAAGCTCTGCGAGCGGACGCTCAGTCAGATCGACGAGCTGCGCTCCAGCGGCTGCGAGATCTACACGCTGCGGAACCCGACCGTCTCCGCCCGCGAACTCGCCGTCCAGGCCGCCTTCACCGGTTCCGTGCCGGCCACGGCCGACCACCTGACCGCCGAGAGCCTCAGCACCGAGCAGCTCGCCGGTGCCGCCGCCGCCGTCTCGGCCGCCGGCACCACCGCGGCCACCGTCTCGGCCGCCGCGACAGCAGTCGTCACCAGCTGATCCGCCACCCCCCGACTTCGAGGAGAGCACCTCCATGATCAAGATCGCGGACATTCGCAAGCACGCCGCCCGCTGGCCCCAGCGCGTCGCCGTCGTCGACGGCGAGACCCGCATGACCTGGGCGAGCTTCGCCGACAAGGTCAGCCGGGTGGCCTGCGCCATCCAGGACCTGCTCCCCGAGACCCGGCCGGCCCGCGCGGTCTTCCTCGCCGAGAACAGCTGGGAGCTGGTGGTCTCCATGGCCGCCGTCAGCTCCCTCGGCATCCCCTGCGTCGGACTCGACTACAGCGCCGGACCCGTCGCGACCACCGCCGCGCTCGACCAGCTGCAGCCGACCGTCGTCATCACCTCGCAGGAGCACCGGGCCCTCGTCGAGGAGTGCGGCTGGCCCGGCGGCAGAGACATACTCGACATATTCATCGACAGCGAGCCGGTGGGCCTGCCCGACGGGCAGACCGTCTCCGTCAGCTTCACCGACCTCCTCGTGTCGGCCCCCGGCGACCCGCAGCCGGTGGAGCAGCCCTTCGAGGCCTTCTCCTTCACCTCCGGCACGAGCGGCGTCCCGAAGATGGTCGTGCGCCGCACCTCCTTCGAGGCGCGCCGCTTCGCCGACCTCGTCGACCAGTACGCCTTCGACGAAGAGGACGTCCACCTCGTCACGGTGCCGCTCTACCACGCCTCCGGTCCCGGCTGGGCGCGCATCTTCCTCACCCTGGGCGGCACGGTCGTCCTCGGCCCGCACGACGACGCCGAGGAGCTCATCCGCATCATCCAGGACGAGGGCGTCTCCACCACCCTGATGGTGCCGCCGGTCCTGGCCCGGGTCGTCGCCCACCCGAACTCCGAGCACCTGCACAAGACCTCCCGCCTGCACTTCGTGCTCTCCGGCGGCCGGCACCTCAACCGATGGGTCATCAACAACGCCTGGGACCGCCTCGGTCCGGTGCTCCACCTCTACTACGGGACGACCGAGACCGGCGTGAACGTCATGATCGGTCCCGAGGAGCTGCACGTGGCGCCCTGCCGCTCCGGCCGCCCCATGCCCGGCAACACCGTCGTCGTCCTCGACGCCGAGAACCGCCCGCTCCCCAAGGGCAGCCGCGGCCGGGTCGCGATAGCCAGCTACCAGCTGATGGACAGCTACGCGACGAGCGAGCCCGACTTCATGACCCTCGACTACGGCGGCCGTACGCAGCGCTTCCTGCTCACCGGCGACAGCGGGCTCGTCGACGAGGCGGGCCGGCTCGAACTCACCGGCCGCAACGACGGCGTGGCGAAGGCCGAGGCGGGCAAGCCGCTCGACGTCAACATCTTCGGCCTCGAAGCCGATCTGATGGACCTGCCCTGCGTCCGCGAGACGGCCGTCCTGCGCACCAGCCTCCCCGGCGTCGGCGAAGTGCTCGTCGTGCCCTTCACCCCGGTCGCGCCCGAGCGGCAGGAGAGCGGCTACCGGGCGGTCAGCGCCGCCTGCGCCCGCCGGGTGCCGTGCCTCCCGGCGTACGTGGTGCCCGTCGAGGCCATCCCGTACAGCCCGACGGGCAAGGTCCGGGCCGCCCAGCTCCTGGAGTCGGTCCTGCCGCTGCTCGACATCCGGCCCGCGGAGGACCGCGAGCTGGAGTCCGCCGGGGTCTGACCCCCCCCGCCCGTACGTCCGACAGCCCCCCGTAAGCGTGGCCGGGTCCCGGAGCCCGTACCCCCTCCTCCGGATCCGGGACCCGGCCGCCTCCCCTCCCTGAACTCCCCTCAACTCCCGGCCGGCTCAGGCCCGACAGGAAGAATCATGAACAGTCAGAACACGTACACGCGAGGCGTCCTCCTCTGCCTCCTGGCCACGGTGTCCTGGGGCGCGATGTTCCCCCTGATGGACTCCACCCTCCAGCACATCGACCCCTTCACCTTCACCGTGATGCGGTACACCATCGCCGGTGCGATGTTCCTGGTCTTCCTGCGGATGCGGGAGGGCAGGGCGGGGCTCCGCCTCAAGGGCGAGCGCATCGGTCTGGCCTGGCTGTTCGGCACGGCCGGCTTCGCGGGCTTCCAGTTCCTCGTCTTCTTCGGCCAGGACCTCATCGGTGCGCGGGGCGCGCTCAACGCCTCGATCATGATGGCGACCATGCCCATGATGGGCTTCCTGGTGAACTGGGTGCTGAAGAAGGTCGTTCCGCCGAAGTTCTCGCTCATCTTCATCGCGATGTCCTTCGTCGGCACCATCCTCGTCGTCTCCGACGGTGACATCGGCTCGCTGATCGCCGACCCGAAGACCGCCGGCGCCGACGCGCTGCTCCTCTTCGCCGCGCTGTGCTGGGTCGTCTACACCTCGGGCGCGAGCTACTTCCCGACCTGGTCCCCGATCAAGTACACGGCCATCACCACGGTCCTCGGCCTCGCCAGCGCCACCGTGATCACGGCGATCATCCTGGCCGCCGGCGGCGTCCCGGTCCCGACGGCCGGTGCCGTGGGCTCGATCCTGCCCCAGCTCGCCTACATGAGCGTCATCGCCGGCTTCGTCGGTGTCCTCGGCTGGAACTTCGGCAACCGCTACCTCGGCCCGCTCAACGGCGTCCTCTTCATGGACGTCGTGCCGATCACGGCCTTCGTGATCTCCGCCCTGACGGGCGTCGTCCCGGCCGGCATGCAGATCGTCGGTGCCTCGCTCACGGCGGCGGCGCTGGTCTTCAACAACCTGTACCTGCGCAAGGTCGCCGCCAAGGCCGCCGCGGCCGCCCCGGCCCCGACGCCGGTCGTGGCTTCCGGTTCCGGTTCCGGTACGGGCTCCGCTTCCGCTCAGGCCCCGGTCGCCTCGGGCAGCAGGTCCTGACCGGACCCGACCCGCTGCACGCGTACGGCGTGGGGGCCCCCCCCCGCGGGGGGGGGCGCCGTACCCCCCCCAAAAAAAAAACCCCATCACCCACCCCCCCCAA